>JBOGJS010000356.1:0-11007 GCA_050745365.1 Terriglobia bacterium
GAGTAGCGCAGAGTTTCGTGGCTCAGAAACTCTGCGGCATTTCGTTTGGGCATAAACAAAAGCCGCGGAGTTAAAGGACAACTCCGCGCTACGCTTTATCACGCCCCGGGTTGGCAGCCGAAGGCTTGGGATGCTCAGGATGAAAGTGGCACGTCTTTTTGTACCGTGGGCTTTTCTCGGGAATTTCATCATCCCTCAACCAAGCTGAAAAAGGAGGAGCTATGTTTCGAAGTGCTATTGTATGCCTTGCGAGTGCGGCCCTGCTGTTCATCCTTGCCGCAGGCCTGCCGGCGCAGGTAAACCTTGCGACCGTCGTTGGGACGGTGAAGGATACCAGCGGCGCCGTGGTTCCCAATGCGAAGGTAACCGTCAAAAACCAAGGCACTGGAATCGAGCGCACCACCTCAACAAGCGCCAGCGGAGACTATACGATTACGAACCTGCCCGTGGGGCACTATTCCCTGACTGTGACCATGCCAGGGTTCAAAAAGACCTCGAACCCAAATGTTGTGTTGCAAGTTGGTCAGACGGCCAGAATGGACGCCGTCTTGGAAGTCGGCGTAACCACCCAGCAGGTTACCGTCACCACCTCCACGCCCTTGATTTCCACAACCACCTCCGACGTGGGCCAGGTTGTGACCAGGAAGGTGTTGAATAACATCCCCCTGAATGGCCGCTCATTCTGGCAGCTCACGCAGCTCACTCCAGGCGCCACTTACACGCCGGGCGGCGAAAACCCTTACACCAGTTCCAGCGCCATTCGGGCCACGGCTGTTAACGTGAGTATTAATGGTGGGCCGACGGACCAGACCGGCTGGACGTTGGACGGCTCCAGCATTCTTGAAAACAATAATGGAGGTACCGACATTCAGCCAAATGTCGATGCGCTCCAGGAGTTCAAAGTGGAAAGCGGCAACATGAGCGCGCAATACGGGCGCACGCCGACGGTGGTGACGGCAGTGATCAAGAGCGGGACGAACCAGTTCCATGGCGACCTCTGGGAGTTCCTGCGAAACGATGCTTTCGACGCTCGCAATTTCTTCTTCGTAACTCCAAAAGGCTCGAAACAAACCAAAGACATTCTAAAACGAAATCAGTTTGGCGGCACGCTGGGTGGGCCCATCAAGCGAAACAAGGCTTTCTTTTTCGCCGACTTTGAGGAAACCCTGGTCCGGCAAGACTTAGTCTTCGACAATATCGTTCCCAGCCCGGCCATGCGGCAAGGCGATTTCAGTGCATTGCTCCCCAAGACCCAACTCCTTAACCCCTACAACAACTATCAGCCCTTTCCAAATAACACGATTCCTTCGACGATGTTTTCGCCCCAAGGCCAGTTTTTCCTGAAATATATGCCGCAGCCGAACTTCGCGGTAGGAAACACGGACTATGCGGTCTTCGGTAATCGCCTGGCATTAAACACGGCGAAAGGGGACCTCAAAATGGATGAGAATATCACCTCTCGGGACCACCTGATGGGCCGGTATTCGATTAATAACGACACTGAGGCGAACCCGAACGCGTTTCCTGCACTGGGTATTCTAGATGATCACTCCAGGGGACAAGATTTCACCATGGCCTATACCCACATCTTCAATGCCCACTGGCTCAATGTCGCCCAGTTTGGATACTACCGCATGCTCTTCCTTTTTGGCGCGCCGTTGCCGGGCACATTCTTCGGCCTGCCCGACCAGGCGAACTATCTAGGCTTTGATGACCAGCTTTACGGAGGTTTCCCGCAAATCAACATCTCGGGCTACTCTGGCTTTACTGGCGCGCCCAGCAACCAGGAGCCGAAAAGGGATCATATACGGACCTGGGAATATCAGGACACCTTGAGTCACAACAGCGGCAACCACGACATGAAGATGGGGTTTCAGTTGTACCACAATACCGACACGTACATCACCGGAAGCAGTACACAGGGCACCTTCAACTTCCTTCCAGAGTACACAGGAAACGCCTTTAGCGATTTTTTATTAGGCCTGCCTGACAGCGTTACGCGTGACCCTGGCGCGCCGGCATGGTCTACTTACGGTAATTGGCCGGCCTTATTCTTTCAGGATAATTACCGAGCCACGCAGAACCTGACGCTGAATCTCGGCTTGCGGTGGGAGTACAATCCCTTCTTTTCGGGAGAGTATGGCCAGATCAGCGGGATAAATCTCACCAGTGGGAAGCTGATTATTCCCTCCAACTTCGATGTAAACGCTCGGCCCCTCAGCGCCCAGCTCCTGCCTTTGTATAAGGATAGGATCGTTTATACCAACTCTCTCGGCCTCCCGCTCTCGGTGGTCGACGCGGATAAGACAGATTTTGCTCCGCGGGTAGGTTTTGCGTGGAAACCTTTTGGAAAGAATCGGTGGGCCATCCGGACGGGCTATGGGATATTTTATGCATATCCAGATAACACGGGGCCCGACAATACAGTAAGCGTACCGCCCGATACCGTCACAGATACAGAGTTCAACAACACCGCGCCTGCCTTGCCGACGCGCACGTGGGCCAACTTCTTCCTCGGTGCCCCTCTGGCAGGCGTCCCTAACCCAAATCCTGGCCAGCCGTGTCCTTTGGGGTTTGTAGCCATTTCTTGTTCCACTCCATCTCTTGATACCGGTGAATTCGGGCATCAGACTTTAACCTATATTCAAGAATGGAATTTCACCGTCCAACATGAAATAACCTCCGCGCTTTCACTCAATGTGGCCTATGTGGGCAATAACACGCACCATCTCTTACAAAATATAGGCGTCAACAATCCGGCTCCAGGCGCTGGCGAGATCCAACCGCGACGCCCTCTGATTCAGTGGGGTACGATAAGCGAGTATCAGTATGGCGGCTTGGCCAACTACAACGCCCTTCAAGTCAGTGTGAACTCCCGCACCTGGCACGGGCTCTCCCTGCTCGGAAATTATACCTACTCAAAGTGCATGGATAACAACGGCGCTCCAACCGAATCGCTCATCGGCGCAAGCTACGCCGTTTGTGACCTGAACCGAACGCAGTCCAGCGCCGCCAGTTATGACTATCAGCTCCCGTTTGGCCAAGGGCAGCATTTTCTGAGCAGCATGCACGGCGTGGCGAATCAGGTGTTGGGCGGATGGATTGTGTCGGGCGTTCTCACCCTGCAGTCGGGTTTGCCCTTCACGCCAACGATCACGAAGGATCAGGCGAACACCGGTGTTGGGGGTCAAAGGCCGGACATCATCGCCGCGCCCATCCAGACGAACAATGTATCGTGCTGGTACTTCACCTCGTCGAACTCCTCCTGCACCGCCTTGTTCCCGAACGATCAGGATTGGTGGTCCCTGCCGCCCAAAGAAGCTCGATACGGGACAGGAGGGCGCAACGTCCTCAGAGCTGACCCACTGAAGGAGTGGGATTTTGCCTTGCTGAAGAACTTCAAAGTTACTGAATCCAAGACGTTGCAGTTCCGGGCTGAATTCTTTAACTTGCTCAACACGCCCACGTTCTCGACGCCTTCCGGCAGCGTCAATGCGGCGTCCGGCGGCGTGGTGACTTCCACCCTCAATGCGGCACGGCAGATACAATTAGCCTTGAAGTTTTACTTTTAAACTTGGTGCTGAAAACGTCCAAACTGTCATCCTGCGCACCCACAGGCCTTTGGCTGCCAATCTGGGGCATGACAGGTGTAGATTCTCTCTTGAATTTCAAGAGAATTTTTTTGCTCATGCTGCCGCCTCTGAGCCTGAGTTGGCGGGGTGAGGCAGCATGAAGACCTTCGAGCCGTCGTAATGTTGGCGATGCTTAAACATACCGAAGATCGCGTGCAGAAGCTTTCGCATGACGGCAACCAGCGCCTGCATTTTGAGCTTGCCCCGGTCCAGCAGGTGCTGGTAGTAAGCGCGCAGATGCGGGTCGAAGCGCACGGCGACCAACGCGGGCATGTAGAGCGCGCGGCGCAGGTGGCGGTTGCCGGCCTTGCTGATCCGTGGTTTTTTATGGACCGAAGTCCCCGAGGAGTGCTCCCGCGGATCCAGCCCCGCCGAAGCCACCCATTGTCGAACGCCCAGGTCAGGCGAGAGCGTCGACAGCTCGGCCAGCAGGGCAATGGCACTGGCAGGGCCAATACCCGGAATGCTGTCCAATTCTTTAAAGCGTTCCTCGAGGAGGGCATCAGCAGCGATCAGTTTCCGCGCTTGCCGGATCAGCCGGTCGACAGCACGCCGATGAAAAGCGATGCTGCGCATCAGGTCCTCTCGAACCGCTTCCGGCAAAGCCTGCGCGGCGCGCGCTGCGTGCAAACGGTTCTTCTCCGCTGCCCCCATCTCGGCGAGGGCCACCAGACGGCGTGCCATCGCGCAGAGATGCAGGACCGTCTTCGAGGGCGGCTGCCAAGCCTGAAAAGGCATCCGTGCCGCAAATTCCAGCAACATCACCGCATCCAGCGGGTCGGTCTTGCTTCGCTGCATCAAGGCTTGGGCGAAGTTCCGTACCGCGCGCGGGTTGGCAACCATGACTTCGATCCCGGTTCGTTTTACGAGCAAGAGCGCCAGGTCCAGTCCATAAACGCCGGTCGACTCCAGGCAGACACGCACGGTGCGACCCTTGCGAACCAGGTAACGAACGATATCCCGATGACCCTCCGGGGTATTGGAAAACGATTTCAAAGGAAGCGTCTGCTCGCCCCGGCGCAGCGCCACCACCAATTCTTTGGAGCTCACTTCGATACCACAATAATCTCTCTTGTCCACGTCAGCCTCCTTGAGTTAGGCTGTGATTCCGGCTCCCCGACCCTGAATACGCTCCTCCGGTCGAGCTTGAAAACACAGGCTCCAAAGGCCTCAGATTCTCCTCGGCCTGGGAGAAGAGGGCGGGGGGCCGATCTACCCCACAGGCTCTCGATCCTTCCGGATCGGGCCTCAGCGCGGAGCGGCCTCTCCCGCCGGTCAACAGCCATCGAACCGTTTTACTCGAAAATTTGGCCCGACGGCGAACTTTTTCAGCGATGCCCCGCTCCCCCCGTGGGGCATCGCTGGCACTCTCCGAACTTCATGGAGAAACTAAGAAACCGGGAAAAAACAATATACAAGCGCGGAGACGCGGTAAATTTCGATCAAGAACCCTCATCCGGGTCGCGGAGTTTACCGTGAGCCCCTTCGCTCCGCTCAGGGCGATTCGATGAGGAGCGAATCGGCTCCCCACCTTCTCCCCAGGGGAAAAGGTGTCCGACCCTTCGGCTTTGCTCAGGGTAAACTCCGGAGGGCGGATGAGGGGTCGTTTTTCTCACGCTGACCGGGCGGCATGTCATGCAGAGGAGCCGAAGGCGAACAAAGGATCTCGGTATGGACTTGATTTTACGACGCTGGGGTTCTTCGCTATCGCTCTGAATGACAGCCCCTGAGAGTTTTTCCGGGCACGAAAATGATCCCTCACCCGCCCTCGTATCTCGGGCGCCTTCTCACTGGGGTTGGCGAGCCCGCAGGCAGGCGGAGGGAGCCGGGTAAGCCTTAGCGACTGGAATTTTCAAACCCGTGAAAAAAAAAGAGCTGCTGCGCATCCTTCATACTATTTATTCGGAGAAGACGGCTTCACAGGCCGGCTTGGCGGAGAAGATTCAACTAGCGCCGAGCAACGTCAGCAGCATGGTGGCCGAGCTTCGGCGAAGAGGCCTGGTGGAGGAAGCAGGGCGTTCGCCTTCACGGGCAGGGCGGCGACGGGTTCTGCTGCGTGTGAAGCCGAGCCTGGGCCATCTGATCGGGATTCGCATAGGCCGGGCCAATACACGAATCGTGGTCACTGACTTTCTGGGAGAAGTCATTCGTCTAAAAAAAATCCCCACCGAAATCCAGAAAGGTGAGGGTCATGTTTTTGACCTCATCGACCACGAGGTCCGGCCGATCCTTGAGCACGATCGGCTACTGAAAGGAATCGGGATCGCCATCTCCGGCGTGGTCGAACGAGCAACAGGCTCGGTGCTTTTCTGGCCCAAGGTCCCGGGATGGAGTGACGTACCCCTCCAACAGATCATCCAGGACAAATACGGGCTCCCGGTGGTTGTTGAGGATAGTGTGCGGACCCTGGCGCTGGCCGAGGAGAAGTTTGGAGCCGCCAACGGATACAGCAATTTTGTGTACGTGGTGGTTTCAATGGGGATCGGAGCGGCCATCTACATGAACCGGCAGCTTTATCTGGGCGCCGACGACCTGGCCGGAGAATTGGGCCACACCACCATCGAAGAGCGGGGCGACCTTTGTTCCTGCGGAAACCGCGGTTGCCTGGAAGTCTATTCTTCGGGCTGGGCCATCATGAATCGAGTTCGGGCGGGCCTCGAGCAAGGCGTCCACTCGGGGCTCCAGAAGCTGATTGAAAAGCCCACGGATCGCCTTACTATCGAGGCGATTGTAGCGGCGGCGAAAGCCCGCGACCAGTTTGCCCACACCGTCCTCTGGGAGGCGGGACTCCATCTGGGAACCGGCCTCGCAACGATCGTGAACCTCCTCAACCCAGAGGCCATCGTGCTGGGTGGAGAAGTGCCCCGCGCCGCCAAGAGCTTTATCCTGAAGCCACTTTTCTATGCGCTCAGGGGCCGGACTTTTAGCCGCTCAGCCCAGAATCTGAAGATAACGGTTTCCCACCTGGGAGGAGAAGCCGGCGCGGCGGGAGCGGCAATTCTAGTGGCAGAAAAGCTCCTTCCGGGTCTTCTCGCCGGCTCGAAGAATTAACTCGCGGACGCTCAGTTCACTTCGACAGCCACGGCGTCAATCCAGGCTTGGAGATGTAAACAACATGATGCTGTAGCCGCCCTCCCTCTTTTGCCGTGAATTCCTCAACCAGAAGAGATTCATTCTCGATGTCCCGGTAGTCGAGCCGGAGCACGGACCGATCGAGAGTAAGATTCAAAAAACCGTTTTGGCCCACGAGCGAGCCATCCGGCAAATTGTGAGAGCGCAGGTCGTACCATTGGAGGGGTAGCTTCGTCCTGTGAGGAGGATGTCCAACCTCGATAGGCATTCCTCCGTGCCCAAGACAGCGGCCGTAGGCCGTGATTCCGCCGTCCAGCCGGTACTTATCATAGATCGCCATGCGGTGCTCGTGCCCCCAAAGCCACACCACTTCCTGAGTTGGAAAGAATTCATGCAGTTGCCGGGCGGGTTTTGTGTAGGCCTGTTCGCCGAACGACGAGAAATACTCGTGGTGAGAAAGAAGGAGGGTAGCCTTGATATTTTCCTTCGGCTTTACAACCTCCCGCAGCCATTGGATCGTCGCGTCCTCGAGGCGGCAGTTTCCGCCCACGCCGGGAATTTCGTTGATTCCCGGAATCTGGCTCAGAATGGGCAGGCCGACGGAGTTATATCCAGTATCGATGCCGAGGATGCGCCAGGAGTCTGTCTCGAGACTGAAGTAGCTCGTGAGTTGGCCCCGTTGAGATCCACGGACACCGAGCACGGGCAGGAACTTTGTGAAGTAAGCCTTACCGTTGGCATACATTTCATGGTTGCCATTCAGCGAAAAACTGCCTTGGGTGCCTAGCGGCCACGTGACTCCGAGATAAGAACCGGAAGACCGCCCGAGGCAGTTTTCTTCAATTTCGGCCTCATCCCCGACGTAATAAACATCTCCAAGATGGATCGTAAAATCCGGCTTCAGACGGCGATCTTCAGGCGACATATGCCTAGCAATCACGTACGCTTCGTCCGTGCCTGTACCCCAGTCCCCGGCGATCGCAATCTTTATCGGGCTGTCCGGCGTGGAAGGCGAAATGGAATATACACCCTGATCGCTCGCATGCCCATAGGACGGAAAGGGGAATTTGCGAGTACACACAAATTTTAGATAGTTCCAAGTCCAGGGCCAGAGATTCTGCGGGAGAAAAGCGGCCAGCACGGGATAACTGGAGACCTGGGATAGTTGAGCGACTTTGCGATGGAAATGAGACGTGAGCGCCAGCCGGCGCATCGGGCTTGAATGCCTTAGTTTCGCATAGTGCTTCGCGCTTCGCCTTTTACGAGGTGTGACGATGGGATTTTTCACGCCCTGACTATCCCACTCAAACGTTCCGCCCGCAGCATTTCTTGTATTTCAGACCGCTACCACACGCGCACGGGTCGTTGCGGCCGATGGGGGCTGTTTGGCTCTCCTTCGCCTCACGCAGCCGGGCCCATTCGATCACGTTGGCGGGCGCCCGCTCGTGGCGAAGCTCGGACGCCATGAACTGCATGTAAGGGTCAATGTGGTGGAAGAAGGCTTTATAGCCCGCGCAGAGGTAATTCAGCCCCATTTCGCCCTCAGGGGTGTGGGTGAAGCGATGCTTCGGGCATTCACCGTTACATGCAAAGCGAACGTCACACTCCCGGCAGTAACGAGGGAGCGTCTCGAGCTTGTCCCGCCCAAACTTCGCTTGTTGCGGGGAGGAGGCGAGCGATTCGAGCGGGCTTTCCATGATGTTGCCCAACTTGTTCTCTCGATAGACGAAGTGGTCGCACGAGTAAAGGTCGCCGTTGTGCTCGAGCGCCATCGCGGCGCCACATGTCTCCCGGAAGACACAGAGGCTGGCGGGGAATCCGCACCACATTTCCAGCGCCACATCGAAGAGCTGGACGAAAACGCGTCCCACATCGTTCAGAACCCATTCGTCAAAAATCCGGCAGAGGAACCGGCCATACTGCAACGGCTCGACAGACCATTCCGAAACTTGCGCCGGCTGCGGCGCGCTCGGAGCAATCAGCACCAGTCCTTCAGGAGCATTCGATTCTGCAATCCGTTCCACAATCGGGATGAACTGCATGAAGCCGCTGCCGACGTCCCTCAGGAAGCGATAAACTTCGAGCGGGTACTGCGAGTTGTGGCGCTGGACGACAGTGAGCGTATTGAATTCCACTCCGTGCCGCTTCAGAGTGTCGAGACCGCGCATCACGCGCTTGAACGTGGGCTGGCCGCCCTTATCCACGCGGTAGCGGTCGTGCATCGCGGCCGGGCCGTCGATCGAAAGGCCCACCAGAAACTTGTTCTCGGCCAGGAATTCACCCCAGCGGTCGTCGAGAAGAAAGCCGTTGGTCTGAAATGCGTTCTCAATGCGCTTGCCATTCGCGTACTTCTTCTGGAGCTCCACCACCTTCCGGAAGTATTCCACCCCAAGCAGCGTCGGCTCACCACCCTGCCAGGCAAAGCTGACCGCATCAACGCTCTGGGCTTCAATGTATTGCCGGACGTAAGATTCAAGCACGTCCTCCGGCATTCGCCAGTCGGACTTTCCCGGATACAGCTTTTCTTTTTCGAGATAGAAGCAATACTTGCAATCCAAATTGCAAAGCGGCCCCGTCGGCTTGGTCATCACGTGGAAGCTCAGCAGCCGTTCGTGCTGCCCCAAACGGAGAGGGATATCGGAATGAAACGCCGAAGATTCCGGCTGTACGCCCATTGTCGCTCTCTTCCCTACCCTACCAATCTTTTTTCAGAATAACAGGCCAGGACTCTCGAACGGTAGCCACGGTCAATTCGTTTTGTGAATTGGCCGTGGTCTTTTTGTCGGGTTGAACGGGCCAGGGTGAAAAAAGTTTATCAGCCGCGGTTCTCAGACCCACGGCACAAAAACGGTGCCGTGGCTACCCGGCGCAATCCTTATACCCACTTAGGTTTCAAACATCACGTCGGCCCCCGCGTGCACCTCACCCGCTGTGAGCACTGTGGCGTAGATGCCCGCGCGCTGTTCATGGCGGCGGGTGACACTCCGCAGAATCTCAGGAGTGGCTTCCGCGCTCGCCGGGTCAAGCGTAATCATCATGCAACGTACGTCCACCTCCGTGATTGCGATCCGAACCTGGTCTCCTATTCGAAGAATTCGCCCTACCCAATCGAGCTCATCAAAGGCCTCGCCATCCTTCAATTCCACAAGAAGGTTGGGGCGAAATCGCCACGGCTCTTCCTGGGTTCCGCTTTCCTCGGCAATCCGGGCCACCGTCTGCCGGCTGATAAGCGAGATAGGAGCGGCGTCATAGGAGCCGCGGTGGTCATGCAGCAGAAAGAGACCGCGGCCCGAGCGCTCTTCGAGTTCCCGGCGCAATTCTTCGCTTTCGACCGGCCAATTCTCGCCGCGAGGCGTGCCGACGATCACCGTCCCCTCCGCAGGGCCATTCTCCTGAATCGTCGTCGTGTAACGCAGCAGCTCCGGCAATTCGCGCGCCGTGAACCAGGGAAAAGAACGGCGGGAAGCTTTCTGGACGAAAGCGTACCGGCGATCCCACGGCAAGCCCTGAAGCGTCACCATCGTCGAGCTCAATGCCTCGCCGCGCATGGATTTCACCGGAAACCGCGCAAGCTGGCGAATCACGCCGACTGATTGCATTTCAAACCTCCCTTATGCGCTCCGATGCGCCGGTCCCGCCGAACCGGACCGGCAATTGCCGCCCAGACGGCGGCGCTACGGCCTTAATCCGGAAGTCCAGCGGGGTTGAGGCTGGACTGCCTATCGCCGGTTTCGACGCGAAGCTGGTGCAGGCGATCCATCAGGCGGTGGAACAAGTCCGCGAAGCGGGGGTCGCCGTAGAGATTGTAGAGCTCGCCCGGATCGTTCTTCAGATCGTAAAGTTCAAACTCCTGAGGTGGCTCGTAATACCATATCAGTTTGTATCGGTCCGTCCGAACACCCCGGTTGGGTTTCACCTGCTGGTTGCCGGGATACTCATAGTATTCGTAAAGCCAATCCGTCCGCCATGAAGCAGGTTCTTCACCTTTCATGAACGGAACGAGGCTTTGGCCCTGCATCTCTTTCGCAATGGCGACCCCAGCTAGCTCCAGGATAGTGGGAGCAAGATCAAGATTAAGCGCCATTTTCTCCACTGCCATACCCGGCTGGATAAGCTTCGGATAGCGAATCGCCAATGGGACCCGGATCGAAGGCTCGTGCATAAAGCGCTTATCGTAAAAGCGCCACTCACCAAGGAAGAATCCGTGGTCGGAAGTCAGCAGGATCACCGTGTCATCAAGCTTACCGGTTTTTTCGAGTGCTCCGAGCAGGCTGTGAAAATTCTGGTCGTTATTCACCACACC
>JBOGJS010000357.1:0-9251 GCA_050745365.1 Terriglobia bacterium
GTGCAAAGCGTGGAAAAGTCTCCTGGCAGCCGCCACGGACTTTTCCAGCTCTTCGCACCGCGCTTGGAAATCGCCTCGCGATTCCCCCATTTCCACCGCGCCGAACGGCGGCTCTGAACCGCCTGGAAGACACGTGTCGCTGCCGGCTCAGCCGACAGCGACAAGAGAACCAGTGTCAAAAAAATGCTTGACGCGGCATCGCCATTTCAGAGATGGCTACCCGATTTGGCGTCGAATGTCATGCACAGGAGCCGAAGGCGACGAAGAATCCCAGTATTTGCTTGATTCGAAATGCGGGGATGCTTCGCATCGCTCAGCATGACAACGTCCGGTCCCTTGTGCCACGGATTTCGGTTACGCGACACTAGTCTCCTGTCCCAGTGATTCGTGAGTTAAGTCCGGCGTCTGGAGAAGGACATGTGCGCCGGGCAAAACGGGCAACGGTCTCCAGGATCTGATCGGCGGTTCGGGTCCAAACAAAGGGCTTGGGATTTTCGTTGTGCACGTCGATGTACTCGCGGATGGCAGCTTCCAATTCTTTGACACTGCGGAAGACGCCCCGTCGAATGCGTTTATTGGTGATCTCGGCAAACCAGCGTTCCACCAGGTTGATCCAAGAAGCGTAGGTCGGAGTGAAGTGAAGATGGAATCGGCGGCGCTTCGCGAACCAGTTCCGGATCAGCGCCGTTTTATGGGTGCCGTAGTTATCCATGATGATGTGCGCCTCCAGTTCGGCAGGCACCTGGACCTCGATCGCATCCAAGAACTGACGAAACTCGGAGGAGCGATGGCGGCGGTGTAGTTGACCGATCACGCGGCTGGTCTTCAATTTCAGCGCCGCGAACAGTGAGGTGGTCCCGTGGCGCTGGTAGTCGTGGGTGCGCCGCTCGGCTTGACCGGGTCGCATGGGCAAGAGGGGTTGAGAGCGGTCCAGCGCCTGAATTTGACCCTTCTCGTTCACGCAGAAGACCAGAGCGTGATCCGACGGGTTCATATACAGGCCCACGATATCGCGCACTTTCTCGATGAGCAGAGGATCGGGAGATAGTTTGAAGGTCTCGGTGCGATGAGGCTGCAAACCAAAGGCTCGCCAAATCCGGCTGATGGTCATGCGGCTGAGCCCGCTGGCTCGGGCCAAACTGCGGGTACTCCAATGCGTTTGCCCGCGGGGCGTACTTTCCAGAGTGCGAATCACAACTTGCTCAACTTGCGCATCGCTGAGCTTGCGCGGCGCGCCGGGTCGCGGCTCGTCATAGAGTCCTTCCAGCCGCTTCTTCAAAAAGCGGGAGCGCCACTTGTTCACCATGCCCGCCGAGCAGCGCACTTGCTTAGCCACCACCGAGTTAGCGAGGCCCTGCGCGGAAGCCAAGATCACCCGTGCACGCCGCGCCAGCACGGGCTGACTGCGGGCGCGATGGGCCAAGGACGGAGTTGCTCCTGTTCATCTGTGCTTAACATCAAGGGTCGTTTGGGGCGTCCGGTTCGCATCTAAGCCTCCTGTCCCTTAGATGCTGCTGGCCGCCAATTAATTCACTTATTTCTGGGACAGAACACTAGCTCGTAATACTCTTCGCTACGCCTTCTTTTGTCTCTTTGGCCCCATCGCCGCTGCGGTTCTTGCCCGCCATGATCGCGAACTTGTCACTTAAGCCGGAGAGCAGGTCAAGCGGCAGCGGAAAGATGATGGTGGTGTTCTTTTCCACGCCAATCTCAGTGAGCGTCTGAAGGTATCGCAGCGTTATCGAGACCGGCTCTTGCTGCATCATCATGGCTGCCTGCTTCAGCTTTTCGGCGGCCTGGTATTCGCCATCCGCGTTGATGATCTTTGCGCGGCGATCACGCTCGGCTTCAGCCTGCCGCGCGATGGCTCTCTGCATATCCTGGGGCAGGTCAACCTGCTTTACTTCCACCTTGGCCACCTTCACGCCCCAGGGCTCGGTGTGCTCATCCAGGATCGTTTGCAGCCGCAAATTCAGTTTTTCGCGCTGCGAGAGCAAATCATCCAATTCAACCTCGCCCAGCGCCGAGCGCAAGGTGGTCTGTGCAAGTTGTTCGATGGCATAGCGGTAGTTTTCAAGCTCCAGGACGGCCTTTTGCGCGCTGATCACGCGAAAATAGACTACGGCGTTAACTTTAAGGGATATGTTATCCCGCGTGATGACATCTTGGGGAGGAACATCCCAAGCGACCACACGGAGCGAGATCCGGACGATTTTATCGATGGGCCAGAGGATGAAGATCAGGCCCGGTCCTTTATCCGGCGTCTGAATCCGGCCCAGCCGGAAGATCACCGCCCGTTCATATTCGCGTAAGACATTCAGACAGCCCGCGATCCAAATAACGATAATGATAATGATCACAATCAGCGCACTTGCCATGACACTCCTCTTTCTGCCCAGCGGGTTCACCGGGCATTGAATACAAGGGGAAAATTATTATCGTACCCTAAAAATGAGCCTTATCTTCTGAGATTCGCTTTTCGGAATCTGGATCGGGCTCGACGACAAGAATCAATCCTTCCACCGCGCGCACGCGCACCGGTTTGCCGGCAGGGATTTCTTCTGTCGCCCTCGCGTTCCAGAGTTCGCCATGGACCAGAATTTTTCCGGCTGGGGCAAGGTCCGTCCGCGCGATGCCGATCGAATCCAGCATTCCTTCCGCTCCGGTGACAGCTTTCTGACGGATCGCAAGAAACGCGGCGCGGAAGAGAAGGAGAGTAATAAAAGCGACCGGAAGCGTCACACTCAGCGAAGTGCTGAGGTGGATGTGCGCGCCCGGCCAGGGAGTCCTGATCAGAATCAACGAGCCGAAGAGCATGGACGCAACGCCTCCGGCCGCGAGCAAGCCGTGGGAAGTTACATGCGCCTCGAGGGCGAAAAGCACTAAGCCCAGGATGATGAGTATGGCTCCAATGTAATTGATCGGAAGCAAATGAAAACCGAGCAGGGCCAGGACAATGGCAATGGCGCCCGCGATTCCGGGAAGCACCATGCCCGGATGTGTGAACTCGAAGTAGAGCAAAACCGCGCCGATTGCTCCCAGGATGAACGCCAGGTTCGGATCGGCGAGATGAGAAAGGAAGCGCTCACGGGAGCTCATCGCGTAGACTTCCACGCGAGCGCCGGCGAGGTGAAGCGTTGTAGTGCTGCCGTTAAAGCGCCGGATGTTCTTGCCGTCAAGCCGCGTAAATATTTCCTTGGGATTGCTGGCGATCAGGTCGATCAGGTGTCCTTTGAGCGCCTCCTCGTCCGTGTACGACTTGCTCTGGCGCACGCCTGCCTCGGCCAGTTTCGCGTTCCTGCCGCGTTGCTGAGCAATACTACGAATGTAGGCTGCGGCATCGTTTTCTATTTTGGCCGTTTCCGTTTTGCCCACATCTGCGCCGCTTAAGAGCACCGGATGGGCAGCGCCGGTATTCGTTCCGGGGGCCATTACGGCAACGTCGGCCGAGATGAGAATGAAGAATCCCGCTGAAGCGGCACGGCTGCCGCTGGGACCGACGTAGGTGATTACCGGAACTCGGGAGTTCTCGATGGCGGTGATGATTCCGCGCATGGACGTCCCAAGGCCGCCGGGCGTATCCATCTCCAGTAGAATTGCTTGGGCGCCGGCCTGGTTCGCGAGGTGGATGCCGTGCTCCACGTATTCTGCGCTGACAGGCTGGATGATGCCGTCGAGATTGATTTGAATGACGAGGGGACGGCTCGCGTCTGGGTGCCAAGGCGGCTGGGTTCCGCGCCCGGCGAGAGTGACGACAGCGGCTAAAGCGAATTGACCTGCCAACGAGCGAAGTTTCACGGGTCCTTACGCAGGTTTTGCTCCTGTCGCTCGATGGAGTTCATCAGGTTGTTCGCATCGGTGTTGCCGGGGTCCAGACTCAACGCATCGCGGCACTGGCTGAGAGCCTTGGAAGTCTGGTGAAGTGAAAGGTAAGCATGGGCCATCCAGAGGTGCGTCACGGCGTTGTCATTGAGTGCGAGTGAAGCCCGAAATTGCGCGAGCGCTTTTCGGTGCTGGCCGTTTAATTCATAGGCCTGGCCGAGTGAAAGCTGGGCTTCAACGCTCGCGGGGATGAGGGAAAGAGCTTCCGTCAGTTCCCGGATCGCTTCGGGGTACCTGCCCTGTTTAATAAACTGCTCGCCCCTTTCCAAATGGACCTGGCCATGCTCTTTTGGGGGGAGCTTCTCAAGCTCACTTTCGAGCGAGTTGTTAACGGCCACTGCCAGCATCCGGAAGGCTGCCCCATTGAAAGTCTTTTTCAGCCTGGGTTGCGGCAGGATGCTGGTGTTCAGATCCGCCATCGAGCTACCGTCGTGCTCGGCAACCCATTCCAGTTGAGCTTGGCTGGCGGCCGAATCACCCTCCTGACGCAAAGCATACGCCAGCATCGTGCGCACGGCCAATCCGTCCGGGCTTTTCCGGAGCGCCTTCTCAAGATATTCTGCCCCCGATCGGTACTCCTTCAAATCACAATAACAGACGCCCACGTTGTAAGCATATTCGGGATCGGAGGAATCGCCTGCGAAAGCTCGCTCAAAGCTGGCCAGCGCGTCCTTATAATCAGCTCGCCGGGCCTCGAGAACTCCGAGGTTGTTCCACACCTCATTGAGCGGAATCTGCTTGGAGAGAGCGAGAAATGCGCTCTCCGATTCCTTGTTCTGGCCGAGCATGAAATTGTCCACTCCTCGGAGGAAGAGCGCCGTGAGGTAATTCGCATCCTTGGGATCGAGTTTTGAAATCCAGATCGCCGAATCCTGATAATCCTTCTGGTGGAAATAATACTCGCCCAGGGCGAATGCGGCGCGGTGGTCGGGAGGGTTCAGCCCCGCCGCCGCGGTGAGGAATTGCACTTTGCTGTTTGCGTCAGTTGCGAGGATGCCGCGGATATAATTCTCAAAAGCGTCAAGGCGAAGGGGAGGGAAAGTGTCGAGGAAGTCCTGCTCGGTGACGACGCTGAAACTCTTGTCGTAACTTGCTAATACCCGCCAAGCGAGAAGAGTCTGAATTCGGACGAGCTGGCTGAGTGCCCCCGACTCCCGGATGGGAGGGGACATCCGAAGACCATGCATGTCGAGAAGTTGGGTCTCGGCGGTCATCTGCTGCCCGGTGACCTTGAAGCTCCCGACAATCGCCCAGTCAACGCCAAGAATCTGCGCCACCTTGTATTCGCTGGCCAGAGTAAGTATTGCGTCCGGCGGAACGCCCAGTTGCTGATAAGCCTTATTCCGCTCCTTGCGCTCGATGATGAAGCGGCCGCGCCCGGCCAGACGCGTAGAAAGGACCTCGGAGAAAGCTTCGGAGATCCATCCTAAATCAGAGCTCGCGCTTCGGTTCTCAAACGGGAAAACAACAATGGTGAGTGTTTGCTGGGCAGCGGCGAAACTTGCAACACACACCAGCACCAGGAACAGTCCTATAGCCTTTTTCATAGGCCCAAGCCTTTGCTCGATATTATACTATCACTGAACGCGCCACCAACTTTTCTCGGCGTGCAGTTTAATGCCTTGGTTTCAGGCGGGTAGAGGCGGCGTCGCGCCGCCATTCGTGCCGGCGGGATAAACCTGCCTCTACATCTGCGCCCGAAACTGAGAAGGCGCGTTTGGCGCCAGTGGGGGCATTGATCGTAAGCTTTTAGCGGGGTTCTGCGCGCACTCCGGAACCCACCGAAGCGGCTGTTTGCGCTTGTGCGGCGGCCGCCGCGCGTTCCGTTTCCCGATAAGTATGCACAATGCGGTGGAGGACGGTGAGGTTAGAGAGGACGGCAATGACCCACAGCACAGGCGCCATTCGCTCCGCAAGGGCGCCAATAATGAGCAACACAATCCGCTCCGGCCGTTCAAGAAACCCGACCTTGCAGGAGCGGATCACGTTCTCTGAGCGTGCCCGCGTATAACTCACCATGATGGCACCAATCATGCAAATGGCCACCAGCACAACGTACCAGAAGCGGCTGGCACGGCTATAAAACACTAGCAACCCCACCAGCAACAGCAGGTCTGAATAGCGATCCAGCACCGAGTCGAGAAAGCCGCCAAAAGGCGTTACCCGATGGCTCGTGCGCGCCACCGGGCCGTCGGTGAGGTCAAAAATCGCGGCAATCACAATCGTCAATCCCGCCCAGCGAAAATAACCCACGGCAAACAGGTACGCTGCAACTAAATTGATGAGCAAGCCGATCGAAGTAAGTACGTTGGGGTTAACTCCTCTTCGCACAAATGCGCCGATGATGCGGTCCACGAAGAACTTCCCGCCTTTGCCGATCTGAGCCGAAATCATAGCTTAGCTATTTTACGGTTGAAGTAGCAGCAAGGCAACCGGAACGGAGGCTTGCTGGGGTCCGCTATACCCACGGCACAGAGGCGGTGCCGTGGCTACCCGCTCAGGCGCCACAGATCGAAGAGCCTGCCCAAGCTCAGGAGTGGGATCACGCGCGCCGTCAGGCGGCGTGGCCGTCGCCGACCGAAGACAAACCGCAGCGCGCTCCCACGCGCGTTGCCTCGAATCTGAATTGGGGATAGGGAGTTGATTTTCGAGCTACTTGAGCCTCCAGGACTTCCTGGGTTCGTTCTTCCTCTCCGGGCCACCTTCCAGCCATAGCACCAAACCTCGCGCGCCGGCCGCTCCGTCTTTTGCTGTTCAAGGTCCTGTTTGCTTCCAACCCAGCTTGTCCGTTCGCTCGGCAATATTGTGGGAATGTGCGTAGCGGTTGCGTGCTGCTTCGACCTGATCGAACCATTGCCCAAAAGGCAGGATCGTCTCTCGATAGACCAGATAACTCATATCCACGGTGCGCGCCGGTAGATGGTCCTTAACGTCGCTCACGGCCTCCAGGTAGCGCCGTCCGTTGGCCTCTTCCACACGCGGATACCAGCTCTCGTACCAGGTCGTCACAGCGGCGCGCAGGGCTGCATTGCGCTGATTCCGGATTTGAGTTGCGAGGTCGAGCGCCCGATCCAGTGCCGCAACCGCCCGATCGAATTGTACCTGCGCCGCCGCCGCTTGCGCCGCTTTCAGCGCGCCGTCGATTTTCCCCATTTCTTCCAGCATCTCGAGATTCTGCCGATAGAGCCCCGCGATCGACAAAAAGGTTTCCAGGTTATAGCGGTGGAACTCGACCGAGTGCAGGTTCGTGTGCAGTAGATTCGCCAGCTCATCATTGGCGGGCATAAAATCTTCAGCCATCGTTACCCGCCGGGCATTCTCCAAGCTCCAGTCGAAGGGCAGACTTAAGTATTCGCCTTGCGGAACAGGCGGCAACGGCAAGGTCTGATCGTGCGCTGGATGCCGCGGGTGGAAAATTGAGCTGGAATTCCCGAAAATTGGCTTGCGGGCTGATGATGGCTCCTCATCCCAACTGCTGTTCCAGAATTCCGCCTGAGTGCTCATCAACTGATAAATCTGGCCTATATCGACCGCGCTTGGGCCATAAAACAGCTTGAAAAAGTCGCTCGCTGCTTCGTTCGGACCCGGAGAGCCCGGTCGCCATCCCCAACTGCACCCCGTGATGTATCCCAGCCAGAAGGTGGCCGGATGAAGACCCTCGTCGCCCCAGGCCATGTCGAGAACGCCAATCACGTCGCCGCTCTTCCGTGCCGCCGCAAATGAGACCTCTTGATACGTCTTATCCAACTCGGACTGGCCGCCAGCCTCACCGCCTGTGCGGACCGGGTTGAAGAGCTTAGAGGAAGGTAGAAGATAGTAGCTGGGGAACAGAGGCTCCGCGCCTTCCGGGGCGGTGCGAATCATCCCCCGGATGCCATGAGCCTCGAGAGCCTGCGCGAAGCCTGGCTGGGCGTTGTAATTAATCCCCCGGGTTATTAAATACGATGGCAGCGACGGGATATCGCTCGATACCATCGGATAGCCAGCCCAGAAAATTACTTGCCGGCCGCGACTGTGTAAGTAGCCTGCGGTCTTCGTTAAATACTCCGCCAGCACCTTGCCGCGGCTGCCCAGTTCCTTGGCCCTTTGCGCTTCACGGCATTGTGCGTTGTCGGCCAGGCCAACGTAATAAGGCTCGTCGGTGGAGAGAACAAAATATTTCACCCCGCGGTTGGCATTGAGCAAATCCTGGTACATCCCCTCGATCAGCTTGTAGGAGTTCGGATTCGCCGTACACAGCTCGTAGTTGCTATCAGGAAACGCACGCAAACTCGCGTATTCGGGATGCTTCAGAATGAAATCAATGTGTGCCGGGCCGTCGATGTAAGGAATAAGCTGAATGTGATACTTCAAGCCGTAGTTGGTCAGCTCCTGCACCTGCTCGGGCGAGAGAGCGTAAGGTTCAACCACTGCCGGCGCGCTTTGATACTCAAAATGCCCGTTCAGCTTAATTGCAAAGCCGTTGACCTTGTAGAACGCTGCCTGCCGCAAGGCGTTTTTCAAAACGTCAAAGCGATCAAGGTGATGACTGTCATCCCAGTAGACGAACCGGTTTTCGAGATCGGGCCAGTCGGTGATTACCGCGATCGGCAGCCACAACTTGCCTTGCGCTGGTTTCACCAACTGCACCAAGGTTTCGACGCCGTAGAATAGCCCCGCCGGGGCGTTGGCGGTGATCCGAATGTGATCGCGGGTCAATTGCAGTTTGTAGGCCTGCTCCGCCAGCGCCGCTTTGTTCTTGTCCGCCGCGCTGCCAACTGCCACCGAGCCCGGCTGAAGGGTGAGCGTAATCACTTCGCCGTGTTCGCGCCCAGCGGTGTCCAGCCTCACGCCGTAGCGGCGCGATAATCCTTCTTTCAAAGACTCTACGGATACGTCACTGGCTTTCACACCCGGACCAAGCTCCAGACGCCAGCCGCTGCCGAACTCGAAATCCCCGCCCTTCAATTCCACCTGCTGCGGCTGCGGAAGGACGGTATAGCCACGACTGGAAAGCGGAGAAGCGTAACCGTTGGCGAGGGTGAATGCAATTAGAGCGAGACCTGCCGCCAGCTCTCGCCATATATTTTGGCGGTCGGTTGTCATTGAATGCTTAGCTCCTCCGGGTCTATCTGAGCGTGTCCCACATTTTTGCTGGACACAGGGGGTGGACTCAAAGTCGTTGTTCCGCAGCGGATTGTGGAGGGCTGTCGCCCCTCCGGCACTTCGGGTTTTCGTGGTTCCCCTTTTCCCACGGCTGAAGGAGGTGTGAATAAATCAGCGGTCATCCTGAGCGGCAGCGAAGGATCTCCCAATTGTAAGCTCAAGCAAATACAGGGATTCTTCCCTCCTACGTCGGGCGCCTTCTCCCCGGGGGTGAAGGCGGGGAG
>JBOGJS010000358.1:0-4219 GCA_050745365.1 Terriglobia bacterium
AAAAACGACCGCCTTCACTCTCCAAGGATGTAGGCATCCCAACCCGGGTAGCGCAGCGCGGCCCGAGGGCCGCAACCAAAGGAACTGTCATTCTGAGCGAGCGAAGAATCTCTGTATTTGGCAAAACGGAATACGGGGATTCTTCGTGCGCTCTGCATGACATTCGATGCCAGACCGGGGCAGCGCAGACCTCCGTTTTTGAGGTCTGCGGTTTTTGCCCGAAGATCGCGAAAAACCGCGGACCTAAACAGCGCAGGTCCGCGCTAGTTTCTCTGCTGAGACCGTTCCATAGATAGCCGCCGCGGGCGTAGCCTACGGTCAGTATGTCGCATAACTCCGTAGATGCCGGGAACGGCTGAAAAAACTCGGTCATCGTCATTCTTCGTCGTCCCGACGCAGTTCCTCTGGACGACGAAGAATCCCTGCATTTGCCTCCTTTTCCGCTGCCGCTCAGGATGGCCGTTCGCGTAGACTTTTCCATCGCATCTGGGAATAAGAAGATGAAGAAAAATAACCGTAGGGATTTTCTAAAGCTTTCGACGGCCACAGCCCTTACCGCGGCCGGATTGGGTGGTGGAGAGCGGGTGCTGGCAGCACCCCTTGCGGCCGAGGCTCCGCAGTCGGCGCCGTCCGAGCGCGGATACAAACCGATGGCGCTGGGTGTGATCATCGGTATCGGGAACGATCCGGAAGCCGCCATCACTAAGGTCCACAGCCTTAACCTGCCGACCTGCCAGATCGAAGCCGAATACCTGGACGATGATCTGGTCAAGCAGCTTCGGGCGGCGCTCGACAAATACGGAATCGTGTGCACAGCGTTGGGGACGTCCGGGCCGGGGCCGTATATTTACAACTTCTACGATGGACCCTTGACGCTCGGATTGATCCCGCTCACCTATCGGGCGCAGAGAATTGAGAAGTTGAAGAAATTTTCGGGTTTTGCCCGGCAGTTAGGCGTCCCGGCGATTCGCATTCACGCGGGTTTTATTCCCGAAGATCCCAATGACCATCTATACCGCGAGGCGGTGGAAACGCTCCGGGATGTCATCAGCACCTGCAAGCAGAACGGGCAGGACTTTCTTTACGAGACAGGCACAGAGACGCCCATCACCTTGTTGCGGGCGATCGAGGACGTTGGGCTGGATAATCAGGGTGTGAACCTCGACACAGCCAACCTGATACTCTATGACAAGGCGAACCCGCTGGACGCGCTCGATATTCTTGGGCCTTTCGTCAAGAACACTCACGCCAAGGACGGCTTGTATCCAACGAACCCGCACGACCTGGGAAAAGAAGTGCCCATTCCACAGGGTAAAGTCGATTTCCCAAAAATCATCCAGCGGCTGAAAGAGTTGCATTACCAGGGGCCCATCACGATCGAGCGTGAGATTTCAGGGCCGGAACAATTCGAGGATATCAGGCGGGAGAGCGACTATTTGAGAAAGCTGATCGAGGGATGACCAGCGAACTGGATCTTCGGGAAAAAGGGGCGGTACGCAATGGCGAGCGGATGGTTTGCGACGCTCGGCTCTTCATGCAACTTTTCGTCTATGGAAATTGCATGAACGTAGAGCCGTTGGTGAAATCGCTCGCCGGGGCGGCATTTGAGAGCGTCCTCTATGAAGATGTGAATGACCCGCGAGGCGTCGCCCTACTTACCTGGAGCCAGGATCCCGCTTTCTTCGTGACTGCGTTACGCGAGTTCACGTTGGGATCTCCTTGGGCGGGGTTGACGCCGAAGCTGGAATACACGATGTTTGGCCGCACTTATGCGTTGGGCCACGAGCACGACCTTCAAGCATGGCTGTTTGAAAAGCCGCGCGCAACCGCGCTCAACCCGGAATGGCCTTGGGCCATCTGGTATCCTTTACGACGGGCTGGGGCTTTTTCCGGGCTGTCACCGGAAGAGAAAGGGCCGATTCTCAGCGAGCACGGCAAGATCGGCCATGCCTTTGGCGAGTCCGACTACGCGCACGACATTCGCCTGGCCTGCTTCGGTCTGGATAAGAATGACAACGACTTCGTGATTGGTCTCACCGGCCGGGAGCTTCATCCGCTTTCCGCTTGCGTCGAAGCCATGCGTAAGACCCAACAGACCTCCCGCTACATTCAGAGCATGGGACCCTTTTTTGTAGGGAAGTCGGCCTGGCAAAGCCCGCTCGTCGAAAGGGGAGCCGGTCCGTCTCGAGTATGAGAATTTTCCGCGAAGTTTTCTTCATAGCCTTAGTGGTGCTCACCGCCGCCGCAATTCTGGGCCTCGTCCTCACCAGCCGTCCACCTGAGAGCTCAAAACGAGGGGTAGGACTGCGCGGGCAAGATCGCGAAGAACAGTTAATCGACCAGCGGCCGCTCGAAACATCGCGTGGGCTGGCGGCAGTTGCCTCCAGCGCTCGAGAGCAGCAGTTCGCACAGGATGCCGCGCGAACAGCGGACCACGAAGTGGACCTTGCCTTTGCGAGCGCCTTGCAGGCGGCGGCCCAGCAACCTGCTCCCAAGCGCAACCAGGCGATCGATGAGCGAATCCGGAAGGCGCAAGATGCGCTCGGGGAATTTCAGGCGAGAATCAGGCAACTGACCGCAGAAGCGAAGGAGCGCGGGAGCAACACCGGGGGCCTTCAGCAGCAGATTGCGTTTGCCCAGGCCGAGTCCGATCTCGCTCAGAATGAGCTGGCAGAAGCTCAGGAAGACCAGGCGCGGGCGGGTGGTGGCATGTACAGCCGGATTGAGCGTCTCTGGCAGGAACATCAGGCCACGGAGCATAAAAATGGCGCCACGCGACCAAGCTCTGTCGCTCCCGGCGCGACATCGGAGCTTTCCGCTCACAGCCTGATCTCGCGGTGGAGAGCCTGGAGCGGACTCGCCGCCGCGGGGGTGGAGCTTTCTGCAGGTCAAAAACATGCCCTCGCTATGCGAAGCAATCTTACCCGTCAGCATGATAGTTTGGAGCGGCAGGTGCAGTTGGAGCAGGCGCGGCCACCGCTCCAACCCGCGATGAACTCCCCGAAAGGCGGAAAAGGAAAAGCGTTAACAAAGCAGATTGCCGCGCCCTCCCTCTCCAGCTTGCGCCAACTTTCGCAAGACGAAACTCGCCTCTCAAACCTCGACCGGCGCATTCAGGATCTCGGAAGCCTGGCCGCTATTTACCAGCAATGGTCAGGTTTGGTGATCGTCCGCGCGCGCGCGGCCTTGCACCGGCTGATCCAGTCTGTGCTGTGGGTTGTTCTCGCCCTTCTTGTTGTTTCCATTATCTGCCGGCTCATTGATCACTTCTTTGACCGTATTCATCTTGAGCGCAAACAGAAGATGACCCTTCGGGGTATTCTGCGGTTCACCTTTGAGGTATTGGGCGCGCTCCTGATCCTGTTTGTGATCTTCGGATCTCCGAAGCATATGTCTACTGTCATCGGGCTGGTGGGCGCGGGAGTTGCGGTGGCCTTGAAGGACTTTGTAGTTTCCTTCTTTGGATGGTTCGTTTTGATGGGGCGCAACGGAGTTCAAGTGGGCGACTGGGTGGAAATTAGCGGAGTACGCGGCGAGGTGGTTGAGATCAGCTTGCTGCGCACGTTGCTTCTGGAGACGGGAAATTGGACTGAGGCTGGGCATCCCACTGGCCGCCAGGTAGCCTTTCTCAACAGTTACGCTGTTGAAGGGTACTATTTCAACTTTTCCACCTCCGGCCAGTGGATGTGGGATGAAATTCCGGTGCTGATTCCATCGCGAGACGATCCTTATCCGGTCATTGAGAAAATCCGGGCCCTGGTGGTGACGGAAACCGAAGAAGATACGCGGAGGGCTGAGAAAGAATGGCAGCGAGCAACACATCGCTGCGGCGTGAGGTCATTTTCAGCAGAACCGGATATCAACGTCAAGCCGACCGACTCGGGCGTCCAGCTCATCGTCCGTTATATCGTCCGCGCCAACGAGCGTTACGAGACCCGGTTTCGTCTGAGCCATGCGATCGTGAAATTGCTTCGCCGGGGCGAGACACTTCCTCCGGCTTCTCTCTCCGCCGGGGGCGAAGCTGGCCTGACGGAAACGGAACCCGCGACGCCGACGCTTGCGAAACTGTAGCCGCTGTCAAACGATGAACTCATGCCGCCCGCCCAGGAGGAATGCCTCAGAAGCTGTGAATTAATTAAAAAATCGCGGTTTTTATGTCCGCAAGTAACAGAAAACAGGCACACGGAAAAGCGAAGATTCAATTAATTCACACCTTCTC
>JBOGJS010000359.1:0-20105 GCA_050745365.1 Terriglobia bacterium
ATCCTCAGTTCCAGGCAGAAGCTCACCTGAGCGGCGTGAGCGTTCAAAAGCTCCTGGAAGCGTTTCCGGCGTCGCATGGCGGAATCACGGGCCAACTTGAAGCCACTCTGAACCTCTCGGGAGATGCCAAACCTGCGTCCAAAATTTGGGGGGGAAAGCAGGGAGAAGGGACGGTGACCATCCGCAAAGGACGGCTGCCGAAATTGCAGCTTAACAAGTCGCTCCTCGATTTCGTACGACTGGCTCAGCTTGGCCCTGCCAAGGGAGACCTCGCGGCTTTTTCTTCGATCACAGCGGATTGGCACCTTGAGCACGGCGTCATTTCAAGCCGGAGCGTCCGCATCATTGGAACTGGAATCACCGTGAATGGGTCGGGCAGCTCGGATCTGGCTGGGCCGGGGCATCTCCATTATCAGGGCATCGCCGCGGTCGAGGCACGCAAGAACATCCTTACCAATGTGCTGGCAGGTATGGCGGGCTCAGAGTTGAAGGACGGGAAGATCACACTTCCTTTTGTTTTAGAAGGAACGTTCAGCAATCCGATCTTTCGCCTGAATCCAAATGCCCAGGCCGGTTTGCCGGCTGTGGTCTCTCGCCCGGAAAAACGCGAGCAAATTCTTAAGGGCGTCTTCAAGTTTTTTCAGAACAGGAAATCGCAATCCAGACAGTAAGACCTCGCGTGTTTATTGCAGAAACACCTGCCAAAACCTCGCACCCGCCTCGCTCTGCTCGCCACCCTCTACCCGCGGAGAGGGCTGGACTTTTAATTAGTTGCTTTAATCAGCGTACCTGTGCCCCGGCTCCTCATTCGCACTTTTGCATGTCAGCAGTTGCCTCGTATCAGGGCACGACTTCGCAATTTCCGACAGGCTCTGAAGTCGTGCCCTGATACAAACCGAAGGTACGCTGACTAAGCAACTAAGTACCACTAGAATGCCAGCGCCTGGTCAAGATCCGCCATCAGATCCTCAATAGCTTCTACACCGATCGACAGCCTTACCAGGCCGTCTGTGATTCCCGCCGCCACCCTCCGTTCGCGCGGAACAGCACGGTGACTGACGGAAGCTGGATGCACGATTAAGGATCGCGTGTCGCCCAGGCTCGCCGCGCGCGCAAAGATTTTAACGCGATCCATGACCCTCTTGCCCATCTCATGTCCACCTTTCGCCTCAAAGCTGATCATGGCTCCAAACGCTTTCATTTGCCGTCGCGCGAGGGCGTGCCCGGGGTGAGCTGGAAGGCCAGGATAGTTCACATGCGCGACTTTCGGATGGCTTGCCAGAAACTCTGCAAGCTGCTGTGCATTTGAACATTGCGCCGCCACGCGAAGAGGAAGCGTATGAATCCCTCGCAGAATGAGCCATGCGTTAAAAGGGCTGATCACGCCTCCCAAATCCCGGACGATTTCACGATTGAGGTCGGCAATGTAAGATTCCGGGCCGATGATGGCACCCGCGAGAGCGTCTCCGTGACCGCACAAATATTTCGTCGCAGAGTGGACCACGACGGTTACTCCCAAGGCCAGCGGTTGCTGAAGCGCCGGCGAGGCAAACGTGTTGTCGATCATCAGCGGGAGATTACGCGAGCGGGCGAGAGCACTGAGACCGGCGATATCGATAATATCGAGCACGGGGTTGCTGGGCGTTTCAAAATAGATCAGGCGGGTGTTCGGCCGGATGCACTTTTCGAAATCTTCGATCCGCGTCGAATCGGCAAAGGTTGCGGACGCTCCAAATCGCGGGAGCTTCTGATCGAGAAAGTGATACGCCGCTCCGTAGAGCGAACGCGCGCCGACGACGTGATCCCCTGCCTTGATGTACCCCAGAATTGCCGAGGAGATCGCCGCCATGCCCGAAGCGACAGCCAGCGCGGCCTCGCCGCCCTCGAGCGCGGCAAGCTTAAGCTCCAAGGCGTGGATGGTGGGGTTACCGTACCGAGTATACGTGTAGCCGGGTTTTTGTTCGCCGAAAAGGGCGGCCAGTTCGTCTGAGTTGGCTGCGGCAAACGTTGTGGACTGATAGATTGGAGTGTCCAGAGCGCCCGTCGCCGGGCAGGGTTTCTCTCCTGCGTGAACGGCCAGAGTGGCAAATCGAGGAGTTTCACTCATTCAAGACCTCTCGTTTCTGTGGCGTAAGGGACGAAGCAGCGCAACGTATCGGAGAACGGCTTTTTCTCGTCTCACCTGTGCAAGCGCCAGACTCCAAGAGCTTGGGGTGGTTGCGTGCCGAGCTTTCTAGCTTACTATGAGGGGGTTGAAAATTCCTCTTTTCTGTCGCACATTAGTCACTGGGTGACGAGGCTTTCTGTGAGACCAGCAGAATAACGGGATGAATTGTTTGCCGATCTCTGAATCGCAACGTTTGCGCAAGGAAGCAGAGGGATGAGGGGAACCGTACAGTTTGTGGGGTGACCTATGGCAGTATGTCCTGAATGCGACGCCAGCATTGATGTCGAAGAAGATGAGGTTGAAGAAGGGCAAACGTTAGATTGCCCTGAATGCGGGGCGGAGCTTGAAATCGTGAGCACAAATCCTGTGGAGCTGAACTCCCTTGATGACGCAGATGATGAAGAGGAACAGGGGTGGTAGAACGCGCGTGGCCTCGCTTGCGCGATGCTGGCTACGGGGCCGGCACGGCAGGAAGCGGATCAACGCGTGGTGGGCTTCCGTTTTCGTCTTGCTACTGTTAGGGCTCACGCCTCGTTCATCAGCAAAGCAAAAACCGCCGGTCACCAAAACTGTTTCAGGCGTTGTCCTTGACTCATCGGGCGAGAGCGTCTCTGGAGCGTCCGTCCTGTTAACCGACATCGAAACCAGCCGGACGGACGCGATTTACAGCGGCGCAAACGGGCGGTACATGTTTACGGGCTTAAATCTCACTGATGATTACCGGATTCAAGCGAAATACCAAGGTAGGGCATCCAACGTTCACGACATCAGCTCATTCGACACGCGTGTGAATCGCGTCATCAACCTCGTGCTGAATCCTCCTCTTAAAGCTCCCGCGCCTCCCCAAAAGCCGTAAATGGCTCGCCGCCCTCTTCAGGCGGAGTCATGTGTCACCTGGAGCTTGACGATGCGCTTTGTTCCCACCCTTAACGCTACGGTCTCATGCTGTGTGGGATCGAAAAGCCAAACTGGGTCCGTGATCCGGCGCCATCTTGGGTCCGCCGACGAATCAATATCCGCCAGATGGACTGCGCCTTCCTTGATCTTGCGCTGAGACTCGGCATTCGATCCGAAAATTCCGAGTTCCACAAGGAGCTTGAACAGCTTGCGCGGCTGCCCCAGCCGGAGTGTGCGAAGAGGCAAATCCTCCGGCAGCGCCTTATCTTGAAACTGAAGCTCAAAGTCCTTCTGCGCTTGAAGGGCGGCTGCTTCGCCGTGGAAATCTGTCACAAGATGGTGGGCAAGATGTTTTTTGACCTCGAGGGGGTGCTTTTCCCCCGAAGCCACGCTTCGCCGGAGCTCATCCATCTCCGGCGGGGTTCGGTCCGTGAGCAGCAAGTAGTAACGCCACATCAGCGGGTCTGAAATCGACATGATTTTTCCGAACATCTCCGCAGGCGAGTCGTTGATGCCGACCGCGTTCCCGAGTGATTTCGACATTTTCTGCACGCCATCCAAGCCTTCGAGGATCGGCATCATCATGACAGTTTGCGGCGGCTGTCCATAATCCGGCTGGATGTGGCGGCCCACGAGGAGATTGAATTTCTGGTCCGTCCCTCCGAGTTCCACGTCCGCCTCGAGAGCTACGGAATCATAGGCTTGGCTGAGCGGATAGAGAAGCTCGTGGACGGCGATAGGCCGCTGTTCTTTCATCCGTTTCGAGAAGTCGTCCCGCTCGAGCATCCGCGCCACAGTGTATTTGGAGCAGAGCGTAATCCAGTCGCGGCCGCTCAAAGAGCCCAGCCAGCGGCTGTTGAAAGCCACCACCGTCCTTTCGGGATCCAATATCTTGAAGACTTGCTTCTTGTACGTTTCGGCATTCGCGATCACTTCTTCAGACGTCATGGGCTTCCGCGTTTGCGAACGGCCGGAGGGATCGCCAATGAGTCCCGTGAAATCCCCGATCAGGAAGATTACCGTGTGGCCAAGGTCCTGAAAATGTTTCAGCTTGCGAATTAAGACGGTATGCCCAAGGTGCAAATCGGGCGCCGTCGGGTCAAATCCAGCCTTTACGCGCAGCGGTTTCCCGCTTATTTCGGAGGATTCGATCTTGGCCCGCAGCTCTTCGGTCCGGATGGTTTCTTCCGCGCCCTTGGTCAGATAAGCGAGTTGTTCATCAACGGTCATGATCGCTGCAGAAAATCCTGCGCCCGTGGACGTCGAGGCACCCTTGAGCCAGCAGCCGCACCGCTTCCGGGTAAATGCGATGCTCTTCTTCTAAAATACGCGCGGAGAGTGTCTCAACGGAATCGTCCTCCAAGACGGCCACAACTGCCTGGAGGATGATGGGACCCGTGTCCACTCCTTCATCTACAAAGTGGACAGTGCAGCCCGTAAACTTTACACCATGCTCAAGAGCTTGCTTTTGAGCATCTCCGCCGGGGAAAGCTGGGAGCAGGGAAGGATGGATATTCAGGATGCGCCGGGGATACGCCCTCACGAATGACCGGCTGAGAACTCGCATGAATCCTGCCAGGCAGATGTAATCCGCCTTCGATTCTTTAAGGGCGGCCAGCAACTCGCTTTCAAAAGTCTCGCGCGTTTTCTCTGCTGAGGGAATGAAACGCGTTGCGAGTCCCATTTTCCGGGCAAGAAGAAGCCCTCGCGCCTCTTCCCGGTTGCTGATGACAAGCGCAATCTGAGCGGGAATCCTTCCCTCCTTCACCGCGCGCGCAATGGCTTCGAAGTTCGACCCTCGTCCCGAGAGTAATATTCCCAGATTAATCATACGCACCTGCCAAGGCGCCAGGAACTTAGGGTAGGGGGTAAACGAGCGCACTGCCGGTGGGATTCAGGTCTGTGACAAGGGCGTCAGCGCCTCCAGAAATTCGGAGTTCCGCAGACAGCTATCGCCCCTTTTCAGATGAAGACAACTGATTGCACACCCGAGATCTCGAACCGCTTCCGGCACCGGGGGTTTTTACATTGAACCATGTCGTCACACCGCAGCATATAGGACCGAGCCTTCGCAAAACGCATGCGGTCCTGCTCGTCCGCCGAACCTCGGAGCGTCCTTTTCTTCGTCCGAACTAACCAACGAATCTCGTACGTTTCCGCGTGGCGGCAGTAGAGGCAGGAAAGGGTGGCTGGCTTCAGGGCGTAGCTCTCATCAAAAAAATCTCGTTCCTCCATAAATTCTCTATTTTATCCTTGACGGTGGAGGAACTCCAAGCGGTTTGAACGATTGTTCGTTCAGACTTTCCCGGAGGCTAAATGGCGGATGTGTTTTTTCTCTGTTCGCTTAGCTTCGGTAAGATAGACTCCTAGCAGAATGAGGATGCCGCCCAGTACGGCTCCGCCAGAGATCTTTTCGCCCAGCAACCAGACCCCAAGTGCGGCCGCCATAATCGGCTGTAAGTAAGAGAATGCGGCCACGAATGAGGCGGAGAGCTCTTGTAAGGCGAAGCCATAAATCAGGTAGGCGATCAGGGACGCGAACAGGACCATGAAAGCCAATCCCCACCAGGCATGCGGCGGCACCCGGCGCCAATTGACCTCGCTTACCGGGCGCGCGCAGAATGGGATCAGCAGGACCGCCCCCACACCAAAGACCAACGTGTTGAGTGTGAGCGTGTCATAAACGTTCGCCACTTCTTTCATCAGAATGGTGTAATACGCAAAGAAGCCGCTCGCCGCAAGCAGAATCAGGTCGCCCTGCCAGTGAGCGCCGCTCCCGTGTGGCGGCTTTTCAACGAGGAGCACGGCCACGCCGAGAAACGAGATCGCCATTCCCAAAATTTTTCCAAGAGTGAGCGTCTCCAGCTTCATCATTCCCGCAAGCAGCAAGACGATGACGGGTCCAGCCGCCTGGATCAGTCCTGTGTGGGTCACCGAAGTTCGCGCCAGCCCGCCGATGTAGCAGATCTGGTTGAGGGTAATACCGGTGAGACCCATGAGGATGAGCGACAGCCATTGGCGCCTCGTCAAGTGAAGCGATGGAAAGCCATGCCATGCTATAAACAGCGCTCCATAAAGGATGGCGGCAGCCCCCATCCGCAATTGCGCGAGCGCCAGCGGGCTAAACCCTGCCAGCGCCATTTTGCCGGCCACAATGTTGCCAGCCCAGAAGAAAGTTGTGAGGAGCATCAGGGCGCTGGCAAGACCTGTTTTGGGGCGGGGCTGCGCTCCTGCGGCGACGCCGCTTCCCATGGTATCGTCTCCTAACGGGTAGCGCAGGGTCTGCCCTTTGGCCCTGTGGTGTTTCCCGGACGCCGCAAGGCGCCATGAGCGACTGCCTTGAATTGGCTCTCAGTGCTTTTTAGGCCGGTAAAAATCCGTCGCAGTTCCGAAAAAGGATTCCGCAGCTTCCATAACGGTTTCAGTGAGCGTCGGGTGAGGGTGAATCGTCATCTCAAGATCGGTTGCCAGAGCCGCCATCTCGATCGCCAATACCCCCTCGGCAATCATCTCCCCGGCGCCGGAGCCAACAATGCCTACGCCAAGCAACCGCTCCGTTTCGGGATCGATGACGAGTTTTGTGGCGCCGTCGGTGCGATCAAGCGTCATGGCCCTTCCTGAAGCTCCCCAGGGGAACCGGGCGATTTTGACCGGCCGGTTTTCTTTGGCGGCATCGGCTTCCATTAACCCGCACCAGGCAATCTCCGGGTCGGTAAAGACAACGGCGGGGATGGCGCGGGGCTCAAAAGCTACTTTCCGTCCCGCAGCGGCTTCGGCGGCGGTCCTTCCCTCGTGAGAAGCCTTGTGGGCGAGAAGCGGCTCGCCGGCGACGTCGCCGATCGCATAAATGTTTGGGTCTGTAGTCAACCGCTGCGCGTTCACCTGAACGAAGCCTTTGGAGTTGACCACCACCCTGGTGTTTTCAAGGCCCGGAATCTTGGAGTTCGGTTTGCGGCCGACGGCAATCAGGACCTTATCATAGACCTGCTCTCCAGCGCCTTCACCCTCAAATTTTACGCGGAGGCCCTTCTCAGTTTCCTTTACTTCCAGAACCTTAGTGTTGAGCATGATTGACTGAAAGGCTTTTCCCAGCCGCCGTGCCAGGATGTTCACCAAATCGCGGTCAACGCCGGGCATTAAGCCATCCGTCATTTCGACTACTGAAACTCGGGTACCCAGCGCTGCATACACCGTGCCCATTTCAAGGCCGATATAGCCGCCACCCACGACGAGCAGAGTTTTTGGAACATCGGCCAGGTCGAGCGCGGAAGTCGAATCCAGAACGCGGTCGCTCTTTTCCGGAACACCCGGAATCTGCGCAGGACGCGAGCCGGTGGCAAGAATAGCGTGACGGAAAGCGAGTTTTTCTTCACTGCCCGAGGAATTCTTGACGATCAGATTGTTTGAGTCCGCGAACCCTGCGGTGCCGCGCAGATAGCGGACTGACCGCTGCTTCGCAAGCTGGCCTAGTCCGCCCGTCAGCTTCCCAACGACGCCGTTCTTCCATGCCCGCAGCTTGCCCACGTCGATTTTCGGCTCGGAAAACTTAATGCCCCAGTTGGCAGCCAAGCGCGACTCTTCAATCACTTTGGCGACATGAAGAAGGGCCTTGGACGGAATGCAGCCACGGTAGAGACACACGCCACCGGGATTTTCTTCCGGGTCGATCAGCGTTACCTTCATGCCCAGATCAGCCGCCAGGAATGCCGCCGCGTATCCCCCTGGGCCTCCGCCCACTACGGCAAGTTCCGCATCGTTTGTGTGATCAGTCATATTTTCTCCGGTCGGATTGTAAGGGAAAAAGTTGCAGGAATAGCCGCTCGAGCGTCGCGAGCCGTATTCAGATACCGATGTGCGGCTCAGCCCTGCAAAGATAACAGGAAAGGCTGCTCGAGCGCTTCGGCCACCCAGCGCAGAAAACGGATGGCGTCCGCCCCATCGATTAGCCGATGGTCGTAGGAAAGTGAAAGCGGCAGTAGAAGTCGGGGCTCAAATTGCCCGTTGCGATAAACCGGCTCCAGCGCCGATCGCGAAATGCCGAGGATGGCCACTTCCGGGTAGTTCACAATCGGCGAAAAGTAAGTTCCGCCGATGCCTCCGAGGTTAGTGATCGTGAACACTCCCCCTTCCATCTCTTCAAGCGCGAGCTTCTTGTTCCGGGCTTTCTCTGCCAAGGCAGAAAGTTCTACAGAGAGCTCAAGAATGTTCTTCTTTTCCACATCGCGGACCACCGGCACGAGCAAGCCTCGGTCCGTATCCACAGCTACGCCGATATGACAGTACTTTTTGTAAACAACCTCGTTCGCTGCCACGTCCACGCTTGCGGCAAATTGCGGAAAGCGGCGCACTGCGGCTGCCACGACCTTGAGCGCCACAGCCGTGACGGTTAGCTTGCCGCCGACTTTTTCTACCCCCCCACCGTACCGCTTGCGAATCTGTTCAAGCGACGTAATATCGGCCTTGTCGTACTGCGTCACCTGGGGCACAGTAGCCCAGGCTTGCGCCAGATGTTCGGCGGTTTTGCGCCGAACTGCGCTCATCATCCTCCGCTCCGTCTCGCCCCACCTGCTGAAATCCGGTAGTGGAGCGGCAGCGAGCGGCGGTCCACCGGCCGCGACGCCTCCGCGGAGCGTCTGCTGAGCGTAGCGCTTCACGTCTTCAGCGCTGATCCGGCCACCCGGACCACTGCCGGGCACATGGCTTACATCCACTCCAAATTCCCTGGCCACCCTGCGTGCCGAAGGCGCCGCCGGAGCCAAGCCACCCTGTTCAACTCCGGCAGTTTCAGTCGGCCGTTGCGGAAACGGGATCACCGAAGCACGAGTGTCCGTCTGCCCGGCATTCGAAGGAGTTGACGCCTCGATCCTGGAAGCTTCAGCCGCCAGGGGTTGTGCTGGGGCCGCAGCGGAGGGCAGGGAAGCCGCGTCCGCTCCCTCGCTGTCGACGGTAAATACAAGTTGGCCCACCTGGAGCTTGTCTCCATTCTTGGCGAATACCTCTCTGATCTTTCCGCTGACGGGCGAAGGCACCTCGATGGTAGCTTTTTCCGTCTCGAGCTCCAGTACCGGCTGGTCCTGGGTGACTGTGTCTCCTACGGAGACCAGCATTCTCACGAGATCGCCGGATTTAATGTTTTCGCCGAGCTCAGGAACCCTGAATTCGTGGGGCATGAAAGACTATTCCTCAGTCAGTAAAATCGCACGCGGCAGTCCGGACGGGCCGCCGCGATCACTCGCTTTCCAATCGATCGTAGAATTTCAGTGGTGTTGAAAAAATTCCGATCAGCATATGGCACTGATCGTGGCGATCCCTATAACAGCACGGGGTCGCGTGTTTCGGGATTGATCTCGAGGCGCTTTATGGCTTCCTGGACCGCGCTGGGCTTAATTTTTTTCTCGCGCGCCAACGCGGACAGAGCAGCGAGCGCGATGTGGCGCGAGTCAACCTCGAAGAAATTCCGCAGGGCGTTACGACCCTCGCTGCGCCCAAAGCCGTCCGTGCCCAGCGAAACCAGAGGTCGGGGCAGCCACCGCGCGATGGAATCGGGCAATGCTTTGACGTAATCGGAAGCTGCCACCACAACGCCGGGCGCCTCGCCGAGGCATTGCTTCACATAAGGAGTTCTTTGCGCTTCAGTCGGATGGAGGAGATTCCATCGCTCCGCGGACTGCGCGTCCCGCAGCAGTCCCTTGTAGCTGGTTACGCTCCACACATCGGCTGCCACGCCATATTCTTCGGCCAGCAGGGATTGCGCCTTCAGCGCTTCGTTGAGGATGGTGCCGCTACCCAACAACTGAGCACGCGCTTTGGGTTCCTTCAACTCAGACGTCCGAAAGCGGTAAATCCCCTTGAGGATGCCCTCCTTGGCGCCTTCGGGCATTGAGGGCATCGCATAGTTTTCGTTCATTACTGTGAAGTAGTAGAAGATGCTTTCCTGCTCGCCGTACATGCGGCGGATGCCCTCTTCCAGGATCACGGCGATCTCGTAAGCATAGGCGGGATCGTAGGCCAGCAAGTTCGGCACGGCTCCCGCGAAGAGATGGCTGTGCCCGTCCTGGTGCTGCAATCCCTCGCCTGCCAGCGTCGTACGTCCTGAAGTACCCCCTATCAGGAAACCGCGCGCGCGGCTGTCACCCGCCGCCCACACCAAGTCGCCGACTCTCTGAATGCCGAACATGGAATAATAAATAAAAAACGGGATCGAATTGATCCCGTGAGTGGCATAGGCCGTGCCAGCGGCAATAAATGACGCCATTGACCCGGCCTCCGTAATTCCCTCTTCGAGAATCTGGCCGTCCCGCGCTTCCTTATAGTAGAGCAGCGTGTCCTTATCCACTGGCTCGTAAAGCTGGCCCCTGCCGGAATAAATGCCCACCTGCCGGAAGAGCGCTTCCATGCCGAACGTTCGCGCCTCGTCCGGAACAATCGGCACAATCAGCCGGCCCACTTCCCGGTCCCGAAGCAATTTGGCAAGCATTCGCACAAACGCCATGGTGGTGGAGACTTCGCGCCCATTGGTGCCTTCATAAAATTCCTTAAAGAGATCTTCGAGCGACACTTTGAGGGGTGGTGCCGTGACGCTGCGGGAAGGCAGGAATCCGCCTAACTCTTTGCGTCGATCGGCGAGATAGCGCATTTCGTGACTGCCCTCCGCCGCGCGGTAAAAGGGTGCTTGGGCCGCTTCCTCATCCGAAATCGGGAGGTCAAAGCGCTTCCGGAATTGCCGCACTTCGTCCTCATTCAGCTTCTTTTGCTGATGCGTGATATTTTTCCCCTCTCCGCTTTCGCCGAGTCCGTAGCCTTTGATGGTTCGAGCAAGAATCACGGTGGGTTGGCCGGTATGGTTTACCGCCGCTTGATAGGCGGCATAAACTTTTCGAGGATCATGCCCGCCCAGGCGCAGCTTCGCGAGTTGCTCGTCCGGGATGTGTTCCACCAGTTCCAGCAGACGCGGGTCTACACCAAAGAAGTGCTTGCGGCTGTAGTCACCCGATTCCACGGAATATTTTTGCCGCTCGCCGTCTACTACCTCGCCCATGCGCTTCACCAGCAGCCCGTCGCGATCCCTCTGGAGTAAAGGGTCCCAATCACTGCCCCACAGCACCTTAATCACGTTCCATCCGGCGCCCAGGAAAATCGCCTCGAGTTCCTGAACAATGTTTCCGTTTCCACGCACCGGGCCATCCAGCCGCTGGAGATTGCAGTTGATCACAAAAATCAGGTTATCCAGTTTCACGCGCGATGCCAATGGGATCGCGCCGAGCGTCTCTGGCTCGTCAACTTCCCCGTCGCCAAGAAACGCCCAAACCTTAACGCCGGAACTCTTCTTCAAGCCCCGATGTTCGAGATAGTGCAAAAAACGCGCCTGGTAGATGGCCATGATGGGCCCGAGCCCCATGGAGACGGTGGGATATTGCCAGAAATCCGGCATCAGCCAAGGGTGAGGATAGGAGGAAAGACCGCCGCCGGGTGCGAGCTCGCGCCGAAAATTTTCAAGCTGCGCAGCCGTCAGACGGCCTTCGAGGAATGCTCTCGCGTAGATACCTGGTGAAGCGTGTCCCTGGAAATAAACAATATCCGCGTCATGCTCATCATTCTTGCCTCGGAAGAAATGATTGAAACCCACTTCGTAGAGCGTTGCGGCGGAAGCGTAAGTGGAGATGTGCCCGCCGATTCCTTCCTCGTGCCGGTTGGCGCGCACCACCATGGCCATGGCGTTCCACCGTACCAGGCTCTTGATGCGACGCTCGATTTCTACACTGCCCGGATAGTCCGGCTGTTCCTGGGCGGGAATGGTGTTGATATATGGGGTACTAATGTCGGGGGGCAGCTTCACGCCTGCGGCGAGGGCCCTTTTTCGCAGGCTCTCCAAGAGGACGCGGACACGGCCATCATCTCCCTGAGCGATGACGTAGTCCAGGGAGTCCAGCCACTCTTTCCTTTCTATAGCCTCAAGCTCAGCAAGCTCATTTTGTAAAACTTCAATCATTTTCTTGCATTCCTTAACAAAAAGGTCTTCTTCGGGACGGAATACGCGGGTCACGAAACTGCGGATCCGAGCGCCTAAGTAATTATCTTACGACAAAATGGGTTTCGAACGCAGCCATTCTGTTTTTCAACGGGCAGCGCCACGCCAAAAGCTGAACTGTTCCTGTGCTGAGAAAAAACGCGCGTCGGACTGAGAAACTGTAATGCACTTAGTTTCGGGCGGGTAGAGGCGGCTTTATGCCGCCATTTGGGGCTGGCGGGATAAACCCGCCGCTACGTGGGCGCCCGAGACTGAGGCATTACGAGAAACTGCGGGTTGTGCTTTCCAGATCAAGGGTTAATTTGTTAGTCTACAGTGGGGAGGGAAATGCCTAGTGCATTTTCCCGGACCGCACGCAGGAAGGTGGGGCCTCGGTCCCGCCTTCCTGCAGCTATTACCTTTGGATATGATGGGCTGGCAGGATTTTCAGGGCGTCAATGCGGGACTCGCGGCAGAACTTTACGAGCGATTTCGTCGCGATCCTGGCTCCCTGGATGCGGAAACGCGAGCTTTCTTTGAGAAGGCGGGCGCACCACCTGCGCTATCCCATGCTCCGGCGGGCAACTTAGCGGTTGAAAAAATTGTCGCTGCCGTGAATCTGGCAGAATCGATTCGCAAGTTCGGCAACTTGGCTGCTGAACTCGATCCTCTGGGCAGTAAGCTGCCCGGCGATCCTTCGCTCCTTCCCGAGACGCATGGCCTTACCGAAGCGGAGCTTCGTGAGTTGCCGGCAACTATCATTAGCGGCCCGGTCGCGCAAGGAGCTTCCAACGCGCTGGAAGTGATCGGAGCGCTGCGAAAGATTTATTGCTCGCACAGCGGGTACGATTACGCCCATCTCCGCGCCCCTGAGGAGCGCGAATGGCTTACTCGAATAACCGAATCGGGCGCTTTTCGCCCACCTCAGAACCCGATCAACGAGCTGGGGATTCTGGATCGGCTTACCCAGGAGGGGGTTTTTGAAGGCTTTCTTCATCGCACGTTCCCGGGTAAAACGCGCTTTTCGATTGAAGGCCTGGGCATGCTCATTCCGGCGCTTGAGGAAGTCATCAACGCCGCTGCCGACGAAAACGTGCGGCAAGTTCTAATTGGCATGGGCCATCGCGGCCGGCTGAACGTGCTGGCTCACGTGCTCAACAAGCCTTACGCGCAGATTCTTGCGGAATTCAAAGACCCGGTTAAGGCCAGCAAATACCGAGGTGATCTTGGCTGGACGGGTGACGTGAAATACCACTCCGGAGCGCACCGTTCGGTCGAAAACGACGAGACGGTGACCATGATCATCTCTCTCGCGCCAAACCCGAGCCATCTCGAGGCGGTTGATCCAGTGATCATGGGAATGGCCCGAGCAGGAGGCACGCGGGTGGATCAGCCGGGCGCGCCGCGCTTCGATCCGGGCCGTACTCTTCCCATCCTCATTCACGGTGATGCTGCCTTTCCTGGGGAGGGTGTCGTGGCTGAAACGCTTAACCTTTTCCGGCTGCCGGGTTATGACACCGGCGGTGCCATTCACATCATCGCCAACAATCAACTCGGCTTTACCACGCCTCCTGAAGAGGGCCGTAGCACGCTTTTTTCGAGCGACCTCGCGCGTGGGTTCCGCATTCCTATCATTCACGTCAATGCGGACGATCCCGAAGCATCCATCGAAGCCGCCAGGATGGCTTATGCCTATCGCGCGCGGTTTCATAAGGACTTCCTCATCGATCTGGTAGGCTATCGGCGCTACGGCCATAACGAAGGCGATGAGCCGAGCTTCACGCAGCCGGTGCTCTACCGGCAAATTGCGGATCATCCTACGGTTCGCAAGATCTGGGTGAAGATGTTGCTCGCGCGCGGCCTCATCCGCGAGGGGTTCCCGGAAGAGCTGGTCGGCAAGCATACGGAGCGGATTCAGGGCGTCTTCAATTCACTGGTGCCCGAGAGAAGCCTGGGGCAATCAGCTCCGAAGCCCCCGAAGCCAGGCACGGCACGACAGACAAGGACCGCGGTGCCCATTGACCGGCTGAGCAGGTTGAATGGAGCTTTGCGGCATTTTCCTGAAGGATTCGCCATCAACCGAAAGCTGGAGCGGGCAGTCGAGCGCAAACGAACGATCTTCAACAACCCGGATGAGAAGACCATTGACTGGTCCTCAGCCGAAGAGCTGGCTTGGGCCTCCATTCTGGCCGATGGCATCGCGATTCGGGTCAGCGGTCAGGACGTAGAGCGTGGCACCTTCAGCCAGCGGCACGCCGTCTTTTACGACACCCGCACCGGTGAGCCTTACATTCCCTTGCAGGCGCTGCCCGAAGCTAAGGCCGCCTTTGAAATCCGCAACAGCCCGCTTTCAGAGAACGCGGTGCTGGGTTTCGAGTATGGGTACAATGTCAACGAGCCGGGTCGCCTGGTGATTTGGGAAGCGCAATATGGAGATTTCGTTAACAACGCGCAGGCAGTGATCGACGAGTTCATCGTTTCGGCGCGCTCGAAATGGGGACTCACGCCATCGCTGGTCCTGCTACTCCCACACGGCCTCGAAGGTCAGGGACCGGACCATTCGAGTGCCCGTCCCGAACGCTTCCTGCAATCCGCCGCAGCCATTAACATGCGTATCGCCAACTGCACGACGGCCGCGCAGTATTTCCATCTCCTGCGACGTCAGGCCCTGCTGCTCCAGAAAGATCCGCTTCCGCTCGTCGTGTTCACACCCAAAAGCCTGCTCCGCCATCCGCTTGTGGCATCTACTCCCCGGGAGCTGGCCGAAGGCCATTGGCAGCCGGTGATTGGCGACGAGGAGGCACGAAGCGGGCGCGTTCGTCGCCTGATTCTTTGTAGCGGCAAAGTTTACGTCGATCTTGTGACGGCACCCGAGCGGCAGCGTGCCAAAGATGTTGCCGTCTGCCGCATCGAGCAGCTCTATCCCTTCCCCGAAGACGAGCTGCGCGAGACGCTCGCACGCTATCCTGATTGTGGAGAAGTCGTCTGGCTGCAAGAGGAACCTCGCAACATGGGAGTATGGGAATTTGCGCGACTTCAACTTGCGCGTCTCATCGACGGTCGCTGCCCGCTGCATTATCTTGGAAGGCCGCGCAGCTCAAGTCCGGCCGAAGGCTCCTCCGGCTGGCATGCGCTCAACCAGGAGATGCTGATCAAGCAGGCTTTCACGATGAGAGAGGCGCAAGTGGAAGAGACGGTACTTTTAAAGAAGGCGTAACGGCGGTTTCCATTTTGGGTTTCAGTTGGTAGCCACGGCACCGCTTTCGTGCCGTGGGCCTTCTCCAATCCTAAAACCCACGGCACGCAATTCGTGTCGTGGCTACCCGCTTTTCTGCAGCCATGGAATTAAGAATGCCATCAAAGATTGTTGTTCCCGAACTAGGTGAATCTGTTCTGGAAGCGACGGTGGGCCATTGGCGGAAGAAAGAAGGCGATCCCGTGGGCCCTGGCGAAGCGGTTGTGGAGCTCGAGACCGATAAAGTAGATCTCGAAGTGGGCGCTGAGCAGGAAGGCGTTCTCGCGAAGATCGAGCGCAAAGAGGGTGAAGATGTAAAAATTGGCGACGTTCTCGGCTGGATTGATGAAGCCGCGCCGGGCACCCAACCCGCAAGCACTGCCGTGAGCGAAACAGCGGCAGCAAGCGAGACCTCGCCGCCCGCCGTCCCGGCCCCGCCTTCGCCTCCTCTCGTGTCGACCGCCGCACCAGCTCGACCACACGGCCCTTCGGCGAACCAGGTTTCCACACCCTCTGCCCGCCGGCTAGCGCGGGAGCAGGGTGTTGATCTTGCCGAGCTCCCTATCTCCGCTCCGGGGGGGAGAATCACGCGAGAAAACCTTCCGGAGATTACCGATCGAGAGGCGCGTAGCGCCGGTCCCGCTCGCGGGACCGGTGTCTCGATCTCTGCCGATTCTGTCAGCCTAAAGGCTGGCGCTACGCCCGGCATTTCGACCTCTGCCGAACCCTCGCTTCGCCAGGAGCAGGGTTTAAAGCCCGGCGGTCTGTCGCCGGCCGCGTCCGTGGTTCCCTTCGCTGGTGTACCGGAACTTTCTGAACGGGAGGAGCGCGTGAGGATGTCGCGCCGGCGGATGACCATCGCCCAAAGGCTGGTGGAGGCTCAGCACGCCGCAGCCCTGCTCACCACGTTTAATGAAATTGATATGGGAGCCATCCTCGAGCTCCGTAAAAGGCGAAAGGAGTCCTTTGAGCAGCGGTATGGGGTTAGTTTGGGAATTGTCTCATTTTTTGTCAAGGCTTCGATTGCCGCGCTGCGCCAATTTCCCCGGCTGAATGCGGAAGTTCAGGGCGACGAAATGGTGCTGAAGCGCTACTACGATATTGGAGTCGCCGTAGGAGCTCCCGAAGGATTGGTCGTCCCGGTACTGCACAGTGCTGATGCGATGTCGTTCGCGGAGATCGAAACGGCGGTGAAGGCTTACGCGCGCAGGGCGCGTGAAGGCACGCTTGCGCTGCCTGATCTCAGAGGCGGCACGTTTTCCATTACCAACGGTGGGGTGTTCGGGTCGCTCTTCTCAACGCCTATTCTCAACCCTCCGCAGAGCGGCATCCTGGGTTTGCACAAGATTGAAGAGCGGGCCGTTGCAGCGCGAGGCGAAGTGGTGGTTCGTCCCATGATGTATGTGGCGCTCACCTACGATCACCGCATCGTGGACGGTCTCGAAGCGGTCCAATTCCTGGTGCGCGTCAAAGAGCTGGCTGAAGATCCCGGCACGCTGCTGCTGGAAAGCTGAACCGCGGCGCTACTCGTCCGGGTAGTGGTTCCAGACGAAGGCTCCGAAACTGTGAAAAGTCTCAAAGCCAAGCCGCTCGTAAAAATGCACAGCGCCGGCATTCAGCTCGGTTACGGTAAGAGAGACTTCCTCGAATTGCAACCGCTCAAGCTCCTTAAAAGACGATTCCATCAGCATCCCGCCGATTCCTTGCCCCTGGAACTCATTGGCCACGGCCACTTGGGGGATGTGAGCTGTGCCCGGCTGTACTGCCGTGAGTGCCAGGAATCCTGCAAGCTTTCCCGTGAGGCGGTGGAGGGCCACGGACGAAGCTTGCGGAATGCTTTCTCCGCAGCCTCGCAAATGCACGATGTTGTCGAGCAGCCGCGAAGCGCCCGCGACGGAACAATACTGATCGTTGATTTGGGCGTCGACGTGATCATTGTAGGCGCGGTAAAGAAGGCGGGCGGCCCCATCATCGTGCTTCCGCAACCAGGGCTCGATCGTGAATTCGGTTCTGGATCGGGCCGAGACGGAGGCCGAAGGGGCGATTTGCCCGTTGCCAAGCGGCCGCGCCATAAACCGGCGGAAATAGCCTTGAAACTGGTGGCGGCGAAAACACGTGTCGAGCGCTTCAAAAGAGTAGTGGGGGAGTTGCGCTTCCACCCGGTGCAACCCGGGCGTTGCTTTGAGGGTCTCAATTACATGCTCGAGCAGAAGAGGGGCGTATTCAGTGCATATCGGCTCGACGAAAAGGCTTCCGATAAGCCCCTTTTCTCCCTCGTAGATGAAGAAGCAGTAGCCACGGATGCGGCGACCGCTGACGAGGGCATAGCCGCTCAGGCGTTTTTCAGCAAGGCAGGTAGCGATGAGCCGGGCGGCTGCCGCGTAGTCCCAGCGGAGGGTTGATCTCCAGGCTGAGGACTCCGCATCCAGCAGTGGCGCAAAGTCGCTTGCGTCAAAGTGCCGAATGTCAACGATTTCTACCGCCAATGCACTGGGTCCGTTCAAGCCCGCGAAGATGCTCCACTCTCCGGGTATAAGCGTGCTACTTCAGCCAGTATACAGCAAATGAACAAACCGGATGACTATGTTTAAGGTTGAAGAAAAACGGAGAACGCGAGAGCGCCATTTTGATTGCAGTAATGCTGCGCTATCCCTTGTTCACGTGATTTGAGCCTTCAGTCTTATGGGTTCACTGAAACCTACCAGCGCCACGGTGCGCGAAGCTCTGCCCACGGACGGGTGCGTGTCTCGCGGCGCATGGCTCCGTTATCGCGCTGAATATGCGATCGTACGATGCCTCCTGGGTTTTCTGGGCTGGATTCCGCACCGCATGGCGCGAGCGCTTTGTGCTCTTCTCGCCGCCCTCAGTTTTGTGTTCTGGCCGCGGCTGCGCAGCGTGGGCCTACGGAACCTCGAGTTGGCGTATCCGGAGTGGAGTTCCGCCGAGCGACGTCGGGTGCTGTTTCGAAGCTTCCAGAACCTTGGGCGAATGCTGGCGGATTTCGCACATTTTCCGCGCTGGAATCGTGAAAATATCGAGCGTTTCATCGTTTACGACGGTTACGAGAACTTCCTGCGCGCGCAGAGCCAGGGCAAGGGACTGTTGTTCCTCACGGCTCACTTCGGAGGATGGGAGCTCGGTTCATTCGCGCACGGCGTTTACGGCCACCCAGTTAATTTCGTGGTGCGGCGGCTCGATAACCCCTTCATTGATGCTCTGGTGGATCGGTACCGCTGCATGAGTGGCGGGCGGTCCATCGAAAAGGGAGACTTCGCCCGGCAGGCTCTCAAGGCCTTGCGCCAGGGAGAGGCGGTGGGCATCCTTATGGACCAGAACATGCTTGCGTCCGAGGGGATTTTTGTGAATTTTTTCGGACGTGCAGCATGCACGACCACGGGCCCGGCGCGCGTGGCGCGCAAGACCGGTGCGCCGGTGGCGCTAGGCCTTGTCATCTGGGATCGCAAGCAGCATAAATACCGCCTCCGGTTCGATTGTGTCGATTGGATCGCACGGGAAGATCCGGAGGAAGAACTTGTGGTGAACACAGCGCATTATGCGAAGCTTCTGGAGGAATATATCCGGCGGTATCCCGAGCAATGGCTGTGGGTGCACCGCCGCTGGAAGACTCGTCCGCCGGGCGAGCCACCGCTGTACTAATCGGGACCGTTCCTGAATCTTGGGTCATGAATAATCCGGGCTGAAGCCCATGATCAAAGTTCACCAATTAGCCCGGCTTGCGGGGGGAAAGCTGGAGGGCGACGGCGAGCGCGAGATTCGTGGAGTGGCGAGTCTTGAAAACGCCACGCCGGATGACTTGGCATTTGCATCTGCCCGGAACTGGATGGAGCAGGCAGCTTCCTCCCGCGCCGGCTGCATTCTGATTCCCGAAGGCGCCTCTCTTCCCGGCCACACGGTGATTGTTGTGGCGCAGCCGAAGCTGAGTTTAATTAAGCTCGCCCAGGCCATCGTGCCGCTGCCTCCGATAACACCCGGAATCCATTCCTCTGCGGTGATTTCTCCGCAGGTCCGACTCGCACCGGGCGTTCGCGTTGGGCCGTCTGCCGTCATCGAGCGTGGTGCCTCGATCGGCGCGGGGACGGACATCGGCGCCGGGGCTTTCATCGGCGAGGGAGCGAGCGTCGGGACCGAGTGCGTCCTCTACCCGCGGGTGACGATTTATCCCGGAGCGCGGCTGGGGAATCGTGTGGTGCTCCATGCAGGCGTCGTGATCGGAAGCGACGGCTTTGGGTACGTGTTGGCCGAAGGACGCCATCACAAGTTCCCGCAGCTAGGTGCCGTCATCATTGAAGATGACGTCGAGATCGGTGCAAATTCGACCGTAGATCGAGGGTCGCTGGGGGTTACGGTGGTCGGCTCCGGTACCAAGGTCGACAACCTCGTCCAGATTGCGCACAATGTCCGCATTGGCCACCACTGTGTCATTGCGGCGCAGACGGGGATTTCCGGAAGCACGGAAATCGGCGACTATGTAGTGATAGGAGGTCAGGCTGGGATTGGCGAACGCGTCCGGATTGAGAGCCGTGTGCTTGTCGGCGGACAGGCCGGTATTCTGCCTGGTAAAGTGATTCGCCAGGGGAGCATTGTTTGGGGAACGCCCGCACGCCCCTTCTCAGAATTCCGAAAACTCTACGCGCATCTCTCGGCTTTGCCGGAGCTTGCCCGGCAGGTCAAAGAACTCTCGAAAAAAGAGCCAAATGTTAAAAGTCAAAAATCAGAACTTTAACATCCTGAAATCTTCGATTTTCAACTTTGAGGTTTTAACTCGCTTTTCTTTGCAC
>JBOGJS010000360.1:0-2211 GCA_050745365.1 Terriglobia bacterium
GATGACACCGTCGCCACAGGATTCAGGTCGCGCCTCGCAAGCAGCAGAAAGGCCAGCAGCGCGCAGAACGCCAGCATCTGCTGGCCGCCAAAGTTCATCCAGTGGCCCATGAACCCGTGAATTCGTAATACGGTCATAGAGGCATAGATCCGGTGTGGGTGCTCGACCCGAACAAGGTCGTACCTCTTGATAAACTGGTCGATGCCATCGATTCCGGCCACCGCGGATTCGACAAAGAGGGCCTGATACAGGAACCGCAGATGTTTTGCGGTTACGACCAAATTGACGGTGAGCAGGAGGATCAAGAACAGAGACAATTTGCGAATCTGGAACCCGCCGGCCGCCGGGCTTGTGGCCCAGATCATTGACACAACCGTCCACACGCAGAATAGGGCAAGCGGCAGCTTGACAGGCGGGAAGCCAATTCGCGGCGTCTTCCGAAGCAGATAGATGAAATAGAGGAGAGAGGCGAGCGCCAGAAAAGACTGCGTCGCCGCAATGGAGAGGAGCAGGGTAAGGACAGAAGCGCTGAAGAGGATCGAAGCCCAACACGCAACCGGGTCGCGCGGGAGCTGGGCGCGCGCCGAAGCCAGGTGACGGGTGACAGGTGCCAGGTGCCAGGTGCCAGGTTTCAAGAATTGAGTTTCCTTAAGCCCTTCCTTAGCCCGCCTAGCATTCGGCCCACTTCCGAGGTCAATTCCAGGGCCTTATCTAGCTCTTCCTTCGGGAGATAACCGAGGCGGTTGGCTATCAGGAAGTGCGTCTCGAGTTCCATCAAGGAGCCGGTTGCAGACGGAAACATGATGGAGGTAATCCCCCAGGTGCTCCCTTCCATGGCCTTCTGCGAGATTGGCTGGGATGGACACGGCTGCTCTTTGAATCGGGCTCGTGAGCCCGTAACTTTCGCTTTTAGGAAGGAGCTTTGTTAGCCTGTAGGTTTCGGTAACGAGCTCCATTGCTTTTTCCCAGACTTCCAGATCTCTATAGCTCTGGATGCTCATAAGGTGTCAGGTGTCAAGAACTAAGTTTCCTTAAGCCCCTCCTTTACCCGGCTAGCGTTTCTCCGTGGCGCCTGACACCTAGCACCCGGCACCTAAGCTTTTACCTCGCCGAGCGACTTATCTAGAATCCGGATGGCGTCGTCCACGTCTGCCTTGCCGACATTCAGCGGCGGAGAAATGCGCAGCACGTTCGCGTAGAGACCTCCCTTGCCGATCAGGAGGCCGTCGTTCTTGCAATGCTCCATCACCGCGTTCGTTTCCTGGGGCGCGGGTTCCTTTGTTTTGCGGTTTTTCACCAACTCCATGCCTTGCATCAACCCCATGCCGCGCACATCGCCAATGAGCAGGTGCTTCTCCTTCAATTCCTCAAGACGCCGCCGGAAATGGCCGCCCACTTCGTGCGCGTTATCGAGCAGTTTTTCTTCCTCGATTACCTCGATGGTAGCGCGCGCCGCCACCGAGGTGACGGGATTGCCCCCGAAAGTGGAAATGGTCATTCCCTGGAACGCATCGGCAACCTCCGGAGTAGCCATGGTGGCGCCCACTGGCACGCCGTTCGCCATGCCTTTGGCAGCGGTGAGGATATCCGGCTCGACCTCCCAGTGTTCGATGCCAAACCATTTCTTGCCCGTCCGGCCAAAGCCGGTCTGTACCTCATCGGCGATAAACAGCCCGCCGTAATTCTTGACGATTTTGAAGACGATTTTGAAATACTCTTTCGGGGGCGTAATAAACCCTCCCACACCCTGAATCGGCTCGGCTAAAAACGCGGCGATCCGGCCCGAGGTGGTGGTCTGAATCACGTTTTCCACGTCGTTGGCGCATTTTACGCCGCAGTCAGGGTATGCCAGGCCGAAAGGGCAACGGTAGCAATAGGGGTTGACGGCGTGAGTGACGCCCACGCTGATCACGCCGCCGCGGCGCCAGGGGGCGTGCGCGGTAAGAGACTTGGTCAGCAGCGAATGCCCGCTGTACCCATGCCGCAGCGCCACCACTTCGAAGCTGCCGGTCGCCATCCGCGCGAGCATCACCGCGGCTTCATTCGCTTCCGTGCCGCTGTTGGTGAAGAAACTCTTCTGAATCCTGCCCGGTGTGATCTTTGCCAGTTTTTCGTCGAGCGCCACAATCTGCTCGTTGGGATAGACCGTCGAAGTGTGCTGGAGCCGGTCCACCTGCTGCTTGATTTTGCTGGTCACTTTCGGATTGCAGT
>JBOGJS010000361.1:0-4043 GCA_050745365.1 Terriglobia bacterium
GTCCTTGAGTCCAGTCTCCCTTGTTCACCTGGCGCGCCCGGCCGATGGCCAGCGACCGGGAAGGCACATCCTCAGTGAGCGCTGAACCGGCCGCGACGTAGGCATCGTGGCCGATTGTGATGGGCGCAACCAGCATGGAGCCGCTGCCCACGAAAACCCGGTCTTCAATGACGGTGGGATTTTTATTTTTGCCGTCGTAGTTGCACGTCACCGTGCCAGCACCCACGTTGACGTCCTCGCCGAGCGTGGCGTCACCGAGGTAGGTGAGATGCAGGGACTTCGTTCCGCGCCCGAGGCGCGATCTCTTGATCTCAACGAAGTTGCCGACCCGGACATCAGGACCGATCGCGGCGCCATCCCGAAGATGGGCAAAGGGACCGATGATTGCACCCGCCGCGATTTCGCATGCGGTGATGACAGAGAAGGGAAGCACGGTGACGCGATCTCCGAGCTTTGAGTCCTTAATCTCCGAATAAGAATGCACCACGCACTCGCGGCCCAGGCGGCTTGTGCCGAGCAGGTGGACTCCGGGCTCGATCCGCGAATCGGCCCCCACCTCCACCGGCTCGTCAACTACAGCCGATTCAGGGTCGCTCAGCGTCACGCCATTGCGCATCAGGTCGTCCGCTTTACGAAGCCGAACGATCTTTTCAACCTGCGCCAGCTCCCGGCGATCGTTCACTCCCAGCACTTCACGCGAATTGTCCACAAGAAAGGCGAGCACCTTAAGGCGGCGCCGGTTGAAAATGCGCGCCATGTCGGTGAGCAGAAACTCCCGTTGGGAGTTGGTATCCCTCATCTCGTCCAAAAAGCTGAGCAGCCGGGCGCGGTCGAAGCAGATGATGCCCGAACTCACCTCGCGGATTTTCTTCTGCGCGGGCGTCGAATCACTCTCCTCCACAATCGCACGCACGCGGTTGCCGGCCGCACGGAGAATCCTGCCATAGCCGGAGGGATTCGCAAGACGCGTGGTCAGGATGGTGGCACTTGCGCGTTGTTGGGCATGAAAGCTCACCAACTCGCGAAGCGTCTCGGCGCGGAGCAGCGGCGCATCGGCGACCAGAACCACAACCGTTGGGCTAGGGCACCGCTCGAGCTCCGCACGCGAAGTCATCACGGCATCCCCGGTGCCCCGCTGTTCACGCTGGAGAATGAAATTGAGCCCGTCGCGCGCAAACGCCTCGCGCACGCGGTCCGCCTCGTGCCCGATCACCATGTAGGCCCGTTCCGGGCGGCTGGCGAGTGCCGCTTCAACCGCATATTCGCCGAGCAAACGGCCTGCCAGCGGATGCAGGACTTTCGTGTGCGCGGACCTGAAGCGCGTGGCTTTCCCCGCGGCGAGAATGAGCGCAGAAAATGGCATGTCAGGCATAAGTTATCTCCGATTCGCGTAGCAACGGAGGCCAGCTTGAGCCCTTTCAACGTCGGCGTTTTCTGCAGCACGACTCAAGTCGCGCCCTGATACGCCACCTTGTAACGCCAACTTAGGGACCCCAGCATTCGTTCTAAGCTAAGCTAACAGGCTGCGGAAAAATTCATCCAGCCCGCCATTCCGAGCAGCCGAAGGCGAGGAGGAATCTCGCACGGCCTTCATTTTCAGAGCGGGATTCCTCGCTTCGCTCGGAATCACACGGTTCCGAGGCGTTTTCCCGCAGCCTGCTAAACCTTCACCACCGCCGGAAGGGTGGGAGGATTTGTGAGCAGCGATTCCCTGCAATAAGCGTAGCACTTCTTCATTTCCGCTATGGTATTCAGGCCAGGCTTGGGACCGTACTCGTATTCGATATTGGCCGGGAACTTCCATTGGTAGTGGCGCAGAAGGCGAAGCACCGCAACGATCGGCGTATCGCCTTGCCCAAAGGGCACGGCCGGGCCATGGTTCCGCTTGCGGTCTTTGATGTGCAACGTGACCATGCGGTCGTGTTGCTCGCAGATAAAAGAAACCGGGTCGCAATTCGCGGCCGTAAAGTGACCGATGTCGAGATTAATTCCGAGATATTTGGAGGCGCCCTTCAAGGCGCGGGCAAAGGTGGCCGGGGTCGAGAAGGCGTCTGGGTTCGAGGTTTCGTCATGGTTGTGAAAGCCCACAACGATCCTATATTTTTGCGCGTACGTATCGATGCGGTGAGCCATGCTGACCGGAGAAGAGGCGGTAATATACTTCAGTCCCATGGCGTGGGTCATCTCGAAGCCGCGGGCAATTTCCGCATCGGTGAAGTCTTTCTGAAAGCTGTAGTTATAGGCATAAAGCAGCACTCCCGCGTTGTCAAAATGCTTGCGGATTTGACGGAAGCGACTGAGGGGCACTGTCAGCCGCCATTTGCGAAGCTGCTCGCGCGAGACGTGCTGAGGCTCCACGTGACCCTGATAGAGCTCGCATTCGCCCAATCCGACCGCTTGATACGCCTTGATGGCGGCCGCAAGGTTGCGATCGCGAAAGGAATAGCTTTGGGCGCCAATCTGCACGCCGCGCACCACGGAGTTGATCCAATGCGCTCCGAACAACCGGCTGTTCCCCAGCAACAAGGCGGCCGCTCCGGCCACCGCGAGTTCTACTCCTTCTCGTTGAGAAATTGAATCCATATTTCCTCCTCCCCTGCATTGAAAAAACGCCTTGCGACCCGCTCATCGCTGTCACCCCCCCGGAAGCGGAGGGCCAGCCGTGGGTTCCCGCTTGCGCGGGAATGACAGTGCCCGGATTTTGATGGTGAACACGCGCATTCGGCTCATTTCAGAACGATGACGAGCAGTTTGCCATCTGTATGCCACGCCCCTCCGGTGCCCGTATAGCCGCTTGAGAGCGGATGGGGTGGGGTGACGAGAGCCTCAGCGGAAACAAGTCTGGTGGCAAGCAAATCTGCCCCCACCTTGGCACGCTCATTGTCGAGGACGGGGCTCGTGGCATGGGAGGCTACGCCAGGATGAATGTCGTATCCCGTATCGTGCACAGCAGCCCCTAGCCAGATTGGGTTTCCGTCCACTGTTTGCCCCGGTGCTTTCCAAAAGCGCACGTGATGGCGCATGGCAAATGTATTGAGCACTTTTTCGAAGGCCAGTTCTTGAGGCCGTTTGTAAAGGTAGAGATTCGAAATAGGCGCTGTGCTGTCCCCTAGCCCCTGGATGACGGATTGGACTGTTTTGGAGATGCCATTCCCTTTTCGTGCCGCAGGAATGTCCCACCCCGCTTTGGCAAAGGTGGTACGGATCTGCTGCCCGTTTCCAACCACCACCAGATTGATCGGGTCACCCGGCGTGCCTCGTTCCGTCGAGGAGCGCTGAGGCGCGCCCACCAGGACTTTGATGACGGCGACCGCGACCTGCGCCGGAAGCACCTGAGCAGAAGCGGGTGGGAAGGACTTTGTAACCCTCAGCGGCTTATCCAGCGTCACCTGCATGTCCGCACCGGCCGCGTAGCTTACGGCGGTATCGGGCGTCCCGATTTGCTTCTTTTCAAAGCCACCGAGAAGGTTGCCCAAGCTTGGATATTGCTTCGACAGTTTGTCAACCGCGTTATTGATGTAGGTCGAGCCCAGTGAGTTGGGGGGCACCCCTTGAATGGTACCGTCCTTCTCAACGGTTTCGCGGGCATTTTCAATTTTTGTCAGGCGACAGGAAAGCGCCATCGGCTTTTCACCGGGAAGGATCAACCGGGTAAAGTGGATGACCATCAGCGACGGATCACTGGCATCTGAGCTCGAATGGAGCTTCTCAATCGCGCCCACAAGCTGAGCGCCAATCGGCACCACAACCTTTCCCCCGGCAAAAACCTGCCTGACCACCTCGGTGGTGACTTTTTGATCTACTTTTGAACTGGCTGTACTCACGGGCGTCTTCAGGCGGACATAAAGAATTGTTCCCGCCGGAAGGGAGTCCGCGGCGGCGATGGCCGCAACCATCGTGAAAATAAAAAAGAGAAAAAAGAAGGTGTGAAATCTTCGCAGCGCTTTCGTCCGCTTGCCCATTAAGCTGCATTCTTCTCCAACCTGTGTTCGCCCACCCGGAGTGAAAATTCGAAGCTGCTTCAAAACCTCACGTCGTTTGCG
>JBOGJS010000362.1:0-8503 GCA_050745365.1 Terriglobia bacterium
AATCCCAAACGCAACGTGCTCGTGGCTACCGTTCTGGTGTGTATTTTGACCGGACTGTTCAGCGGCGTGGAAGTCTACCTCGGCCAGCGGGTGTGGCCCAACTGGCACACCTTCGTTGATCTCGACACTGCCTTTATGGACGTGTGCCGCCGCGTGGGCGGTATGCCGCTGTTTCAGGCCATGGGTGCCATCCTGATTTTGGCCGCGCTAGGGAGCGGCTTGACCGGTGGCCTGGGAGCGGCTCGCCTCATGTTCGGCATGGGGCGTGACGGGGTATTGCCACGCAAATTCTTCGCCCATCTTCATCGCGAAACCAACACCCCCACCTACAACGTTCTGCTGATCGGTGCGATAGCTTATGCGGGCGCGATCGGGCTGAATTATATCGGCGATGCCTTCCAGCACGCAGGCGAGATGATGAATTTCGGCGCATTCCTGGCCTTCATGGGCGTGAACTTCGCAACCTTCTGGCACTTCAGCATTGCTCTGCGCAGGGAGCGCCGGCGTCGCCTTCTAACGGATGCGATTCTGCCGCTCATCGGCTTTGCCTTCTGCGGCTTCATCTGGCTGAACCTCAGCGTAATAGCCAAAGTTATCGGAGGCGTCTGGTTTGCCATCGGTATCCTCTACATTGGTATCACCACGAACGGCTTTCGTACGAAGCCAAAAATGATCGACTTCAGCGAATCATAAACTCGCAGGGATTCTGATTCCATAGTGGCGTCGGCTCCCAGTCCGCTTAACTCCGCAGCTTTTGTTTACCCCGAATGAATGCCGCAGAGTTTCTGAACAGCGAAACTCTGCGCTACGACGCGACGCTTTCGTCGCGGCGATTCGTGTTTGACTTGACTCATAAAATGCATTAGGTTGTGCTGGTGTAAGGCCTCTGGCAAACTTCGGAAAGGGAGGAATGGCCATGAAGAGCGTCGTGATCTATTTGTCCGCTGCTTCGTTGCTTTTATCCGCCTGCGCATTCGGCGTGATCACGGGAAGCATTTCTGGTACTAGCAGAGATCTAAGTGGCGCGGTTATTCCTGGCGTGACGGTGACGGCCGTAGATACCAGGACGGGAATAGAAAGCCGGGCGATCACTAACGGGAGCGGTTTTTACGCATTTCCCACTCTTCCCATCGGCACGTATGACCTCAGCTTCCAGAAGAGCGGATTCAAAGTGTACAGGATGACAAGCCTCGTGGTGAACGTGAACTCCGCGCTACGTGTGGATGCCGTCTTGCAGGTGGGGGCGGTGAAGCAGGAGGTCACCGTCTCAAGCGCCACGCTCCACGTGGAGACCACCAACACGCAGATGGGCCAGGTAATTACGGGATCCCAGATCGTCTCGATGCCACTGAATGGCCGGTCCTATACCGATCTGCTTGCTCTTCAGCCGGGCGTCGTGCCGGTGTCAACCGGTGAATACAAGACCGTGGGATTCTCTCCATCTGGAAACCTGGACCCGGGGAATCTATCGATCAGCGGGCAGCGGGAGTCCGCCAACGGGTTTATGGTGAATGGCGCAAATGCCGAGGAGCCGGGTGAGAACGGCACCTCGGTGATCCCCGTCTTAGACTCCATAGCCCAGTTTCGGATCCTGACGAACAACTTCGATGCGGAATACGGCCATTACTCGGGCGGGCTAATCAACGTGGTGACCAAATCCGGTACCAACCAATTTCACGGCGACGGCTTCGAGTTCCTGCGCAATACTTCCTTTGACGCTCGCAACTTTTACTCTTACAACGCCACCAATCCGGCTACCGGCGCCGAGATCCCCGGATCGGCCATCGAGGCTTTCCATCAGAACCAGTTTGGCGGCACATTCGGTGGCCCGGTCATTCACGACAAGGTCTTCTTCTTCGCCGGGTACCAGGGTACCCGTACCATTGAGGGCGAAAATTCCGGGCTCATTCCGGTCCTTTCCGACGCCCAGCGCAACGGTGATTTTTCCGCTGAAGCCAGCACGTTGGCGGGAAGCGTGGATGGACCCTACTTTGCCAGCACGCTTTCGCAAAAACTTGGTTATCCCGTCACTGCCGGCGAGCCCTACTACACAAGCGGCTGCACGACCGGCTCCCAGTGCGTCTTCCCGAATGCCATAATCCCAGCATCCGCCTTTTCAGCGCCGGGCGCCGCTTTGCTGAAGTATATTCCCACGCCCAATGTCCCCGGTAATCAATTCGAGTCATCGGCGTACGATGAGACTTTGCGCGACGACAAATTCAGCGGCCGAATTGATGGCCAGACACGCGCGGGCAGGCTCGCGGGGTATTATTTCTTTGACGACTCTAACCTCTCGAATCCCTATTTCTCAGCCAGTTTGCCGGGCTATGCTGCTTCGAATCTGGGGCGCGCGCAGATGGTCACCTTGAGTGACACCAAGAACATCGGACCGACTGCTGTAAACGAGTTGGTCCTGGATTACACCCGCGACTCTGTGGGGCAGTATCCAACAGGAGGCGTCGGGCCAACGCTCAGCTCGTTAGGATTTGTTACGGGGCCGGGGACGCCCGGCGTGGTGGTAACAGAGCCGTCGATCCAGGGCGTGCCGTTCGTGTCGACCAACGAGTTCTCTTTCGGTGTCTCTGCATACTCAGCCCACCAGATCAACAACATCTACCAGGTTGCTGATAATTATGCGAAGGTTCACGGGACTCACACCATCAAGTTCGGCGGTGAGTTCGATGACATCCAGGTTAACGAATATGATTTCGGCGCGCGGAACGGCACCTGGGCGTTTGACGGATCGGAAACAGGCAATGACTTTGCCGATTATCTGCTGGGCGCAGTCTCCAGCTATCAGCAGGGCGCGCAGGTTCCTCAATTCACCAGGAGCCGTTACTACGGTCTGTATGGTCAGGATAGCTGGCGCGCCCGGCCCAATTTGACCCTTAATTATGGCCTTCGCTGGGATGTGAGCACGCCGTGGCGCGAAGAGCATAACGAGATGCAAAGTATAGTCCCTGGCGAGAAGTCAATTATCTTTCCAGGCGCTCCAACCGGCTGGGTTTTTCCTGGCGACCCTGGAGTCCCGGACACCATTTCTCCCATCCGCTACAACAATTTCGCTCCCCGCCTTGGTTTGGCTTACACTCCGGGCGGCAGCTCAGGGCTTGTCCGCCGGCTTTTCGGAGGATCCGGGAAAAGCAGCATCCGGGCAGGCTACGGCATCTTTTACACCGCTTACATGGATGCAGGCAGTTTCAACCAGCAGGGGGATGCTCCCTTCGGTTCTTTCTATGGCAACCCTGTGCCGACTCTGTTTGCGACTCCATTCATTGACCGGCCGACAGGTAACAGCGAGGGCCAGCGCTTTCCGGTTCCATTCCCCCCCCTCAACGTGTCGGCTTCCCACCCCGATTCCACTATCAATTGGTCAGAATTCATCCCCATCGGCAGTTCGCCGACCTACTTCCACGGAAACAGCCTGCCGTACTCCGAGTCTTATATGTTCTCTTTCCAGCGCCAGATCGGGGCGAATAATGTGCTGAGCTTGAGCTACGTTGGGACGCAAGGTCATCGGCTGCTGGTGGATTTGGAATCGAATCCAGCTAATCCCGCTCTTTGTCTCAGCGTCAGCCAATCCAGTGAAGTGATGCCTGGGACGGGCACTTGTACTCCATTCGGCGAGGATGGAACCTATTATCCGATCACCGGCGGCGTCATCAACACCACGCGAAGGTATCACACCGGGCTGGGTAGCAACGGATGGTTTGACGACATGGCGAACTCAAACTATAACGCGCTGGAAGCGAGCTTTCGGCATCAAAGCGGCCGAACGGCAATTCTCGCTTCTTACACATACAGCAAGGCGCTGGATAACGGGTCAAGCTGGGGGCCTGGGATCAGCGACGCCAGCGAGCAGATTAATCCCATAAACCCTGCGCTATCGAAAAGCCTTTCGGCCTTTGATATGGCCCAGAATTTCGTCGTCAGCTACTCCTATGAATTGCCTTTCGACAAGCTCTTTTCGGCCAACCGGCTGACTCGAGGTTGGATCGTTACGGGCATTACTCGGTACACCACAGGCCTGCCTGTAACAATCACTGAGCAGGATGACCATTCGCTCCTCGGGACGTACACCACGGGCCCGACCGGCTCCGTGATAGACGAGCCAAACTTTACCCCTGGCGCGTTGAACTTCACCAATCCCCGCTCAGGTCAGCCGTACTTCAATACGTCGCTCTTCACTGACGAAGCCATCGGCCAGCTTGGAAATTCGAATCGCCGGTTCTTCACTGGCCCGGGGATCGCCGACTGGGACCTCGCTCTGATGAAGAACGTCCACCTCACCGAATCCAAAACCCTGGAATTTCGCGCTGAATTTTTCAATGTTTTCAACCACGCGCAATTTAATAATCCGCAAGGCGATATTATCGATTCGAATTTTGGTCTGGTCTCAAGCGCCATGGATCCGCGCATTGGGCAGCTTGCAATTAAATTTTTGTTCTAGCAGAGGCGACGAAGAATCTCCGTAGTCGCGAGGAATAACCTTCTCCCCAGGGGAGAAGGTGCCCGACGTAGGAGGGCGGATGAGGGGTAATTTTCACGTTTCGGGGTGTTGCCTGATTCGAAAACCAATCGAGCGAGCATGCTGAGCGGGGGTAGAAAACGAAAGCTGCAGGGAGCGCTGACCATCATCTGGATCGCGTTACTCGGCGGAGCCACACTTCGAGCCCAGTTGTCCGCCGGAGTCCCCGCCTACCTGAATTCGAAGTTGCCGACCGAAGCGCGGATCAACGATCTCATCAATCGCATGACGCTTAAGGAAAAAGTTGGGCAGCTCAACTTGCCGCATGTGTACGCTCGCCAGCTTGGCAAGACCATTCCCGAAAAGATGGAGGCCTGCAAGAAGTTTACCGCGGGAACCTACACCAATGAGATTGGCCCTGGAAGCGGCTTCTTTACGCTCGCCGACGCCATTTTGCACCAAGGTCCGCGGCAGCAGGCTGACTTCTTTAATGAACTCCAAAGAATCGCACTGACCGAGACTCGACTCAAGATCCCACTTCTCGAGGACGAAGAAGGCACTCACGGCGCGATGTTCCCGGGCGCGACGGTTTTTCCGGAAGGCCTGGCGATCGGCAGCACGTTTGATATGCCCTTGATCAAATCGGTTTATGCAGCGGCCGCGCAGGAAGCCAGAGCTGTGGGCATCGACATGCTCTCCACACTGGTTTTGGAACTGGATCGCGATCCGAGAATGGGCCGCAACGACGAAGGATTTACCGAAGACCCCTATCTAGGCTCGCGAATTGCACAGAGCATCGTCAATGGTGCGCAGGGCTCAAACCTTGGCTCGCCGGACAAGGTGGTCACCGTTCTGACCGATTTCCCCACGCAGAGCGAGCCAGTAAGCGGGCTGGAGCGTGGGGCGATCGAGTTGTCGCCGCGCTATCTGCGCGAGATCGCTCTGCCGCCCTGGATTGCGGCATTTCGAGCAGGAGCTTTAGGCGTGATGGCAGGTTATCCAGAGATAGACGACGTACCCATCCATTCTTCGCGGAAGTGGCTGACCCGGATCCTCCGGCAGCAGTTGGGATTCCAGGGAATCGTGCTGAGCGAAGGCAATGGCTTTGGAACGCTGATTTACGAGGACATTGTTCCGACTCTAAAAGAAGCGGGAGCGCTGGCTTTGTGGGCCGGGGTTGATGTGAATGAAACGTACTCAGAGGCATACATGGGGCCACTGGTCGAAAACGTCGAGGAAGGCCGAGTGCCGGTTTCGCTCGTCGACCGAGCCGTGCGTCGGGTATTACGTGTGAAGTTTCGGCTGGGGCTGTTCCAGCATCCTTACGTCGATCCCGACCGCGCGGTGACGGTCGTTCATTCGAAGGCCCACCAGGAGTTGGCGCTCCGAGCCGCCCGCGAAGGAATCGTGCTGCTCAAGGATGAGCATCATCTGCTGCCCCTGAAAAAAAATCTGCGGTCGATTGCCGTCATCGGTCCGGACGCAGATAATTGGGTCAACCAGCTTGGTGATTATTCTCCCTCCGTTGTGCCGCAACACATTATGACCGTTCTTCAGGGTGTTAAGGAAGAGGCATCACCGAACGTAAAGGTTGTGTATGCCGAAGGGTGTGAAGTTCTCGGCAACGACCGGAGCGGGTTTCGAAAAGCCGTTAAAGCGGCTAAGGGCGCGGACGTAGCTATTGTGGTGGTGGGCGAGCAGTTCAGCAGTCAGAGCCCGCCAGAGCGACGGCAGCAGCCCACGGATGGCGAGGGCTACGACGTGGCGAGTCTTAACCTGACCGGCGTTCAGGAGGATCTGATCAAAGCCGTTTACGCGACCGGGACGCCTACCGTGCTTGTGCTGATCAACGGCCGTCCGCTTTCCACACGTTGGGCAGCGGCGCACGTGCCGGCCATTGTTGAAGCCTGGGAACCGGGTGAGCGGGGCGGTGAAGCGGTAGCCGACGTGCTCTTCGGTGATTACAATCCGAGCGGACGGCTGGCCATCACCATCCCTCGGAGCGTAGGGCAACTGCCGGACTACTACGACTATAAACCGTCCAAAGCTTATTGGATCAACCATCGCCGGACGCGCCGGCACGGGTACGTGGATATGCCCGGCACCCCGCTTTACCCTTTCGGCTACGGGTTGAGCTATACGCATTTTGCTTTCAGCAATCTGCGTATTGAGCCGGAGGAAATTTACCGCGGCGGCGACGCCACAGTGCACGTTGACGTGGAGAATACGGGCCAGCGATCGGGGATTGCAACTGTTCAGCTTTACGTTCACGAGCAGTTTGCACCGGTATCGACTCCGGTGAAACAACTGCGAGGGTTCGAGCGACTCGCCCTGGCGCCTGGGGAGAAAAAGACGGTGGATTTCGAACTCACACCACGAGATCTCATGCTGCTAGACCGCAATATGAGGTGGGTGGTGGTGCCGGGGACGTTCAATATCATGATTGGAAAATCATCCGCGGATATCCCCCTGGAAGGGACGCTTACCGGCAAGGGCTCCACCCGCCTCATCGGCTATCCCTGAGAAGCTGTGGAAAAGTTCAGATCCACAGATTACTCAGATTCACGCAGATTACAAATAAACCATTTGTCTGCGTTGATCCGCGTTCATCTGGGGCTTGAATCGATTTTTTCACATGTTCGAAGTTCCGACTTCGCAAATACGCGCGCGAAGGCGGCCATCGTCTCTTCAACGTCCCGCTCGCTGTGTACTGCAGAAACATACATCCGGCCATCCGGAACCAAAAGGATGCCTTCCTGGATTGCCAGGTACAAAAAGCTCCGCAAGCGCTGGCTATCATCGGAGAGCGTATCCCGATAATCGTGAAGCTCCTTGAGACCGGTAAAATGCAAACACATCGCTGCTCCAAAGCCGGTGACCCGGAGAGGAACAGTGTGCTTCTGTGCGAGTTTTACCAAACCGGCGCGAAGCTTTTCCCCGGTGCGATTAGCACGCTTGAGAGCAGCACCGTCATCCGCCGCCAGCTCCTCGATCGTTGCGTTGGCGCCCGCCAGAGATACAGGGTTTCCGTTGAACGAACCGCCGAACACCACGCCTCCCGTGAACATCTGTTCCATAATTTCCTTCCGGCCGGCTACCACGCTGATCGGCAATCCCCCACCGGCGGCTTTTCCAAAGGTGGCGCAACCCGGGGTCACCCCATAAAAGCTCTGTGCGCCCCCCAGCGCCATGCGAAATCCGGTAATAACTTCATCAAATATTAACAAAGCACCATGTTGGTGAGCGAGGCGCTTCACTGCCTGCAAGTACCCCGGCTTGGGCATCAGACAGCCGCTGTTGCAAAGAACCGGCTCGGTGATGATTGCCGCCACCTTTCCAGCGTGATCCTCCAAGAGCCGTTCCAGAATGTCGATTTGATTCCACGGCGCGACAATGACGTTCTCAACCGAATTGAGCACTTGTCCCTTGGACTCCAAGACCACGTTGGGTTTTTCGATGGGCCCGATCTGGTCGCGCCGGGCGTGGTGACTGTGAAGCACAGAATCCATCCAGCCATGGTAATGACCCTCAAATTTCACGATCAGTTGCCGACCTGTAAAAGCCCGCGCCAAACGTTCTGCAAGCTGTACGGCTTCGCTGCCGCTCGAGGTGAACGCTACGCGCTCGGCACACGGAACGCAAGCCTGAATGCGCTCGGCAACGGTGATTTCCATTTCGTGCTGGGCTCCGTAACTGTAGGGCCGCTCAGCCTGCCGACGCATTGCTTCCACCAGGCGCGGATGGTTGTATCCAAGAATGTTCGGCCCCCAGGCAAGCTGGTAATCGATGTACTCATTCCCGTCCACATCAACCAGGCGTGCGCCGTGGCCATTGTCGAAATAAAGAGGTACCGGGGAGTTTGCGCGCACAGGGCTGCTGACGCCCCCGGCGAGCGAACGGCAAGCTCGCTCGTGTAAGACACGCGACCGACTCCATGGAAAACCCATTCTTGCCTTCTTCCCGCTCCCGGCCGACTGGAGCCGTGGAATCACGGATCATCAACTCAGTCAGGAACTGTAACAGACACCCTCGCCC
>JBOGJS010000363.1:0-19122 GCA_050745365.1 Terriglobia bacterium
GCCCTCCTTTCACCCTGAGCATTCACAGCCTTCGGCTGCCAATCTGGAGCATGACAGGTGTAGCGCGGACCTGCGCGGTTCAGGTCCGCGGCTTTTCACGATGTTCGGGCAGAAACCGCAGACCTCAAAAACGGAGGTCTGCGCTACCTGGTCTGGCATCGAATGTCATGCAGAGCTTTATCTTGCCACGCGGAGGCTAGCGCCCTTCAGAAGCTGCTCAACCTCCGCGAGCGTTGCCCAATTGAAATCGCCGGGGTTGGTGTGCTTCAGCGCGCTGAAGGCGTTTCCGTAACGCACGGCCGCCGCGTATGACTTCTTCGTAAGATATCCATAGATGAATCCCGCGCTGAAGGAATCGCCACCACCGATGCGGTCAACGATCTCCAGGCCATACTTCACGTCCTCGTAAAACTGCCCGTCGGCGTAGGCAATGGCTGTCCAGGTGTTGCGCCAGACCAGCGGGTTCTCCCGAAGCGTGATGGCAACGGCCCGGAAGTCGAATTTCTCCTGTAACCGCTGGGCAACTTCCTTATACGGCTCAGCAGAAACCTCCTCGAAACCCTTCTCGTCTCCGCGCTCGCCCGCCTTGATTTTGAAGACCACATCCGTGTCCTCTTCGGTTGTGATCAGCACATCCACGTACTCCATGAGAGGCTCTTCGACACTCTGCGCCTTCGAGGGAGACCAAAGCTTGCCACGGTAATTCAGATCGTAACTCACGGTAACACCGGCTTCTCGTGCAGTCTGAAGAGCTTCCCGCGTCACCGCGGCCGCCGAATCGCTCAGCGCCGGCGTAATACCGCTCGTATGGAACCACTTCGCTCCGGCGAGTACTTCATCCCAATTGGCTTCGCCGGGCTTGATGGCGCTGATTGAGGAATTCGCTCGGTCATAGAGCACAGAGCTTGGGCGCGGCGCGGCACCAAACTCCACAAAGTAAAGACCTGCCCGGCCAGTCTGGGTCCAGAGAACCTCCGAAGTATCCACGCCGCACTGCCGGGCGCGATTCTCGATCAGTCGGCCCAGAGCATTTTTCGGGAGGCGGGAAACCCACGCGCTCTTCAGGCCGAGACGGGAGACACCCACCGCCACGTTAAGCTCGCCTCCCCCAATTTCGACGTCGAGCGAAGACGTCTGCTCAAGCCGTCGGAAATGTGGTGGCGAAAGTCGAATCATTGCCTCGCCAAAAGTCACAACGTCAGCCATCAAAATCACCTCGAATTGCCACGCCTAATGCTGCAAAGGCAGGCGCAATAACCGGCGCGTATCGCACGCGTGCCCCGCTTCGAAAATTTCGATCAAGACCCCTCATCCGGGTCGCTACGCTCCCCACCTTCTCCCCTGGGGAGAAGGTGCCCGACCCTTCGGCTCCGCTCAGGGTAAACTCCGGAGGGCGGATGAGGGGTCGTTTTTCATGCTTGGCAAGCGTCGCAAAGCGAAATGACGAACTGATATGCGACCAATTTTATGTCGGTATCCAAAGCTTACCCCGGCGCGCCTTGGAGCGCGCGGCCTGGTGCGATGCCTGGAAAGCGGCGGGGAGAGCAAGGACGAAGCCAGGAAGTCCTGGAAGCTCAGGCACCTCGGAAATTAACTCCCTATTCCCAATTCCGGCCTATCCCCGATTCGGATTCAAGCGCGGATTTGCCTTTAACTCCGTGGGTGGAGTTTGTACATGTGGCGCCCCGAAAGGGCCGCCAGAGAGTAGCCCACGGCGTTTAGCCGTGGGAAAGGAGAGCAGCCGAATCCCGAAGCCCCGGAGGGGGCGGCAGAAGCTACTCCCAGATGCATCGCTCATCACACACAATTCCGTTTCGCCTCAGGAATACAATCAATTCCTCCTGAAACGAAACCATACCATGATGCTGCTCCTGGTCGCACATGTATTTCAGCGCGGCCGGTACAGCCGTCGTAGACTTGTTGATGACTTCGGATTTATGGTGGGCATAAAAAACATTGATTTCCAAAACCTCTGAAAACAGGGCATAATCCAGCAAGTGGCGTATTCTCAAAGGCATAGGTGTATTTGATGAGGAAGGGGCCAGAGGTCCGCTGTCGTAATGGGAGGAAGGACGATCGCGCTCCCACCTCCGCCGGTCTGCCCGCTGCTCAGGGTCTCTATGACCCCCGGAATGAGCACGATGCCTGTGGTATCGGCTTTGTCGCCAGCATTGAGGGTCGAAAATCGCACGAGATCATCTCGAAGGGCATCCAGGTACTCATCAATCTGACGCATCGTGGCGCCTGCGGCTGTGATCCTGAAACCGGCGACGGTGCCGGCGTCCTCATTCAAATTCCTCATGCCTTCTTTGACCGCGAATGCTCGCGCCGCGGGTTTACTCTTCCCGCGCCCGGTGAATACGGGGTGGGCATGGTTTTTCTGCCTGTGGGACGGCAGGAAAGGGTGCTTTGCGAAGGCATCCTGGAGAAGGTTGTCGCGCAGGAGGGTCTTTCGGTTCTGGGATGGCGAGACACGCCGCTGGACGCTAACTCCATTGGCCGCATCGCCCGTAGCACCCAGCCGTACATCGAGCAAATCTTCGTTCGCCGCGCTCCGGGGATGGACCAGGATGCGCTTGAGCGCAAGCTCTACATCGTCCGCAAGCGCGTGGAAAACGAGATTGCGGCGAGCGAGCTGAAGGAGAAAAGCAGCTTTTACATCCCGTCGCTCTCTTCGCGGACCATCGTTTATAAAGGCCTGCTGCTTGCTCCGCAGATTGCGCACTTTTACAAAGAACTTTCGGATACGGAAGTAATGAGCGCGGTCTGCCTGGTGCACCAGCGCTTCTCAACCAATACGTTTCCCACCTGGCATCTGGCGCATCCTTACCGCTACATCTGCCACAACGGCGAAATCAACACTCTGCGCGGAAACGTCAACTGGATGCACGCGCGTCAATCCCTGCTGGCCTCGCCCTTATTTGGAGACGACATCAAGAAATTGATGCCGGTGATCACGCCGGGCGGCAGCGACTCCGCCATGCTGGATAACGCCGTGGAGCTTCTCACGCTCGCCGGACGCAGCCTGCCTCACGTGCTCTCGATGCTGATCCCGGAAGCATGGGACAACGACGCGACCATGCCGAAAGACGTCCGCGCATTTTATGAGTTCCATGCATCTATGATGGAGCCTTGGGACGGCCCAGCCGCCGTAGCCTTTACAGACGGCAGGGTGATTGGCGCGAAGCTCGACCGCAACGGGCTGCGCCCTGGCCGCTATCTAGTGACGAGCGATGGCCTCGTCATTATGGCTTCCGAAGCGGGCGTTTTGCCGGTGCGGCCGGAGACGGTGCGCGTGAAAGGCCGCCTCGAGCCAGGACGCATGTTGCTGGTGGACACGGTCGAGAAGCGCCTGATTTCGGACGATGAAATCAAGAAACAGTTGGCCTCGCGTCAGCCTTACGGAAAATGGCTGGAAGAGAATCACATTACGCTCGATCATCTTCCCGCGCCCTCGAACGTCAGGGCAACGAACCACGAAACCATCCTTATGCGCCAGCGCGCTTTCGGCTATACGGATGAGGACCTGAAGTTTATCCTCGGGCCCATGAGCATGAAGGGTGAGGAGCCGGTGGGTTCGATGGGGATTGATACGCCGCTCGCCTGCCTCTCGGATAAGCCGCAACTGCTTTTCAACTACTTCAAGCAGATGTTCGCCCAGGTAACGAACCCGGCCATTGACCCGATTCGCGAAGACCTCGTGATGTCGCTCAACAGCTACATTGGCAGCGAGGGCAACTTGCTCGAAGAATCGCCGCGCAACTGCCACACCTTGAAGCTGCGTCACCCCATCATCACCAACTGGCGCCTGGAAAAGCTCCGCCGCGTGAACTGGGGCGATTTCCTCGCGACGACCTTGCCCATGCTCTTCCCGGTAGACGGTGGCGTCAAGGAGCTCGAAAGAGCGGTAGACGACTTGTCGAAGCGCGCTTCGCTCGCCATCCGGAACGGGTACACGCTGCTGATTCTTTCTGACCGCGGCATCGACAGCAAATACGCTCCTATCCCGAGCCTGCTGGCGCTTTCCGCCGTGCACAACCACCTGGTGCGCGAAGAGACGCGGAACCAGGTGGCGCTGATTGTGGAGTCCGGCGAGCCGCGCGAGGTGATGCACTTTGCGCTGCTGCTGGGGTATGGCGCAAGCGCGGTGAATCCGTATCTCGCCATCGAGACGCTGGAAGACATGCACAAGGATGGCTACTTCCCGCGCGAATATACGTTTGACAAGGTGATGAAGAGTTTCATGAAGGCCGTGGATAAAGGGCTGCTCAAGACGTTTTCGAAGATGGGCATTTCCACGCTTCAAAGCTACCAGGGCGCACAGATTTTTGAGGCCATCGGTTTGAACCGCTCGCTTGTGGAGCGCTACTTTACGGGCACCGCTTCACGCATTGAGGGCGGGGGGATGGAAGTGCTTGCCCGGGAAGCCTTGGTGAAGCACCAGTTTGCGATGGAGCCGCCCGGTGAATCGGAAACCGAGCTTCAGGTGGGCGGCGAATACCAGTTCCGGGTGCGCGGCGAGCGCCACCTGCTGAACCCGGAGACGGTGAGCAAACTTCAGCACGCGGTGCGGCAGAACCGGTTTGAGACGTTCCGCGAGTTCGCGGATACCGTCAACCGCCAGAACCGTGACCTGATGATGCTGCGTGGCATGTTTCACCTCCAGCCCGCCGGACCGCCGATACCCCTGGAGGACGTCGAGCCGGCTTCCGAAATTGTGAAGCGCTTTGCGACAGGCGCTATGTCCTTTGGCTCAATCAGCAAGGAGGCCCACGAAACGCTCGCCATCGCCATGAACCGCATTGGCGGCCGGTCGAATACGGGCGAGGGCGGGGAAGACGAAGCACGCTTCAAGCCCGATTCGAACGGCGACCTGCGCCGCAGCCGCGTCAAGCAAGTAGCTTCCGCCCGTTTTGGGGTTACCACGAATTACCTTGTCAATGCGGACGATCTTCAAATCAAGATCGCGCAGGGCGCGAAACCCGGTGAGGGCGGCCAGTTGCCCGGTCACAAAGTGGACGAGGTGATCGCGCGGGTACGACACTCCATTCCCGGCGTGACCCTGGTTTCACCGCCGCCTCATCACGATATTTATTCCATTGAAGACCTGGCGCAGTTGATTTACGACCTGAAGATGGCAAACCCCTTCGCGCGGGTCTCGGTGAAGTTGGTGGCCGAGGTTGGCGTAGGCACGGTGGCGGCGGGTGTGGCCAAGGCGCACTCGGACGTGATCCTGATCAGCGGCTATGATGGCGGCACGGGCGCCTCGCCTGTCAGCTCTATCCGCCATGCAGGCATTCCGTGGGAGCTGGGCCTTTCAGAAACGCAGCAGGTGCTGGTGATGAATGACCTGCGCAGCCGCGTGCGCCTCCAGGTGGACGGAAAACTTCAGACGGGTCGGGACGTGGCCATTGCCGCGCTGCTTGGCGCCGAAGAGTTCGGATTCTCTACCGCGCCGCTCATCGCGATGGGGTGCATCATGATGCGCAAGTGCCATCTGAATACCTGCCCGGTGGGCGTGGCCACACAGGACCCCGAGCTGCGCAAAAAGTTCACCGGGCAGCCCGAGCACGTGGTGAACTATTTCTTCTTCGTTGCTGAAGATCTGCGCCAGATCATGGCCCAACTTGGCTTCCGCAAGGTCGACGAAATGGTGGGCCGCGTCGATTGCCTCACCCAGCGGAAGGACGTGCACCATTGGAAGGCGCAAGGCGTGGACCTTTCTTCGGTGCTTTATAACCCGCCTGTGCCCGCCCACGTGGGCCGCCGCGCGACGCAAAAACAGGATCATGGCATTGAAAAGTCCCTGGATGTAAGTCTGATTGAGCATGCGCATGAAGCCGTCGAAAGCCGCTCCCCGGTCTCGCTGAGCCTGCCCGTCCGCAACGTACACCGCTCCGTCGGCGCGATGCTGAGCGGGGAAATCGCGCGACGTTACGGCTCCGAGGGCCTACCCGACGATACGATTCAAATTCGTTTCACCGGCTCGGCAGGACAAAGCTTTGGCGCCTTTCTTGTCCAGGGCGTCACGCTGACGCTCGAAGGAGAAGCGAACGATTACATGGGCAAAGGCCTTTCGGGCGGCCGGCTCATCATCTTTCCGCCGCGCGAGTCGGAATTTGTGGCCGAGGAAAATATTCTCATCGGCAACGTCTGCCTTTATGGGGCGACCAGCGGCGAGGCCTTTATTAACGGTATGGCGGGCGAGCGCTTCGCTGTGCGCAACTCCGGCGCGAGGGCGGTGGTGGAAGGCGTCGGCGACCATGGTTGCGAATACATGACCAAGGGACTCGTGGTGGTGCTGGGTAAGACGGGCCGCAATTTTGCCGCCGGCATGACGGGCGGTCTCGCCTTCGTGCTGGATGAGACGGGCGACTTTCGCCGGGTGAAGTGCAACCCCCGAGAAGTGGACCTGGAGCCGGTAACGGACCCGAAGGATGCGGAAATGCTTGTGGATCTGATCTCCCGCCACGGGGAATTGACCGGCAGCCCTCATGCAAGGTGGATCCTCGACAACTGGGAAACCATGCTGCCAAAGTTCGTGAAGGTGTTTCCGCACGAATACAAGCGGGTGCTCGGCGTTCCGCGCGGGCCTGCGCAAGGCGTGCTTGCGGCGCATAATGTGTAGGGGCGGGTTTACCGCGTGCCTGAGTATGCCATAACCGAGCATTGCGCATTCGAATTGAGGCGGCGAGGCCTGACCGAGGAAATTATCCAACCGGTTTTGTCGTCGCCGGAACAGAGAATAGAGCTTCATCCGGGTCGTGTAGTGCTTCAGAGTCGAGTTAGGATGGGCGAAGCGGGGAAGACTTATTTGTTGAGAGTCATTGTTGATATAGATCGTCGGCCCGCGGAGGTGGTTACCGCCTACCGGACCAGCAAGTTTGTGAAGTACTGGAGAGAATCGCTATGAAAGCCAGTTATGATCCGAAAACCGACACGCTCAGCCTTGTTCTCAAGGAGGATGTCATCGTGGCGGAGAGCGATGAGGACAAGCCGGGCGTCATCCTCGACTATGACGAAGGAGGGAACTTGGTTTCGGTAGAAATTCTTGACGCGTCGCTTCGGGTTACAGAAGCCAAGAGGATGGATTTTCAGATAGCGGGATAGATGGGCAAGGTCACCGGTTTCAAAGAATATACGCGTGAGATGCCAGATCGCCGGCCGGTTGAGGAACGGTTGGGCGACTTTTTCGAAGTGTACCATCCGTTCTCGCATGAAAAAGTGCGCACGCAGGCGTCACGCTGCATGGATTGCGGCATTCCTTTCTGCCACACCGGCTGCCCGGTGAACAACATTATTCCTGACTGGAATGACTTGGTTTATAAAGACCGGTGGAAGGAAGCGGTTCGCAGCCTGCACTCCACGAACAACTTTCCTGAAATCACCGGGCGCATTTGTCCCGCGCCGTGCGAGGCGGCGTGCGTGCTCGGCATCAGTGAGCCTCCGGTGGCCATCAAGCTGATCGAAAAGACAATCTCCGAGCGGGCATTCGGCGAGGGCTGGGTTGTGCCGGAACCGCCTGCTACAAGGACCGGCAGGAGGATCGCTGTAGTTGGCTCAGGCCCCGCCGGGCTTGCGGCGGCGCAGCAATTGAATCGCGTCGGACACGCGGTCACCGTCTTCGAAAAAGCGGATCGTATCGGCGGCTTGCTGCGATATGGCATTCCCGACTTCAAGCTGGAAAAGGAGATTGTGGACCGGCGGCTCGAGCAGATTATCGCCGAAGGTGTGCGCTTCGAAACGCGCGCCCACGTGGGCGGGAACGTCCCGGTGGAAGACCTGAGGAGAGATTATGACGCGCTGCTGCTGGCGGGCGGCGCTGAAGAGCCCCGTAACCTCAGCGTGCCCGGCCGTGAACTCAACGGCGTTCATTTCGCGATGGAGTTTCTGCCGCAGCAGAACCAGGTGAACGCCGGCGACAAGGTGGAGGGCCAGATTCTAGCCACGGGCAAGAACGTCATCATCATTGGCGGTGGGGATACCGGCGCAGACTGCCTGGGCACCACCCATCGCCAGAAACCTAAATCCGTCCGCCAATTCGAATTGCTGCCCCAACCGCCGCTCGAACGCTCTCCACTCACTCCTTGGCCGCTTTGGCCGCTGCAGTTGCGCACCGAAAGCTCGCACGAAGAAGGTGGCGACCGCCACTGGTCCATGGCCACAACGAAGTTCACGGGAGATGAAAACGGCAACGTGCGCGAGTTGCACGGAATCCGCGTGGGTCCGCCACCGAAATTCGAGCCCATTCCCGGCACCGACTTTATGATGCCGGCCGAACTCATTCTGCTGGCCATGGGCTTTCTGGGCCCGGTGCGCAAGGGCTCGATCGAGCAACTCGGCATCGAACTGGACGCCCGCGGTAACGTTCGAACGGATATAAATTACATGACCTCCCTCCCCGGCGTTTTTGCCGCGGGCGACCTGCGCCGCGGCCAGTCACTCATCGTCTGGGCCATCGCTGAGGGCCGCAAAGCCGCCCGCTCGATTGATTTGCATCTGATGGGGACTACGCGCCTGAAGTAACGATGCACCGTCACCGGGCACTTCGAAACGCGCAAAGTCTGCGCTTCCGCTTACACCGACACTTGCACATAGGACGAGTAAGTGTGAGGCTCAGGCACAGGCAGCCCTTCGAGACGCATGCCTTCGAGGTGAAGCTCGATGGCTTCGCGCATGTTCTTTTCTGTCTCTTCGAGCGTTCGGCCGGTGGACACACAGCCCTCGAGGTCCGGTGAGTACGCCGAGAAGCCAGTAGAGGTTTTCTCAACAACGATCAAGTATTTTCTCATTCCTTCAGCCCCAGCCTGCTTGAGGATGCTGTTCAACGTACCGGGAGCGAGGTCATCGCTGCCCGTTCCGGGCACCGTGACTACGCCCTTTTTAACTGGATGCTTGTACTGGTGACGGCTACCACGCGTCCTCACCAGATACCAACCATCCTTTTCAAGCATCCGAACCGCATCGCGAACCTTCACTCGTAGAAATAGTAGGCATAACTCTCTCCGTCGTCAACTCGGCGAAGACGTCCTCGTGATATCCGTTTGGTTGACCTGGAAATTCGGTGATATATTGTTGGGTTTCGTCGGAAGCATAAACAGGGACCCTTCGCTACGGCTCAGGAAGACCCACTCGAAGCTTTTTCGATAAGCGGGGTAGCGTAGAGTTTCGCTGCTCAGAAACTCTACGGCATTTTGTTCGGGCATAAACAAAAGCCGCGGAGTTAAAGGACAACTCGGCGCTACGCTTTGTCACGCCCCAGATTGGCAGCCCAAAGGCTGTGGATGCTCAGGATGACAATTTCACAAAGCTGTTAGAGGTGACGCGATGCGCCGTAGAGATTTTCTGCTTGAGCTTCCTGCCAGTGTCTTGATTGCGGCGACGAGCGGCCTGGCTCAACGGTTTACGCGAACCGCCCCTTCCCCCGCCGTGGTCAATCCGGTTTTCCGTTCAAAGGCGCGCCCGTGGCTTTCTCTCAATGGCGAATGGGATTTTTCGCTTGACCCGAACGACGAGGGTTTTACGGCGGAATGGTTTTCCCCAACCCACTGGCCTGAACAAAATTCGCTTACGCGAACCATTAACGTTCCTGGCGCATGGGAAGCCGAAGGCATAGGGAAGCCGGGCATCAGTCATTCCACCGCTCGGGAGTTCGCAAGGGTTCCATTGCGTCATGAATATGTGGGAATCTCGTGGTATCGCAAAACTCGAAACATTCCGGCGGGATGGGAGGGCAAACGGACCTGGCTCAAGATTGGCGGCGTAGATTCGAAAGGCTGGTTTTGGGTGAACGGGAAATATCTCGGTTCTCTGCATAACTACACCAGCGGAGGCTTTAAATTTGAGGTAACGCCGTTCCTGAAAGAGGGAGAAAACAGCGTCGTCGTGCGGGTGGACAACAAGCTGAACAGCCGCAAGGGAGGGGCAGTTTGGCGTGATCAGTTTGGAGGTTTATACCGCGGGGTAGAGCTGGAGGCCACCTCACAGGCTTATCTGGATGACGTCTGGGTAAGGCCAGACTTTGATAACCGTCGTGCATTGCTCAAGGTTATGCTGGGACCGCCATGGCACAAGCAGGGTGCAGTGAATTATCGCATCGTGGTTCAGGTCTATACGCTGCCGGAGGGAAACCAGGCGGGCGAAGCGGAAGTGACGATGAACTCTTTCCCCGACTTCCCCATGAGGAGAAGGATGGGAGGGACGCCGCACGGCGTCTACGCCCGCGCTGCTGAGCTTACCGTTCCCATCGACCTCAACCCGTTCAGGTCTTGGAGCCCGGAGCATCCGTTCCTTTACCGAGCCGAAGTTCAACTCGAGCAGGGCGGCAAGGAGATCGACGGTTGGGTTGAGCGATTCGGCGTCCGCAAGATCGAGCGTCGCGGGCCGGATTTCTTTCTAAACGGGAGGCGATACTTCTTCCGGGGATTTGGGGATGATTATATTTATCCACTCACGGTTTCATCGCCACCCTCGCGGGAATATCACAAGCAGCATCTGGAGCTTGCTCACTCCTACGGATTTAATTACATCCGTCAACACACCCACGTTGACACTCCTGAATATTTCGAGGCGGCCGACGAAGTAGGAATCATGATCCAGGCGGGCCTTCCCTACGAGGGCATCCGGCCTTCCCCGCCCGGTCCGTACCAGCCTTTAGATGACTTGAATGAACTCTGCCACCACTACCGGCGCTATGTTTCTTTGACGACTTACTCCATGGGCAACGAAGGATACCACAAGGAAGGATATCGCCGGACGCTCTACCGATTCGCCAAGTTACTCGATCCTACCCGACTTGTACTTCACCAGGATGGTGGAACCAACTATGAAGGCATCTCGGATTTCAGAAGTGGACCCACCAATGTTCCCATTCACGAGCAGGATGTGAAAGGGACGATGCCCGTGGTCCTGCATGAGTATCTCAACCTCAGTGGCCCGCCCGATCCTCGCCTCGAGCCGCTTTTCACCGGAGCGGTCGTTTCGCCGTTTCATTTAGAAGCAGTGAAAGAACAGCTTCAGAAACTCGGCTTGGATTGGTCGTTAGTCGAACGAGCGATTCAGGGGGGCCATAAGCTTCAGTCGATTTACCAGAAGCTCGGCTTAGAAGATGCCCGGTCCGTTCCGGGTGTGGATGGCTATGATTACTGGACCGTCGTTGACGTTTTGGCCTTGATGCCGCAAGGACTGTTCGATCTCTTCTGGCGGCCCAAGCACAGCAGTGCTGCGTATTTCCGCCAATTCAATAGCGCGACGGCTTTACTTCTTCCCGACCTTTCTCCCTACGGCGTAGACCGCGTTTTCACCTCCGGCGATGCGGTTTCCCACACGCTCTCCTGTGCGAATTTCGGTGAGAATGCGATCACGGATTCCACGGTTTCGTGGAGTTTGGAAGGCACAGGAAAAACCTACTCGCAAGGGCAACTCGAAAACGTCAACGTGTCGCAGGGAACTCTCACGCAGATGGGCCGCCTCCAGTTTCACATGCCGGTTCTGGACAGCCCCCTGGAACTGAGTCTGCGGGTGCAAATTGAAAACCGGAACGTCAGGAATGATTGGAAATTTTACTGTTTCCCGGCATCTCGAGCCCGCCGAGAATTGCGTCGAGCGTCGGCCACCGAGGCGATCTACCACCAGCTTCAAGCATTTTATCCCGGCTTGAAGCAGGTGCATAAGGATTTTGCCCACCAGCATCACCATCCGGAAGAGGTTCTCATCACCGACCGCATCGATCGAAATGCCTTCTCGCTGTTCAATGCGGGAGGAAAGGTATTGCTGCTAGGCCTGGCGGATTTTTCGGCACAGAAAGTGGGAGCGCGGCTCGGCTGGTGGTACCCGACCGGCAACCAGCGCGGTACGGCATTGGCGGACAGCGAGGCGTTTGGCAGCTTTCCAACCGATGGCGGATTACCGAATCCAGCGCTGTTTCGTCTCTTCCATGAAGCCGTGGAGCTCAATGAAAGATTAGCCAATCGCTTTGAGCCGCTCGCGCTTACGCTCGGCTCAGGGCCGTTTGTGATTCCGGTTGAAAAAACCCCACCGTGGTCGGGCCAGGTTGATGTCTCGGCGTCCCGAGGCACGAGTTATTTAATGAATGTTTTCGAAACGCGCGTTGGCAGCGGCCGGCTGCTTGCCAGTGGGTTTGACGTAATGTCTGGCAAGCCAGAAGCTGACTATATGCTCGACACGTTTTTGAAGTACGTGGGGTCGCCTCAGTTTGAGCCGAAAAAAACGATTGCAGTGAATGATCTGAGGGGAATAATTTCAGCCGCGGAGTAACGCGGACCTGCGCGGATCAGGTCCGCGGCTTTTCGCGATCTTCAGGCAAAAACCGCAGACCTCAAAACGGAGGTCTGCGCTACCCGGCTCAGCATGGCATACAAGGAGCTTTTCAGCCGCGGAGTAGCACGAGAGAAAAAATGGGTCTACTTTTTTGTTTTGCAAGCGCCGTCTCCTTTGGGCTGCTCGGCTGTGTATCGAAGCTGGCAGAGCGGAAGAAGTGCAATGCGGCAGCTCTCGTCATCTCGCTTCTGGCCTGGGCAACCTTGCTGATGTTTCTGCGGAGCGCTAGTCTCCAATCGAAATCCCACCTGCCGGGTAAGGCCATCGCGATCGCGATCGTTTTCGGAATTTGTGGAGCAGTAGCATATTTTGCTTTTCAGATGTCGATTGAGATCGGGAAAGTCACGGTGGGCTGGCTGATGATGAATCTCTCCGCAGGTGTTCCGGCGGTGGTTTCCATCTGGATGTACAACGAGAAGCTCACGCCTCTCAAAATGATTGCCTTTGCGCTTGCCCTCCTGGCCGTCTTCTTGTTGTTCTGGGGCCAGAAGGTGGAACAGCGACAGGCAAAAGAGCAGAAAAAGGTGATTGACTGATGTGGTTCCTGCTGATGATCGTTATCCTTCTCACCAATGGGATGAGCTCCTTTGGGCTCAAGATGCTTACCGGGTGGCAACTTCCCGGAAGCGTCAAATTCCCCTATTTGACCGTGTGGTACGCCGCAGGCTTAGCCAGCCTGTTAATCCCGACGTTGTTTAAGGGATTTCGTCTGGGCAGGAAAGAAGCGGGCTTGGGGGCGCTGATAGCGATTCTGAGCATCGGCGGACAGGTCACCATGGCGATGGCGCTTGATTTGCGCGTGCCGGGAAACATTGTTTTTCCGGTCGCGATTGGTGGATCGATTCTCATTGTGGCGCTGGTGGGCTGGGCATTGTTCAACGAAAGGATAAGCCGCTTGAGCGCTGCCGGAGTGGTTTTGGGCTTTGTGGCGGTCATCCTTTTGAGCGTGAGCTAACCAGCATAAAATCGACTGCCGCCCTTCAGAGCCGGGTAGCGCAGACCTCCGCTTTTGAGGTCTGCGGCCTTTGCCCGAAGATCGCAAAAAGCCGCGGACCTGAACAGCGCCGGTCCGCGCTACACCTGTCATGCCCCATGATTCGCAGCCGAGGGCTGTGAACGCTCTGGATGACAGTGGCCGTTGTTTTATTCACATCTTCTAGCGAGTGGGGCGTTGGATGCCGGGGAGAAGACCCGGCGATGCATGTTTCGTGGTTCAAAAGAAAGCGGTGGAAGGAGAAAACGATGGAGAACGACAACAAGGAAATCATTCTCATTACCCGCGCCGATGACATGGGTTACACGCATACAGGAAACCTGGCCATTCTGGATTCCCTGCGCTTTGGGATTATCAGGTCGGCCGCTATTCTCGTGATTGCGCCGTGGTTCGAGGAAGCAGCGCAGATGGCGCGGGAACATCAGGAGCTGTGCTTTGGGGTGCACATGGGGTTCATCGGAGAATGGAGAGGGTACCGCTGGCGTCCCGTGCTGCCATATTCCGAAGTTCGGACGCTGGTGGATGAGGATGGATTCCTCCATCGCTCGCCCGATGAGTTTTGGTCCCACAACCCCGATATGGCCGAGGTGGAAAAAGAATTTCGCGCCCAGGTTAACCTTGTCAAAAAGAAGGGCGTGAAGGTGGATTACATCGATACTCACTACATCATGCCGTACCACCCTAAAATGCGGCCCATCGTGGAGCGAATCAGCAAGGATTATCAAATTCCGGCTTCCTGCCTTTTGGGCGAGCGTGAGCTCGACGACTTCGGGATCTACTCTGTCGCTCCGGAAGAAAAGGAGAAGCTCCTGGCCCAACTCCTGGGAAACCTCAAGCCGGGAGTCACTCTCCTGATCGCTCATCCCGGTTACCCCTCAATTGAAAATGATGCTCTCATCCACTTTGCGCCCAAAGATGTGCAGACGCTGGGCGTGGGCAGGCTTCGCGCTGCCGAGACACTTGCTTATACCAGCCCCCGAATTCAGCGCCTCGTCGAAGAACGCGGAATCAAACTGATGAGCTACCGCGAATTCCCCGGACGCCAGTCAGGACGGTGGAGTCCGTCAGCCTGAAAAGCTCTCCGCCGGTCAGGCTGTATAATCCGATGTCTGTGGGCTCAACGTTCCCAAAGCGGTTTCTCGCCGCGAGTGTTTTGCTTCTCTCAGTTGCCGGCGTGCTTTTAATCACTGCCCAGGCCGCACCGCTGACCCCCGCCAAAGTTCAGACTGCCCGCAGTCTTGGCAAAGCCTATTACGAGCAAGGCCAGTATACGGAAGCAGTGGCTGAGTTCGAGCAGGTCACTGCTAGCGGCCATGCCGCGGCACTCGACCACCTGGACTTGGGGCAGGCGCTGATCCAGGCGAATCAGCTCGACGAGGCTCTCGAAGAACTCAATACCGCCAAAGAAATGGCGCCTCGCAGCGTGGCCGTGGAGTACAACCTGGGCATTCTTTACAAGCGCGAGCTGCGTTATCCGTTGGCCGAAGCTGCGCTGCGGCGCGTACTCGCCTCAAACCCGAACGACGTCGCCACGTGGTTCAACCTGGGAGACGTTTATTTCGCCGAGCATAAGCTGGAGCCTTCGCTGAGCGCTTTCGAGCGTATCGTCAGTATGGGCTACGCGAATGGAAGAAACTTCTATGTGGCCGCTACGTTTCATTGCTTCACTATTCTGAGCCGTATGAAGCAGCCGGCGGAGGCGCAGAAATACTTGAAGCTGAACATGGCGACGCGCAATAAAGTGCCCAATGTTTCTATGCAAGTCCCGGCGCTTGAAGCGGGGAAGTACGGGAAGGTGCGAATCGCTACGGCTCCCATTACGCCCGCAGCCGCCCAAATGCCCAAAGGGATTGTGTTTCAGACGCCCAAGTCTCCAGTGCTGCCGGCCTATTACGCCCCGAGCCCCCGTTTCTCCAGTCCGGAATCTGTTGGCCCGGTAGCTCCGCGGTCCCTGAGTTGGTCGGTCGCAGTAGGAGATTACAACGGCGACGGCTTGCCGGATATCTATTTGGCGAACAGAGGAACCGCAGACAGCGTCAATCATCTGCTTCGGAACAATGGCAATGGAACGTTCACCGACGTGACCGCGCAGGCAGGCGTTTGGGGACCGAAAATCAGCGCCGCGATGGAATTTGTGGACTACAACAACAGCGGACACCCGAGCATTGTGATCGCCGGCCTCGGTGGCCTCACGCTTTATCGTAACAACGGCAACGGAACGTTCACTGACGTGACGAAGCAAGCGGGGTTGAAAGGCAATCCATGCGAGTTGGACAGCGATGTGAAAGCGGTGGATATCGACAATGACGGCTTGTTGGACCTCGTGGTCACCGCCTACGGAAATGCCTGCACATCCCGCTTCTCCCCAAGGCCTCACCACTTCTCATATATTTTTCCGGCGATGGTTTCGCACCTCTACCGTAATAACGGGGACGGGACATTTACGGACATTACGGCCAAGGCCGGGCTCGAATCTGTCCGCGGCAACTTTCGCCAGGTGATTTTTGGGGATTTCAACAACGACGGTTACATGGACCTGCTTTTTCTGCGCAGTGACGGTCCTCCGATGCTCTTCATCAACCAGGGCGGCGATAAGTTCGTGGACCGCACGGCAGAAGCCGGCCCCGCGATGGCCGATTCGCACGCGGTTCAGGGCGCGGTCAGCGACTTCAATCACGACGGCAAGTTCGACCTCGCATTATTTGGCCCCAAGGGTTACAGCGTGTTGCTCAATCAAGGCGATGCGCATTTCGAAGCCCTTCCAGGCTTGCCGGCGATCAAGCCGCCGGGACCTTGGTTTACGACTCTCGGTATCGTAGCGGATCTCGATGGAAACGGCTTCGACGATTTACTGGTTAGGGATAAGAACGGGCGCTGGCACGCGCTGTTGAATCACCTGGGTCATTTCGAAGAAGCGCCGCTGAAATTGCTGCCGTTTCCGCCGCAGCCTGCGGGTACCGCAGGGGGCATAGGGGGAATCCCCGACGTGTATATGAGGGCTGCTTGGCTTATCCATCCCGGCAATCTGGACCTTCTCGGCTTTGTACCGGGCAGCAGCGTCGCTTTCGTCTATCAGCGCCAAGGCCCGCCGCCGCATTGGATCAACATCAAGCTCCAGGGATACAAGAGCAACAAGCAGGGGATTGGCGACGTCATAGAGCTTAAGGCGGGTAATTTTTATGACAAAGTGCTGGCTCAACAAGCGAGCTCAGTTCGCGTTTTTACTGGCGACCTGCCCAAGCTCGATGTGGTCCGTGTCACCTGGCCGAACCAGGTGGTGCAAAATTCCATCAACGTCTCGACCGATAGCACTATCACCGTGCGCGAATCCGAGCGGCTGGCGAGTTCCTGCCCATTTCTTTACGTCTGGAACGGCAAGCGATTCGTGTTCTTCACCGACGTGCTGGGCGCGGCACCCATCGGCGAGCTTGCGCCGGATGGAACGCGCTTACGTCCGAACCCGCAAGATCTGGTGAGACTCGGCAGCCACCTTAAGCCATTCGACGGAAATTACCTCTTCCAGCTCACGGACGAGATGCGCGAAGTGGACTACTTTGACCGGTTGCGTCTCCTCGCGGTGGATCATCCGGCAAGCGAAGATGTTTACTCAAACGAAATTTATGCTCCCACGCCGGTTCCTCAGCAGCTCTATTTCGTGCGCCACAAGCTCTTTCCGATTTCAGCACTGAACGGCCGCGGCGAAAACGTCTTGCCACTCATTCGATACTCGGACGGGCACTATCTCATCGATTTTCGTCGGAACCGCATCCCGGGTTTCGCCCAGATGCATTCTTTAACGCTCAACTTTGGCCGTTTTCCGCCACCATCGCATGTCTCGCTTTGGCTGCGTGGCTGGGTCTTCTGGACGGATTCGAACGCATCGCGCGCGCTCGAGACCAACCATCACCTGAAGATGACGGATCCTTACCTCCAGGTGCGGAACAAGGATGGGAAATGGGTGACCGTAATTCCCGATGTCGGTCTGCCAAGCGGTACCAACCGCACCATGCGCGTTAACCTTACGGGAAAATTTCTCACTTCCGATCATCACGTCCGGATTATCACAAACCTTTGTATCTATTGGGACCAGATTTTTTTTACTACGGATGAGACCCGCGCTACGCCCTCCTTCACCCTGCCGCTGGTTTCCGCGGATCTGCATTACCGTGGCTTCTCCGAAACCATCAGCGATCCTCAGCACCGGCAGCCGGATTATTTCGACTATGCCCATTTGATGACTCATGCGCCTTGGAATCCGGCGCGCGGGCCTTACACGCGTTATGGGCCGGTGCGCGCATTGCTAACGAAAACGGACGATCAAGTCGTCGCCATGTCTCCCGGGGATGAAATCACCGCAAAGTTCAGCGCGCTTGATTTGCCGCCGTTGCGTCCGGGATGGAGGCGCGACTTCTTCATTTCGATTGACGGCTACGCCAAAGATGGCGAGCCCAATACAGCTTTTGCCACGAGCGTTGAGCCGCTGCCTTTTCGCGGAATGGCGAATTACCCGCCCTCACAACAAGACTCTGCTCCTGCCAATCCCGCTTATCGTCGCTATCTTCGTGAATACCAGACGCGGCCCGCGCTCAGCTTGATTCCCTCGCTCGCTCCGGTGGGAAAGTAAGAAAAATTCTGCGTGGGCAAGAGAGTGGCTGCAGGAGTCCGTGGAACGCGCTTCCGCAGACCATCTTTGCGCCTTGAGCATGAACTGAGGCAGCTTCTCAAGCTGTAACTCGGCGTAAAGATACTGCCTCAGTTTTGGGCGCGTAGAGGCGGCTTTATGCCGCCATTAGCGCTGGCGCGGTAAACCTGCCGCGCTACGTCCGCGCCCAAAACTGACGCGTAAAGATACTCCGTCTTCGTTGTGTTAAAGTTGAGTGGAAAGGAGAAAATATGCCATCAGCACCATCTGCCAAAGGAGGCGTTATGCCATTCACTCTTCCGCCGCTGCCCTATGCGGCGAATGCGCTGGAACCTTATATCGACGAAAAGACGATGAACATTCATCACGACGGTCACCACGGCGCATATGTCAACAATTTGAACAAGGCGCTCGAATCCGCGCCACAGCTTGCGGGCAAAAGCCTGGAAGAACTGCTTGCCAACAACTGCGCGAGTGTCCCGGACCAAATCAAGACCGCAGTCCGCAACAATGCCGGCGGCCATGCCAACCATTCAATGTTCTGGCTCATCATGGCGGCAAGAGCGGGCGGCGAACCCACCGGTAAGCTCGCCGAGGCCCTGAAAAGCACGTTTGGAAGCCTCGACGCGTTTAAAGAGAAGTTCAATGCCGCGGCTACCGGGCGCTTCGGCTCCGGTTGGGCGTGGCTGGTGAAGGACGCTTCCGGCAAGCTTGACGTTATTTCTACAGCCAACCAGGACAATCCCTTGATGGAAGCTAAGTTCCCGGTGATTGGCCTCGACGTTTGGGAGCACGCCTATTATCTGAAATACCAGAACAAGCGCGGTGATTATATCAAGGCGTGGTGGAACGTGGTGAACTGGGCGGAAGCCGAGAAGCGGTTCACAGCCGGAAGATGATCGGACGAGTGGCTGAAGATCCATCCCAACATGAGCTATCGGCCGTCAGCGTTCAGCTTTTCACGCTGATGGCTGATAGCGAAAAATCTTCTTCCTCCACATCAGGCTGGACCAGTTCTCACGGAGACCCGCCAGTTTAGCAGGTTGCTCAAAAACGCCGGAAACTGTCATCCTGAGCGCCCACAGCCTTTTGGCTGCCAATCTGGGGCATGACAGGTGTAGCGCGGACCTGCGCTGTTCGGGTCCGC
>JBOGJS010000364.1:0-4103 GCA_050745365.1 Terriglobia bacterium
GCTACCGAACGCTCGCTACGCCAGCCGAATGTGGCCATAAGGATTTATTCAACGCGGCTCATCACATTTCACAATCGCTTCTTTAGCTTTCAGTAATCAGGCCGAACGCAGCGGTACAACTGCAGCAAATCCGGCCTTGACGAGCACTTACAAAACGGCGCTTGACACGAGTATATTACCATGTCATTATCACATCGGTATATACCTTTCATTTAATAGGCGTCCTCCGATGACCCGAACTCGGCTCGACCCTTCAAACCCGCGTACAAGGCAAAATCGAGTGTGCAAGCCGGTGGTGATGCTGCCTGCGGCGGATTTGAGAACTGCGTCAGGACGGCGTCCTTCGCGGCTTCCGGAAAATACATCCAGTCTGCAGCCTGCCAGGGCGCCACGCGCCTTCGTCAATGTGCTTCCAACTCTTTCCCGTATTTCCTGCGCAATTCAGGCTGAATTCAAGCAGAATTTACCTCGCCGCTTACGGGCCAACGCATCCCTGCAGCAAAAGGCGGCGGCTGGGACTCCGCCCTTCAACCTGATTCAGCCAAAATTGACGGCGGGCGTTGAGGCGTTTCGCGTGAATCTTCAGCAAAGCGCGGGAGGCTGGCCGCTGCCGAAAGAGGTACAGGCCAAAATGGAGTCCGCATTAGGAGCAGATTTCTCCGATGTGCGAATCCACGTGGGGTCTGAGGTTCCGGCAATTGGAGCGATTGCTTTTACTTGGGGATCGAACATCCACTTCGCGCCGGGGTATTACAATCCAAACACGCTTCACGGCCAGCGGCTCCTCGCTCACGAACTCACTCATGTGGTTCAACAAAGGGCCGGGCGGGTCCGAAACCCGTATGGCAGTGGCGTGGCAGTAGTTCAGGACCACGCCTTGGAAGCCGAAGCGGACCGCATGGCGCTGCGCGCACTAACGACGCCTCCGTCTCAAAGCACAAGGTAGCCACAGAGGACTGATGGCCAACATATCTTCAGGACGCCCTCGCTGGCCGCCGCCACTTCACGCGTCTGCCAATCCTGCATTTCAGCACCTGCCCAAGGCAATGGCCATTCAACGTCGCGTCCCTGCCAGGGCAAGCGCTTCGGGGAAACCCGCCCCGCCTCCAGTCTATTCGCCAAGGCCGTTGGCGCCAGCCGTCCCGCCCAGGTTGTATTTCCCCCAACAGGCGGTTCAAGGCCAGCGCGGGCAGTTGCCCAAGGCGCCGCTTATATATCGGCCCCGGCCCCTCACACCGGACTCGCAAATAAAACCGCAGGCGTACACCGTTCAGGCAAAGGTTAACCGGCCGTCAGAAAGGCCGATTCAGCATGGCAGCCAGATGCCTGCCGTGGGTGCTCGGCGAGTTTCACAGCTTCCGCAGGGTATGGTTCGTCCGCACAGAAGGGCCGCGGAGGCGCTGCAAGCCTCCACTGGTAAACAAGCAACTCGGGCTCCGACGTCTCGCGAGATCTTGAAGCCACCTGGCCAAAGTTTGTCTCCGGGCAAAAGCCCCGCTCCTTCTCACGGCCGGCAGGAGGTCGTCCAGCCCAAGCTTGGTTTCGAAATCGAGATGATGGTGTTGGTTGACGACAATGGACGGCCGATACCGGAAAAATCCATCATTGGCAGAGTTGGGCCGCACGTGAAGATCGCCGTGGATGAGAACGCTCAGGTGGATACGCCCACCCCGAGCGGACCCGATCAGCAAAATTATGATCTAAACCCGAATCCTAACCACCCCCGCCCGTTGGGCGCAGGCTGGCAGCGGCGGCTCAGCGGCTGGTTTTGGAATTCAGATAGACCCCCAGAATATCGGAATCCCCAGACGGGAGCGTGGCAGCGGCAGCATCCGCTCGGCCGTTACGGCGAGGCAACTCGTTACGCTTCAATCCTTGAACTGGTCACGGAACCCTACGATCCGGAAACCCATCAGGGAAGGCAAGATATCGTGGCGGCCATCACCGCCGCGAAGAATTTCGCGGACCAATTGGAGATGATGGTCGTCGGTCCCCGCGCCCGAAGACGATTGTCTGAAATTCCAGGCGTAACGCAGGGGAACTGGCGCTATTTCGTGGGTAATCCCAATCAACCCTTGCAGACTACGGATGCGTCTATTCAGAGTACTTTGGGAATCGATCTTGCCCAACTGGCTTCCCTGATTGAGACCCTGGATGCGCAGTATTCCCGCAATCTTCTTGCGCTCAAGCATCATTCAGACATTCAATACGCTGAGGGTAATGCGGTAAACCAGGCGATGAACGCGGCGGTGGTTGACGCGCGAAGCACGATCAACGAAATTGGCTGGAACGCTCCGCCGAAGGTATTCCCCAACGATCTGCTCGGGCTGCTAGTATTGATGGGTCAATATCTCCGGATGGGCAGCTCCTTTTATGACGTTGACGGGCGGGCTCCGCTTGATAAAAATCTGGTGGCGATGCTCTCGCGGACCGATCTCTCGATCATCCGTCGGGCGCTTCCGGGTGATGAAGCCGGCTGGCTTAACGCTAACGCGAATGCTGTCAAAACCCGTCTATTGGCGAAGTCAGGCAGGACGGCGCCCAGAGCTTTATTCAATAGACCGGACGAAGGCCGGAACCCCTCTGGTCGCGGAAACGATATTTCCTGTGGGCAGTTTGTTGACAATGTGCTTACTCAGGCCGCTGACGGCGTTACCCAACATTTCGGAGGATTTCTGCGACTCCCTATGGAGAATATCGACCCCGGAAACGCAAGAGGCAACAAGCAGGGGCCCGTTTTCGAGCTGAGAAACATTGCGACTCCGCCCTCGGCAATGAACCAAAGGGAAGCGGGACGGTTTGGTCGCAATCAGTGGAGGGAGTTAGCTGATTACTTTATCCGCCTTCTCGACACTCTGAACCAGCGTCAAGAGGCCACTCAGGGAGCAGTAGCGGCGCCCGCACGTCCCGCACAGCCTCAAGTAAATCGTGTGGTCCTTCAAGGAGGAATATCAGATCAGGCTTTTCAAGGAGCTCTAGGCCGGCTACGGCCAACCCAGACTAAGGTCACACAGTTGCCCACCGGACCCAACGTCGAGTTTGCGTAGCGAGAGTCAAACTCTGCGATCCGAACTCCGGCTGCGCTCCGCCCGGCCTGCCTGCTGGTGAGGGGTAACGCAGAGTTTTGTTTTTAAAGCTCTGAGGCCTTGCTTCTATGAAAATCAGCAGACCTCACAAACTCAGGCCAGCGCCGCTTGCCTTCTAGCGGGCCAACATGCCCTCCGGATCAAAGGCGAAGACCCGTTAATGCGTGACTTTGTTATCCGAACTGATTTTTACCGTCCCCATATCCCAGTCTTCAAAGCTCGCAGCCTCAGTCCCAAATTCGCTTTTTAACTTGGCAACAAACTCTTGCTTGGCTCCGACGATGAGCTGGCCTCTCTTACTTTCCAATAGCGCCTGTTCCTGCAAGAAGTTCAGGTTGCTGGTATCGCCGATAATCTCTCCGGAGGTTTTGAGCCCCGGACTCCAGTAATTACCTCCTCCGACTGCCAAGACCTGCGCCACTTTTTTAGTTCCTATAGCGGACTTGAGGGCAGCATAAGCGCCACCGGGCACCCTTTTTTCCAGTCCCTCATGCGCGGAGACTTTGGTTCCGTCTTCAAGAATGCAAGTGATGGTCATGCAACTGGTCACACCTCCAAAATCAACCTCTTCACTTTTTGCGGCAGTTTTCACCTCTCCCTCTCCGCACTTCACTCTCTGAATAATGCCAAGGCGCATAGGCCGCGCTGACGCGGCGCGAACAGGCTGTACTGGCGCAGCGCGCTGCCGGCCATCAACACGCGCTTGACTGTCTGTAATCTTCGCCTGAGCAACAGTGGGCACATGACGCGGTTGGTAAGCGGGTGGCCACGATGTTCCTGCTGAGACCCCCTTGCTTCGAAGACCCACATTCAGGGGCTGGAGAGGCTGATAAACTGCGTGGGTCGCAACGCCCGTCATCGCCCGCGCACTCCGTGGCCGCTGTGGTTGAATCATAGTTTCAAGTGCCCGGCTATTCTTCGCTCCGGGATTAGGAAATTTGGTCTTCGGCTGTACAGCTTGGGGGCGGAAGACAGGCGGGCCAATCAGGGTTGGCGTGGTTGACGAGCTTGGCCTTG
>JBOGJS010000365.1:0-5941 GCA_050745365.1 Terriglobia bacterium
CGAATTTTCTTCGTGACGGTGAATTTGCGCCGCCCCTTAGGTCCGCTCCATCCGGGCGACTACGAAAAGCTGATCGCCGCAATCGATGCGTCTCGTGGGAAACCAGGATTCAAGCTCAATGGTTACGTGCTGATGCCCGATCATTGGCACGCGTTGTTGTGGACGGGATATCCGCTGACGATCTCGCGCGCCGGGCAAAACAATCGAATCCCCACTTCCAAATCCGTGGCCGCCACGCGCAAGCCTTGAGGCCCGGCCGCGACCAGACAATGAGACAAAACTGGAATCGTATTCTTCCTGTCTAACGCGCCCTGAATCTGCTCCAGGGCCTCGGAAAATTGAGATGCTTCCGCTGTAAATTCCCTGAAGCTGACTCCTTCAAAACAATCGCTTGACGACCCGCGCTATAATATGTATATACATATAGTATGGAAATTGAGAGGAACCCAGAGAAACGAATACCATTGCCGCTCTTGCCTTGTACTTGTGCGAATCTTCGCCGTGCGGCACGGGCTGCGACGCGCCTGTACAACCGGGAACTCGAAGACGATGAACTCGAGATCACGCAGTTCACGCTGCTGATGGCCCTCGACCGTACGGGCGAGATCCCCCAGGGAGAACTGGGAAAGCTCCTCGCGTTGGACTCGACGACTTTGACGCGTATGCTCCAGCCGTTGAAAAAGCGCGGCTGGGTTCAAGCGAAGGAGGGCAACGACCGGCGGCTGCGAATTTTCAGTCTCACGGCCGCTGGGCGCGCGAAATACCAGGATTCCCTGCGTCACTGGAAGCGGGCGCAGGACCGGGTGCAAAAGGCTCTCGGCGAGCAAAGAATGGGCCAACTGAGCGCATTACTTATGGAGATCACCCAGGCGACGCTGAGCCACTGATTTTTTGTAACCATTATGGTGTATATACATCTATATGCACAGGAGAAACGCCCATGACGCAACTGGCTGAGCATCCAACCGTGAGACACTTTCGGGAACAAAGAGCCGCACTTGGGGAGACGCGACGGGCGCAGGTCCTGGACGCCGCCTGGCTCCGGCAAGTGTGCCTCGACGCCGGAGCGGACGACGTCGGTTTTGTAGAGAGGCATCGGCCCGAGATCGCGGATCAAAGCCGCGAAATCGATTTTGTCTTTCCCCGGACGAAAACGCTCATCAGTTTCGTGGTGCGCATGAACCGGGAGAATATCCGCACGCCGGCTCGCTCCATTGCCAATCTGGAATTTCACCACACCACCGACCACACCAACGAAGTGGCACGCAAAATCGTCTCGATGCTCGAGCAGATCGGCGTCGGCGCGATCAACGGCGGGGCGGCCGGCTTCCCCATGGAAGCTGATCGCTGGGGGTCAAAGATGTGGGTGATTTCCCACAAGCCTGTGGCGGCGGCTGCTGGCCTGGGGCAGATGGGAATCCACCGAAACGTCATTCATCCGAGATTCGGCAACTTCATTCTGCTGGGGACCGTTCTGATGGATGCGGAGGTGACCGAAAATTCGCATCCAGTCGCGTACAATCCCTGCCTCGAATGTAAGCTGTGCGTGGCGGCCTGCCCTACGGGAGCCATTAGTGCTGACGGCGAATTCAATTTCTCCGCGTGCTATACGCACAACTACCGCGAGTTCATGGGCGGCTTCAACGATTGGGTAGAAAAGATAGCCGACAGCGACAGCGCCCGCGAGTACCGGCAAAAAGTATCGGGCGCGGAGACGGTTTCCATGTGGCAGAGCCTGTCGTTTGGTGCCAACTACAAAGCTGCATATTGCATGGCGGTTTGCCCGGCGGGCGAGGATGTAATCGCGCCCTTCCTGACCGACCGCAAGGAATTTCTCAAAGCTGTCGTGAAACCGCTGCAAGACAAGGTTGAGACCATCTACATGGTCTCCGGCTCTGACGCTGAGGATTATGTGCCACGCCGCTTTCCGCACAAGAAGACGAAGCGAGTGTCCAATGGTCTCGCAGGACAAGGGACGATTCGCAGTTTCCTGCGCGGACTTGCTTTCGTATTTGAGCGCGGCAAATCGGAAGGACTGAACGCCACCTACCACTTTACGTTCACCGGTCAGGAAGAAGTGAAGGCCACCGTCGTCATCAGAGACAAGAAGCTCGAAGTATCGGACGGGCACCTCGGCACGCCCGACTTCCGGCTCGTCGCGGACAGCCAAACGTGGCTGCGCTTCCTCCGCAAGGAGGCAAATCTCGTGTGGGCTCTATTGCGGCGCAAGGTTCGCATTCACGGGTCGCCGCGGTTGCTTCTCGCGTTCGCCCGTTGTTTTCCGTCGTGAAAGGCGGAATGCGGTTCAACTCTGCTTTCGAAATGAAACCTAATCTCACGAAAAGGAGGAGACGAAATCCAATACCTAGTCCAAATGAAACTAGTGCCACAGGGTCGTCGTCCCATGAACCTGGAGGCAGGAGTGGCCTTTATCGAGGAGGTGATTTTCCCGACGCTGGAATTGGGCAAAAAGCTCCAGGATGAAAAGAAGATTCTGGCGGGCGGGCCCATAAGCGGCGCCATCGGGCTTGCCTTGATCGTGCAGGCTGAGTCTGCAAGAGAGTTGGACGATCTCATTACAAGTCTTCCTCTTTGGCCGCGGACGGAAGTGGAGGTGACTCCGCTTACCACGTTTGATGACCGCGCGGCCGCAATCAAAATCCGGCTAAGCGACTTACGACACAAGCGCCCGGAGCCAGCTTAAGCGAGCAAAGCAGCTTCAGGCGTTGCGGGAACAGTGGTGTGGCGCCGTTGCCTTAGCGGCGCCACATAAGGGGGTATTTGATGAATACTCAATTGATATTTGGACTCAGCGCGCTTATGAGCCTTCTGAGTTCTGTGATTCTTGCGAAGCTCTACGTGTGGCCGTGGTTGCGGGCCAGGGACCGGGAGCAGGCGCTGGTTCCGCTTGTCGCTCCCCCCACATGTTCCTTCGATTCATCGGGCTCAGCCTTCTGGTTCCCGGGGTGGTCTCATCATCGCTGCCCGCAGGCTTTGCAGTTCCGGCGGCTTATGGTGACTTCGTCGCCGGTGTGCTTGCCATCATAGCGACGATAGCCCTTTCCAAACACGCTTCCTGGGCGACGCCTGCCGTTTGGGTGTTCAATCTAATGGGCGCAGCCGATCTGTTATTGGCCATTTACAACGGCGTGCACTTCCATATCCATCCTCAGAGCCTAGGGGCCGCGTTTTACCTCCCCACAGCAATCGTTCCGCCCTTGCTCGTGACTCATTTTCTCATCTTCGGTGTTTTGATGGGAAAGGCGCATACCATCGCTCCGCGCTGATCTCTTCGCTTGCGTGCAGGATTCGAGTTCCAGGAGTTATGTAGCGGGTAGCCACGGCACGGTTTTTGTGCCGTGGGCTTTTGGCGGTTTCGCAATTACAAGCCCACGGGACAAACTTCGTCCCGTGGCTACCACTCTATCACTGCCACATTAGCGATCATATGGTGGGCGGCATGACCGCGCGCTACCAGGTATTGCCGCGCTATAAGAAATAATTATTGACAGTGCATTCCCATTATGGGAACCTTTGTTTAGGGTACACGTGCGCATCATTGGTCGGAAGGCCATCGAGAAATTCAAAAGGAGCCATGCGGACGCGCGCCCGTCTCTCGACCATTGGCACAGGGTTGTATCGAGCCGGGATTGGAAGAACTTTGTCGAACTGCGCCAAGTTTTTCCCAGCGCCGACCAGGTTGGACCTTACACCGTGTTTAACGTCGGCGGCAACAAATACCGGCTGATTGCAATTATAAATTATGCGGTGAGGACGCTTTGGGTCCGCGAAGTCCTAACTCACCAGGAATATGACCGGGAAGGCTGGAAAAAACCATGAGCACTGCCGTCATGAACTCGTTTACTTATGGGAGGCTTCTCGCCAAAACGCAACCCCAGCCCATCCACTGCGAAGCGGACTACGACCGGATGATCGAAAAGATAGAAGCGTTGATGGGGCGCGGCGAGGAGAGCCTTTCTATGGAAGAGACCTCGCTGCTCGAAATGATATCCATCCTGGTCGAGCGGTACGAACAGGAACGCTACCCGCTCAAGCCCTCGAAGCCGGGCGAGGTGATTCAGTTCCTCATGGAGCAGCGGGAGCTTCGCCAGCGCGATCTTGCAAAGTTGCTCGGCTCAAAGAGCCGCGTGTCAGAAATTCTGAGCGGCAAAAGAGAACCGAGCAAAGAGCAGGCTAAAAAGCTCGCCGAATTCTTCCACGTCTCGCCCGCGCTGTTCATTTAGCCTCTATGGTTCTTCATGACCGCAGACATCGCAAAGTGCGCGAGTCTGATGCCATGAAAGGGGCGGCTGTATTCGAGTAGGATTGGGTTGTTCCAAGACTCAATCTGAATCGAAAGCAGCTAGTAGCGCAGAGTTGTTTTTTAACTCTGCGGCTTTTAAGCTTGGGCGATGTCGAGATTGCGCCGCCCTTATCTTTCTGGCCGCTATTTTTTCGTCACGTGTAACTTACTTCGCACACGTGAACGGCTGTCGAATTTCGATTTCGAAATTCTGGCGCGGCTCGTGTCCTCCCGCCGCGAGGCGCATGGTTTCTTGCTCACGGCCTGGGTGTTTCTTCCCGACCACTGGCACGCGATCTTCGGGCCGCGTGCTCCGGCTACGATCTCGGAAGCGATGGAATCGATCAAGGTAAGCTCAACGCGGCAGATCAACGCACGACGGCGGGAGTTGGGGCGGTTATGGCAAGGACGATTCTTCGACCGGGCGCTGCGGACGGTGAAAGAATACGAGGAAACAGTCGAATATATTCACTGGAACCCAGTCCGACGGGGGCTGGTGGCCCGTCCCGAGGATTGGGAATGGTCCAGTTATACTGAATATGCCTTGCCGGAAGAAAACCTGCTGCCGCATCCCGATTTGAGGATTGACCGCGTCAGGTTACCCGCCAACGAAAGGATGAGGATTTAATCACCAAAAACCGCAGAGTTAAAAAACAACTCTGCGCTACTTGCTCAGGCCGCCCGGGCCAGTAGGGAGCGCGTGACATGACTGAGAAACAGAGTCCCGTTTTCGGCAGGCCCGACGAATGGGATCAATTTGCAAAACGGCACGGACTCTTTCTCGAGCGCTTTCCCAACCTTAAGGCTGCTTTCGATACGGCGTTCCTTCGGCGAGGAAAAATCGACAGAAGCGTCGATAGCGTTGTGTTCTTCCTGGGCAGGCTCTGCGTTGAAGACTTCATGGAAGTCTTGTTGCTTTGCGCAAACGGGTACGGCATAGGCGGCATGAAGATACTCCGGGGCATGTATGAACGAGCCGTTACTGCGGCGTACTTGCACAATCATCCCGAACGCGTAGAGGATTTCCTGGATTATTACTGGGTCAGCAACCACAAGCTGGCAAAAGCAATTAAGGAGACGTTCGGAAGCGGTGCACTGCCAGAAGATGAAAGGGCCAAAGAACTGGAGGAGAACTTCAAGAGGGTGCGGAACCGTTTTATGGTGACCGATTGCGAACAGTGCGGCACAAAACGGCTCAACTACACGTGGAGCAAACTCGATTTCGTCTCTATGGCGAAATCAGTCGGTGCACTCGGCAAAATGATTGTCCCCTCCTACCATATTCCCACGGAGCGCGGGCATAGTACCGCGGCCGCAGTTGTCCGATTGTTGCGCGAGGAAAAGGACGGAGCGATTACGTTTGAGGGAGGCCCCCAGCATGACATGGCGGATACCGCCCTAATCACGGCGCATAACGTTTTACTTCAAGTGCTCTGGTGGCAGAAGGAACACTTCGGGTTGGATTCCCTCGACGCTCCGCTACAGAAATGCTTCCAGGACTTCAAGGACATATGGTCGGACGGTCGCGACGGGTTTCAGGGAGAAGTCTCCGGAGCCTAATCGCTCGGCGCCATCATCTGGCTCATTTGCCGCTTGGTTTGATAGCAGGTAGCGCAGAGTTGTTTCCTAACTCTGCGG
>JBOGJS010000366.1:0-2063 GCA_050745365.1 Terriglobia bacterium
GTCCCTGAAGGCGAGACGCAGATGTCTTTCCTGCGGCGGCGTACTGAGGACGGGACTTTTGATCGCTACGGACGCCACCACGAGCGCGCCTGGAAACAGATCCATCGCGAGCTGGATTTAATCGAGAAACTCAACCTTGCCGGTTACTTTCTCATCGTTTGGGATATCGTTCGGTTCTGCCGCGAGCAGAATATCCTCGTCCAGGGGCGCGGGTCGGCCGCGAACAGCGCGGTTTGTTATGCGCTGGGCATCACGGCGGTAGATCCGGTGGGAATGGACCTGCTCTTCGAGCGGTTCCTCTCCGAAGAGCGCGGCGAATGGCCGGACATCGATCTGGACCTGCCTTCCGGGGACCAGCGCGAGCGCGCCATCCAGTATGTTTATCACCGTTACGGGGAGCTGGGCGCCGCCATGACGGCCAACGTCATTACCTACCGCAGACGTTCGGCTGCGCATGAGGTGGGAAAAGTTCTGGGTTTTGACAGCAAGACGCTCGACCACGTGAACAGCCTGGTCAGCGCGTGGGAATACCAGGATGCGAAAGATACGCTGGAGAACCATTTCCGCAACGCCGGCCTCGACTTGAGGAACCACCGCATCCGCAAGTTCCTGGAACTTTGCGTACGTCTTCAGGACCTGCCGCGGCATCTCGGTCAACATTCGGGGGGAATGGTGGTGTGCCAGGGGCAGCTTGATTCTGTGGTGCCGCTCGAGCCGGCCACGCAACCGCGCCGCGTGGTTGTGCAATGGGACAAAGAGGACTGTGCCGCCATGGGCATCGTCAAAGTCGATCTTCTGGGCCTTGGCATGATGGCGGTGCTCGAAGATTCCCTCAAGCTGATTCGTGAGGCGTATGGTGAGGAAGTTGACCTGGCGCAGCTTCCGCCCGATGACCCGGAGGTGTATAAGTCGCTTCAAAGCGCGGACACAGTGGGAATGTTTCAAGTAGAGAGCCGCGCGCAGATGTCTTGCCTGCCTCGCCTGTGTCCTCGAAAATTTTACGATATTGTTGTGGAAGTCGCCATTATCCGGCCCGGGCCTATCGTCGGGAATATGGTTCATCCCTACCTGAAACGACGTCAGGGGCGCGAGCCGACCACCTATCCGCATCCTTCCTTGAAGCCGGTTCTGGAGCGCACCCTGGGCATACCGCTTTTTCAAGAGCAGCTTCTTCGGATGGCGATGATCGCGGCGGGATTCACGGGCGGAGAAGCGGAAGAATTGCGCCGGGCGATGGGCTTCAAGCGATCCGAGAAACGCATGCAGGCCATTGAGGAGAAGCTCCGCCGCGGTATGGAGCAGCGCGGCATCACTGGAAAGACGCAGGATGAGATCGTTCATTCCATCACCGCGTTCGCCCTCTATGGTTTTCCTGAGTCGCACGCGGCGAGCTTTGCGCTGCTCGCTTATGCCAGCGCTTACCTGAAATGCCGATATCTTGCCGCCTTCACTGCGGCCTTGTTGAATAACCAGCCGATGGGATTTTATCGCCCGGCAACAATCGTGAAGGATGCCCAACGCCATGGGCTCAAGATGAAGCCGATTGACGTCACGCGGTCGGAGTGGCTTTGTACGTTGGAAAAGCATCAAGAGACCATCTGCGTGCGGCTTGGCATGAGATATGTGAAAGGGTTGCGAATGGAGGCAGCCGAGGCCGTCATCCGGGAGCGAGCTGGGCGACCTTTCGCCTCGATGGATGATCTGGCCAGCCGTGTATCTATTCTGCGCAAGCCCGAACTGGCGATGCTGGCAGAGGTGGGGGCGCTGAACTGGGTGGGAGCCAGCGTGGTAGCCACGGCACGCTCTTCGGGGCTTTTCCTGCCGCAAAGCCATCATCGGCGCGATGCCTTGTGGCAAGTTGAGCGGGCGGTGCGCCCTACCGGACCTCTATTCGAACGCCTCGACGGCTATACCCCTAAAAGCGGAGATCCCGGCCCTCTCCCTTGGGGAGAGGGTGCCCGAGGTATGAGGGCGGGTGAGGGGTTACTTTATTGCTACCCGGTCAACCCCTTGACGGCAGAAGAAGGTCTGGTAGCAGTTTTTCAGGGGTCAACGATGACGAT
>JBOGJS010000367.1:0-10696 GCA_050745365.1 Terriglobia bacterium
TAGAAGGGCGGATGAGGGGTCGTTTTTCTCACGCTGAGCAGGCGGCATGTCATGCAGCGCACAGCGAGGAATCTCGCCCTGAAAATAGATTCCTCGTCACCTGCGGCTCCTCGGAATGACAGGTTGAATGGTGTTATAGGGCGAGAAGGTCGAATTCTTCTACCAGATCACGTGCCACGCTTTGTGGGCGGCCGCCGCCGTATCGCTGGCAACAGCTTCCGGAATTGCTTTTGCACTTCTTGTTATTCCCGACACGCTGCCCGCCACGGCACCGGCGGTAGTGGTGCCCGCCGCGGCGGCACCTCCTGCTGCAGCGGCCACTCCAGTTTTGGCGGCGTTCGCACCCGTCTGAAGTGCATTCACCGTCTCATGGCCGGCAGATACAGCCCCTCCCGCCGCTGCCGCGCCACCTGCGGCAGCAAGCTGGGTGGCGCTATTGGCTCCAATGACGGCCTGTTTTCCCGCATATCGAATAACGCCCGCCTGGGCCTGCGGCACAAGACAGGCCAATCCCAAGGCACAGAACAGAAATATGAAGGCCCGAACGTTGGTCATTTGCATCCTCCTTGTTTAACGAGCTCACCGCCCCTCGCATTTACCGCAGCAACGAACGCGAATCAAAACTGGCTTCTACCTTTTACGTTTCTTTTCCGCGGTCGCAGCCGGATAAAACTTTTGCTACCCGGTTGCGCTATCCTGCCATGGTCACTCCCTCGTAACCCATGATAAGAAGAGGCGTTATACCTCATTCCTAACATATTTCATTAGACGCAATCTTGACAACCAAAGATGTTCCACCCCCCGGACTCCGAACGAGCAGCCCCGGAAGGCCCTCCTCCCGCTCGTCAAGCTCCAATTTGCGTCCACGCTATCTCTCAGGTGTATCCTAGAAACCAGGGAGCAGTCATGCAGCTCGAACGAAAACCCTGGGTTGTTCCCGCCCTGTTGTTAGCCTGCTCGCTGGTTATCGCTCAAACCAAAGCGCCACCTGGCGCTTCCATTCGGCCTGGCTCAGCTCTTAGCGCCTCCCAGGGAGAGCCTTCTACGGTCTCGACCTTCATCCGGCGGGGCAATGTGTTAGCCCATCAGCACAAATGGAAGGATGCCGCCAGAGCTTATCGCGAGGCCTTGGCTTTGAACCCCGACGATGCAACAGCGCACTACAACCTGGCCAATGCACTGGTTGGTCTGCAGGAGATTCCCCAAGCTATCCAACAGTACCAGCAGGCCGCCCGGCTGAATTCGAGCCTCCCCAACGTTTATCTGGATCTCGGGGCGTTGTGCCTGGCGGAAGGCCAGCCAGCGCTGGCGATTAAGGCTTATGAAGCTGAGACAAAACTTCATCCGCACGATGCGGCGGCTTATACCCGGTTGGGAAACGCCTATAGCGCGGCCGGAGGATACCCGCAAGCCACGGCCGCGTACGGCCAGGCCATTCGGCTGGAACCTAATGACGCTCAATCCCATGCAGCCTATGCGGGCCAGCTCCAACTCTCGGGCAATGTTCGAGGCTCTCTTCAGGAATGGCAGAAGGCGATTCAGCTTGCTCCAAACGCCGCGAGCTTCCACGCAGGATTCGCCTCCGCCCTGATTGAAGCCGGCCAGACGGGCGCGGCGGAAGATGAGTATCAGCGCGCCATGCAACTTCACCCGAACGATCCCGACCTGCACATGGACATGGCCAATACTCTGTTCCTCACGGGGGATACCGTGCAGGCCATCGAAGAATACAAAATCGCCGTTGCTTATCGGCCGAAGGAACCTGCCTTCCGCCTCTCCCTCGCGATTGCCTATCGTAAGCTTGGGGACTACAAAGACGCGTTTCGAGAGTTCCGCAGCGTGGTCCACCTCAGTTCCGGCAACGTGCGCGCCCACACGGAGCTTGGCTCGCTTGAGCTGACTGCCGGCAATCTCCCGGCGGCCGTTGCAGAATACCAGGAGGCCTCTGGTCTCCAGCCCGGGAACCCGGCGCTGCATGAGCAGCTTGGCTTATTGTTGCGCCAGACCGGCGATCTTCAGAACGCCATCCGCGAGCTCAAGCAGGCCGCTGCGCTCGCTCCCAAGAATGATGATGACCATCGGAACCTGGCGGAGGCTCTCGCGGTCTCAGCGAATATGCCGGCCTTCATCCAGCACTTCCGCGAAGAGATTGAGCTCGAACCGCGAAGCACGGAAGCTTACGTTGATCTCGGAAACGCATATGCTTCCGGAGGCAACGTAGCCCAAGCCGCGGCGCAATACCATCAAGCGCTCATATTTGATCCGAAAAATGCTGAAGTCCACTACCGGATGGCGATGGTGCTTGAGACCGCGGGCAAAGAGCAGGAGGCTTGGGCCGAGCTGAAAAAAGCTGCCGGACTGAGTCCCGAAAATCCTCAAATTCTGACGGCGCTGGGGCAATTGCTTCTGAGCGAAAAGAACTACGCGCTGGCCGTGCCGACGTTTCGAGATGCTCTCCGTGCCCGTCCGGAAGACGCTGCCTTACACGAACAACTGGCAGAGGCGCTTGAGCAGAACAAGGGTCTTTCTGACGCCGTCGCGGAGTGCCGTGAAGCGACGCGACTAGCCCCTGATAACCCTGATTATTTCCGGGTGTTGGGAGGGCTGCTTGCCCGGGAAGGCGATTCAAAAGGCGCTGAACAGGCTTATCGCACGAGTGTGCTTCTGAAGCCCCGTAATGCGAAAGGCGAATCTGATCTCGCGGGCCAACTGGAGCGCTCTGGCGACTGGCAGGGAGCTTTACTGGCTTTCGAGCAGGCGCTCAATCAGCGCCCGGATTGGCCGCAGGGTCACGCGGAAATCGCGAGCGTCTACTTGCACTTGGGAGAGTATCAGAAAGCGGCTTCGGAAGCGCAGGCAGCCTTGAGCCAGACGCCCGACCTCGCCTCTGCGCATCAGGCGCTAGCCTCAGCGTGGCTGCATTTGGGAAAAACCCGTGAGGCGGAGAATGAATTTCGGGAGGCGATTCGCGCCGATCCCGAAAACGCCGGCGCCCGGCTGAGCCTTGCCAAACTGCTGCGGCAAGCCGGCGACATCACGGGAGCAATTGAAACCTACTACGATTACCTGCGGCTGAAGCCTCATGATGCTGAGGCATACATCGGGCTTGCCGAGGCATTGCGCGCGAAAAGAGACTTTTTCGCTGCCATCACAGCCTGCCAGCAATCCTTACGTCTGAAGCCGGATTTGCCCGCCGCGCATCACGAGTTGGCGCTCGCGTATGAAGATGCCGGCCAGGTTGCGCCCGCCCGCCGCGAGTTTGAAGCTTATCTTCATCTCGCGCCGAATGCCTCCGACGCCGCTGAGATTCGCCAACGCCTCAGAAAACTGGATGCGGCGCGGTAGAACCAGCTTTGAGACACTGTCCATCGGCGGAAGCGCAGAGCCCTTCCGCAAGTGAGGCTCAAAGCCGCTGATGGAAGCCTAGAGTCGGTTTCTCTCAGCGCACACAGAACCGAATTCATTGTGACTGCAGCCCCTCAGCCGGGTGACAGATTCTGACGCCCTTTGTTATTTTTGTTATTATCGGAAGCAGGCTTAACCCGAGGCATGCATGAAAGTGGGAGTCCACACGTCGATCGCGAGCGGGCTGGAGAACGCCGCCCAGCACGCGAAGAAGATTGGCTGTGACACATTCCAGGTGTTTTCCGCCAACCCGCGCGGATGGCAAGCTACGGCGCTGGCTCCGGACGGCTGTTTCAAGTTCCGCGCCGCGCGAGAGCGGCATCAGTTAGCGCCGGTCGTCATTCACGATAATTATCTTATTAATCTGGCTGCTGCTGACCCCGCCATCCGGAAGAAATCGATTGCCGCGTTCCGCGGAGAGCTGCTTCGAGCCACGGCGTTAGGGGCAGACTATCTCGTCACGCATCCCGGCAGCAGCAAAGGAACCACAGCACGCGGGGCGATTGCGACCTGCATTGAGTCTTTGAAGGAAGCTGCAGACGGCTTACGACTCAACGGCCTGATGATTCTTATTGAGAATACGGCCGGGCAGGGATCTGTTCTTGGCAGAACGTTTGATGAGCTCGCGGAGATTGTGCGCGGCGCGGGATGTTCGCTTCCTGCGGGCGCGTGCGTTGATACCGCACACTGCTTCGCTGCCGGATACCCGATTCACACTCGCGAAGGGTTAGAACAAACCCTTCTTCAACTCGACTCATCCGTAAGCCTGGAAAGCGTACGAATCATTCACGCGAATGATTCGAAAACAGCCTTTAATTCTCACAACGACCGCCACGAACACATCGGCAAAGGATACATCGGGGCGGAGGCCTTCGGACGCATCGTGGGGCACCCGAAGCTTCGAGCGATTCCTTTCATTTGTGAGACGCCGCTGGACCGACCGGGCGATGACAAACGAAATATCCGCATGCTGCGAAAGCTGGCCGGAGAAGAAAACCCAGAAACGAGACGGCAGAAAGCAGGAAGCCGGGTAGCGCAGGGTTTCGCTGCTCAGAAACTCTGCGGCATTTCGTTCGGGCAGAAATAAAAGCCGCGGATTTAAAGGACAGCTCCGCGCTCCGCTTTGTCCTTCGTGCTTTCGACTTGAACTTTGAATTTCTAGCTGCCTTACATGGACCCTCAATACGATCCTCAACAAATTGAAGCGAAGTGGCAAAAAATCTGGGCGGAGAAGAGGCTCTTTGACGCGGACCTCTCGCCGGACCGAAAAAAATATTACGTCCTGGAAATGCTGCCCTATCCTTCCGGCGACATTCACATGGGCCACGTGCGGAATTATTCGATTGGTGATGCGGTAGCACGATACAAATGGATGCAGGGCTACAACGTGCTGCACCCCATCGGCTGGGATGCTTTCGGATTGCCTGCTGAGAACGCTGCCATCCAGCACCAGCGCCACCCGGCAGAATTCACTTTCAGCTATATTGAGCGAATGCGAGCTCAGCTCAAGCGCCTGGGGCTCGGATACGATTGGCGGCGCGAGATTGCCACCTGTGTACCGGAATATTACCGCTGGAACCAATGGTTTTTTCTTCGCATGTACGAGCGCGGCCTCGCGTATCGCAAAAAAAGCCGGGTGAACTGGTGCCCGCGGTGCGAGACCGTGCTGGCGAACGAGCAAGTCGTGAACGGCTGCTGCTGGCGCCACGAGGATACGCCCGTCGTTGAGCGCGAGCTTGAGCAATGGTTCCTGAAAATCACCGCTTACGCCGAACGACTGCTGGAGGACATGAAGAACCTTGTCCGCTGGCCCGACCGTGTCCTCATCATGCAGCAGAACTGGATCGGAAAATCGGGCGGCACATTGCTGGATTTCCGGCTCGATGGTTTGGGCGTCCCTATCCGTGTGTTTACAACCCGGGTGGACACCATTTTCGGCTGCACGGCTGTCCTTCTTGCGCCGGACCATCCGCTCGTCGAAAAGCTCGTGGCGCGCTCGGAGTCACCGGCGGCGCTCAGAGACGCTGTCGAACGAATCAAAACTTCCGCCGTACGCGCTCGCGTGGATGCGACCCTGGAAAAGCAAGGGGCATTCACCGGATTTACGGCTTCAAATCCCTTTAGCGGCCAAAGTGTTCCGGTATGGGTGGCGAATTTTGTGTTGATGGAATACGGCACAGGCGCCGTGATGGCTGTTCCTGCTCATGACCAGCGTGACTTCGAATTCTGCATGGCCTATGGCCTGCCGATTCGCGAGGTGATTGAGCCGTTAGAGAAGAACGACCGGAAGGACATCACGAAGGGCGCATTTCAAGATTATGGCCGGCTCGTCCGTTCCGGCCGCTTCAGCGGCCTTACTTCGGAAGAAGCTTTGGATCAGATGACGCGGGAGGCGGAGCAAAAGGGGTTTGGCAAAGCCACGGTACAGTATCGCCTCCGCGACTGGGGCATTTCGCGGCAACGCTATTGGGGCACGCCCATCCCTATCACCTATTGCGAGCGATGCGGGGTAGTTCCGGTGCCGGAAAGCGATCTTCCCGTAACTCTCCCGGCGAATGTGAAGTTTACCGGCCGCGGGCCTTCACCGCTCTCGGAGGTCAAGGAGTTCGTCTCGGTCCGTTGCGCGAAGTGTAATGGGCCGGCGCGTCGCGAAACGGATACGATGGACACTTTCGTGGACTCTTCCTGGTATTTCTACCGTTACACCAGCCCGACAGATTCTACCGGGCCGGTCGACCAGGCCGCTGCCGAGTATTGGTTTCCGGTGGATCAGTATATCGGAGGCATCGAGCACGCTATCCTTCACCTCATCTATATGCGGTTCTTTACCAAGGTGATGCAGGATATCGGGCTCGTGAATTTCCCCGAACCGGTGGCGCGACTTTTTACCCAGGGCATGGTGATCAAGGACGGCGCCAAAATGTCAAAGTCCAAGGGCAATGTGGTGGACCCGGGGGCGATGTGCGCGAGGTACGGAGCGGACACGGTTCGTCTCTACGTGCTTTTTGCGGCGCCTCCCGAAAGGGATCTTGAGTGGAGTGATGCAGGCATTGAAGGCGGGGCGCGCTTCCTGGGTCGCGCGTACCGCTTGGCGGCCCGTCATGCGGGAAAACTGCTGAGCGTCAAAACGGCGGGGACCTCCCATTCCTGGAATATTGATGAATTGACTCCGGCGGAGAGGCGGCTGCTTCGCAAGACGCACCAGACGTTACAACACGTCACGGAGGACATGGAAGAGCGCTGGCATTTTAACACAGACGTTGCCATGACGATGGAGTTGGTGAATGAGTTGGGTGAGCTTGAAGGAAGTAGCGAGATTCGCCCGGAAATTCTCAACGAATCCCTCGAAATTCTGGTTTTGATGCTCTCGCTCTTCACTCCCCACATCGCCGATGAGCTCTGGGAAGCGCTGGGCCACAAGGAACCGGCCCTTCGTGCTCCGTGGCCGCGTTATGACGCACGGCTCACCGCCGAAGAACAAATCGAGATGCCCGTGCAGGTGAACGGCAAGCTGCGCGGGCGCATCTGGGTGGACGCCAGTCTTGCCGAAGAGGAAATCCGGCGGCGCGCTCAGGGAGACGATAAGGTAGTGCAATATCTGAACGGCAAGCAGGTGGTGAAAGTAATTGTAGTCCCGGGGAAACTCGTTAGCATCGTGGTGAAGTAAAAGCAGCACAATGGTGGATTCCGTTCAACCCGTCGTCGTGATCGATTTTGGCTCGCAATACACCCAGCTTATTGCGCGCCGCATTCGGGAAGCCCACGTTGCCGCCGTGATTGTCCCTTGCCAGACGCCCTTTGAAGATGTGGCACAGATCGAGCCGCAGGCACTGATCCTTTCCGGAGGGCCGGCATCCGTTTATGATCCTGTCTCGCCCCGATGCGACAAGCGCATTTTCGAATTGGGTGTTCCGGTTCTGGGTATTTGTTATGGGTTTCAGTGCATGGCGGCCGCCCTGGGAGGAAAGGTTGAGCCCGCGCGGAGGCGGGAGTACGGGTTTGCTGAGCTTCGCATTGATCTATCGAGCGAGCTGTTAAAAGGACTGCCGTCCCCGCTCAGCGTTTGGAACAGTCACGGCGATCATGTCACTCAAGTACCGCCGGGCTTCCGCGTGACAGGATGGACGGAAAACGCCATCTCCGTAATGGAAAACCCCGAAACCGGAATGTACGCCGTAGAGTTTCACCCCGAAGTCCGGCATACGGAGCATGGCGAAGAGATTCTCCGCCGGTTTGTGTTGGAGCTTTGCGGAATAGAGCCAAACTGGTTCCCTTCATCATTCATTGAGAGCGCCGTCGAGCGGATTCGCCAGCGTGTGGGTCAGGACCGGGCCATCTGCGCGCTTTCCGGAGGGGTGGATTCGCTGGTTGCCGCAACGCTTGCGGGTCGTGCCATTCAAGACCAAATGACCTGCGTTTTTGTGAATAACGGCCTGCTCCGGAAGAATGAGTTTGAGAGAGTCACCGAAGCCCTTAGAACTCAGCCTCACTTGCAAGTCCGGGCTGTAGATCATTCAGCGCGGTTCATTGCCCGATTGCGTGGGGTGACGGACCCTGAGCAGAAGAGAAAGATCATCGGCGAAGAATTCATCCGCGTTTTTGAGGAGGAGTCCAGGAAGCTGGGAGAGATACGCTTTCTGGTGCAAGGGACTCTCTATCCCGACGTGATCGAGTCCGTATCTGTCCAGGGGCCTGCCGCCATCATCAAAAGCCACCACAATGTCGGCGGCCTTCCTTCCGATCTCAGCTTCGAGCTGATCGAGCCTTTGCGTGATCTCTTCAAGGATGAAGTGAGAATAGTTGGAAAAGAACTCGGACTGGGTGAGGACTTGCTATGGCGGCAGCCGTTCCCCGGCCCCGGCCTCGCCGTGCGTGTGATCGGCGAGATCAACGAAGACCGGCTGCGTACGGTTCGTGAAGGCGACGCTATTCTTCAGGAGGAAATCCGGAAGGAAGGATTATATTATCGCCTGTGGCAGTCGTTCGCGGTTTTATTGCCGGTAGCGAGCGTAGGAGTGATGGGGGATCGAAGAAGCTACGGTTCAGTGATTGCCGTGCGCGCCGTGGAGTCCGAAGACGGAATGACAGCCGACTGGGCGAAACTCCCGCCTGCTGTTCTCTCCCGCATCGCCACCCGGATCGTGAACGAGGTCAAGGGGGTAAACCGCGTGGTGTTTGATATTACTTCAAAGCCGCCTGGGACGATCGAATGGGAGTAGACACACTCCGACCGCTCGAGGGGAAAGACACCGGACAATGTCGTCTGCGGGTTAGCGGCTCGCCAGTTTTTGAGCCATGTACAGAAGGAGCCGCCGGTCTTTCTCTTCGATTTTTTCAAGGGTGCGGCGCACCTTTTCAAAGAACCGGTCTTGCTTTTCGGTTTCTTCGTTCAGGCCGAGCTCTTCCGAAGTCTGCCTGCTGCTCAGGTTCGGCAGTGCCGGTGGATCGTTCCCCTCATAGAATAACTGGTAAAGAGGAACTTCCAGAGCCGATGCGAGCCGTTCCAGGGTCTCGAGGGATGGTACGGTATGCCCGTTTTCGACCCGGGAGATGTAACAGCGCAGCAGCCCGGTGCGCTTCTCAATATCGCCTTGGGACAAGCTTTTTTCTTCTCTAAGTTTTCGTAGCCGACGTCCAATAACCATGACGTGAAAAATATCGCATACTGTATCCAATTAGTCAACTAAAAAATATATTATAGCCTTTTCGTCTACACCCCCCCCGGTTCGAGAAGCGTAACCTACGGAGTGTCCCGTACGTATCATGTACTAGGGACAAAGGCCAAATGGATACCGGATGCAGGATGATCCCCAAGAGCGCCAGGAAATCGAGTGGATACGGCTGGCCCAAAATGGAGAGCAGGAGGCCTTTGGCCGGCTGGTGGAGCGCTACCACCGGCGGGTTTTTTCGCTTGTGTTCCATGTGGTTCGGCGCCAGGACGAAGTGGAAGATTTGGCCCAGGAGATTTTCCTGAAGGCGTTCCGGGCGATCCGGACTTACAATTTCCGAGCTTCATTCGGCGCCTGGATCTCACGCATCGCGGTGAACCATTGCTATGATCACCTGCGGCGGCAGCGGTCCTCGCGGCTCAGTTACTATTGGCAGCTTTCCGAAGATACTCGCCGGGTGGTGGAGGAAACCTCGCAACCTCGGGACCGGAACAGCCTGAGTGTCGAGGACGAGATTGCGCAGAAGGATCTAGTCGAAAAATTACTGGAGCGCGCGCCTGCGGAGGATCGCATCGTGTTATCGCTCAAAGAAATTGAGGATTTGTCTGTGGAGGAAATTGGAGAAGTTCTGAATTGGAGTACGAGCAAGGTGAAGGTCCGCCTTCACCGGGCCCGAAAAAGGATGCTGACGGACTTGAAGCGGTGGCGTCAAGGAGGCTAAAACCATGCGTTGCAAGAGAGTGCAGGAGATGCTGGGCGAATTGAAGCGTGCGGATTTCCCGCAAGCTGCGCGAGAGCACCTTGAAGGCTGTGCGGCCTGCCAGTCCTATGTCCGGCAATGGTCGGTGGTGGCGGCCGGGATGACGATGCTTTCCCGCGAGCCCGTACCCGAGCCTTCCTTGGGTTTCAGCGCGCGGATCGTGCGCCGGTTGGAAGCGGCCGCGGCGCGATTTGCGCCGCCAGAATTTCTTGAAAGGGCCGGCCGGCGCGTTGTGCTGGCGACGTTGATCCTCGTGTGTGCACTACTGCTGGCAATGATCCTGCCTTCCTCCGGCCCGGTGCGTCACCCTCCAAACGTCGAATCCTACTGGCAGCAGCCTGAGACCATGTCCGCCGCCGCCTATCCGGTTTCTTTTGGCCTCCCGCCCGTTCCCACTTTCATTGAGATGAAACCGGTGAGCTACAGCGGATCCCGGTAAATTATGACTCGACGCGCCTATCTGTATTTCGTCATCACCTTCATCATTGGCATCATTCTGGGCGGTATCGGGACCTACTATTACGGCTGGAACACGGGACACTGGCACAGGAGATGGAGTGAGGACAGATTCATCCACAACATGACGCGCGACCTCAACCTGACGCACCCGCAGGTGCCGGAACTTCGCTCGATTATTGACGAACATATTAAGGAATACCACGCTCTTCAGGAAAGCGACCGTCCCAAGTTCGAAGCGCTGCACGAACAAACCGACAGCCACATCCGCCAGATTCTAAATCCCGCGCAGTTGAAAAAGTTTAACGAGTTCGTCGAAGCACACAAAAGAGCCGAAAAATCCAGGTGAGTGAAACCTTCCCGGGTCGTGCATTCGTCTTAACGGATGAAGCATAGAAATTTTCAG
>JBOGJS010000368.1:0-11782 GCA_050745365.1 Terriglobia bacterium
TGTTTATGCCCGAACGAAATGCCACAGAGTTTCTGAGCAGCGAAACTCTGCATTAAGACTGTTGTCTTGAATCTTGAATTTTAAATTTGGCCTTGGCTGCGGCCTTCAGGCCGCACTGCGCTACCCTGCTGCGAATTTACTTTAAAAGGAGCACATGTCTATGAAACTGGTTACGTATGAAGCTGGAAAACAGCCGCGGGTTGGAGTGGTTGAAGGAAAGAAGGTGGTGGACGTGCGCGCCGCGATCGAGCTGGCAGCAAAAAGGAAAGGGCCACGGGTGCTTTTGAGCGATTCCAAGTTCAAGGCTGCCTCTGAGACGCTTCGAGAGGCCGGAGTGGCACCGCGCGGGATGAAGATGGCTCTCGCGCTAGGTGACGGCTGGCTCAAGGCGCTGGGGGTGGTAACCAAGGCGCTGGCGAAGGAGGCCTCGGGCAAGAAGCCCATTGCGGCGAAAGGCCTTTTCGTGCCACTTGAATCCACTCGCCTGCTACCGCCGGTTCTTCACCCCGGCAAGATCACCTGCGTGGGCCTTAACTATGCCGACCATGCCCACGAGCAGGGCATTGAGCCGCCCGCCGCCCCCATTTTCTTTTTGAAGTCGCTGAACACCATCATCGGTGCGGGCGACCCCATCCTTCTTCCTCCCAATTCTCTAAAAGTGGATTACGAAGCTGAGCTTGCGGTCGTCATCGGCAAGGGCGGAAGCCGTATTCCTGAAGAAAAAGCTTACGAGCACGTGGCGGGCTATATGATCCTGCACGACGTGAGCGCGCGCGACATGCAGTTCAGTGACCAGCAATGGTATCGTGGCAAAAGCTGCGACACGTTTGCGCCTACAGGTCCCTGGATCGTGACAAAGAACGAAGTCCCCGACCCGCACAACCTCCGCATCTCACTCACGCTCAACGGCGAAACCATGCAGGACTCAAACACTTCAAACCTTATCTTCAAGATTCCCTTTCTCATCAGCTATCTCTCGCAATCGATCACGTGGGAGCCCGGCGACCTGATCTCCACGGGCACGCCCCCAGGCGTCGGTGTTTTCCGGAAGCCGCCTGTGTTCCTGAGAGATGGCGATAGCGCCAGCATCACAGTGGAAAAGGTGGGCACGCTCACGAATCCCGTCAGGGGAACTAAAGGATAGGGGTTGGGGATTAGGGGTTGGAGATTAGGGGCTGGGGGTTGGAGATCGGAGATTAGGGGTGGGGGGGCGAGGGAGGGGTTCGGGTGATGAGCATCAAGAGTTTTCGCGACCTGCGGGTTTGGCAGGCAGCGATGGATTTGGTTGAGAAAGTGTATCGTCTCACTGAAGCATTGCCGGCGCATGAAGCTTACGGGCTCAGAAGCCAGATGCGACGAGCGTGTGTTTCCATTCCTTCGAACATTGCCGAGGGTCACACGCGAGAACACCGCAAGGAGTTTCTTCATCATCTTTCGATGGCGCAGGCTTCTCTGGCGGAACTTCAGAGTCAGTTGGAGATTTCTATCCGTCTTGCCTATCTTTCTGGCGACGGAGTGGAGATGACCAGCGACTTAGCTACTTCTCTGGCTAAGCAGCTTTACTCGTTGCGTAATGCGCTTACGAAATGAAATCAGTGCCCCTATCCCCAACGCCTGTCCCCTAATCCCCAACCCCTACCCCCTAACCTCCATCCCCCATCTTCATCTCCCCATCCAGCCCCCATCGACCGTGAGGATGGTCCCATTCACGTAGTCCGAAGCGGGCGAAGCAAGGAAAACCGCCGCACCTTGCAAATCCTGTGGCTCACCCCAGCGGCCAGCGGGAATGCGGGCGAGAATGGCGGGGTTGCGCTCAGGGTCTCGGCGGAGTGCAGCGGTGTTATCGGTTGAGATGTAACCCGGCGCAATGGCATTCACCTGCACGCCACGGCACGCCCATTCGTTCGCCAGCGCCTTCGTAAGCTGCCCAATGCCCCCCTTGCTCGCGGCATATGCTGGCACGGTGATCCCTCCCTGGAAAGTTAACAGGGAAGCGACAAAGATCACCTTTCCCGCGCCTCGTTCCAGCATCTTTTTCCCGACCTCACGAGTGAGGATGAACTGAGCGCTCAAATTGACTCCGATCACAGTGTCCCAATACTCATCGGGATATTCTGCGGCGGGCTTGCGGAGGATGGTGCCCGCACAGTTCACTAAAATATCGATCTCCGGAACTTCGGCAAGTACATGTTGGATGAAGACGCGAAGCGCCTTCCGGTCACTAAAATCGCAGGCATAACTTCTGAATTGCCGTCCGCGAGCAACCACTTCCCTTCCCACATCACTCCCCTCAGGTTCGAGCGAGCGGCTTACGCCCACGATGCTCGCTCCCGCCTCAGCCAGCGCGAGCGCAATGCTCTTCCCGATGCCGCGTCTCGAGCCCGTCACCAGGGCCGTTTTCCCATCCAGCTTGAATCGATCTAAGATTCCCATCCCCTAACCCCTCAGTCAGTCCTCCGAGCAGCGCACCAGAATCTTCATAACTTCCCCCCCGGATTCGAGGCGCCGCAGCGCCCCCTCAACAGCTTCTAGCGGGCATTCTTCCGTAATCAGGCGATCCAGCGGCAACGCTCCGGAAGCCGCAAGGCTAATCGCCTGCTCGAAATCCTGCGGCTCGTAGACTCGCGTGCCGAGCAGGCGCAGCTCACGCCAGAAAACACGAAAAAGATCGACCTTGGGAGGCTGGCTGAAGATCGCCACCACCACCATGCGTCCGCGCACACGCGCGAGTTGCGTCATCATCTCTGCACCGGCCGCCGAGCCGGAGACTTCGAAAACCACATCGGCCCCGGCGGTCCCCGTTTGGTCCGTGACCTGCCTTACCAGGTCGGCTTCTTGAGGATTTACAGCTTCAAACCCCAGCTCGCGGGCGAGGCTCAGACGAAAGGGGTTAACCTCAGAAATAAGTACTTTAGCTCCGCTGTTCCGGGCAACGAGAGCAATCAACACGCCGATTGGACCGCCGCCTTGAACGATGACGTATTCGCCTTTTTTCACCCCGGCGAGCCGAACGTCGTGGCAGGCCACAGAGAGGGGCTCAACCAGCGCGGCTTTTCGAAGAGGGAGCGAATCCGGCAGACGATGCAACGTATGCGCCGACACGGTCCACAGCGACTGGAGCGCGCCAGGCGTATCAAACCCAATAAACTTCAGCCGCTGGCACACGTGCGAATGCCCGGCGCGGCACGCCGGGCACTCGCCGCAAGGGTCAATCGGACGCACCGTCACACGGTCGCCAGCGGCAAAGCCGCTCACGCCTTGGCCAACCGCAGCAATCGTGCCAGAACTCTCGTGCCCGAACACGTGTGGCATTCGGACACGGCGGTCCATCTCGCCGTAAAACATGTGCAGGTCACTGCCACAAATCCCGCAATGCGAAACCCGAACTTGCACCTCTCCGGGAGCCGGCGGAATCGCCGTGCACGCTCCCACGCGGACAGCCCGGTTCCCTTCATAATGCGCAGCTTTTAACACGCATCTCCTTGTATCTGTTCGTCCACGTCATCCCACCAAAAGCGACGAACCGGGACGGGGGATTAGTTATTTAACTTCTGCGCCTCAGGAAGGGTCCCGGCCAATGGCCATGACAAAATAGTGGGCATGAGTTTTACCCACGTTGCGGATGCCGTGTTCCGTGTTCGAAGCAATGTAGGCTACTGAACCAGGACCCAGGCGGGAAGAACGTCCTCTAAGCGTCACCTCAACCGTTCCTTCACGGATCATGAAAACCTCCTCGTGGACGTGGTGGTGAGGAGGATGAGGCTGCGCGCCGGGAGCGAGATTCGTTTCGTGAAGATCGACGTGAAAACCTGTATGAGTAGCGCCGCTGAAAACAGGCCGGGAGCGGTTTTCCCCATGTCCGCGCACCGGGAGGTCTTGAAATGGATAGACCTTCGAAGGAAGCACTGCCTCTCCCGAGGCGAAGGCACGCGCGGCAATCATCCCCGGCCACAACAGGCACAAATCTCTTCGCGAGTAATTCATTGAACCCCCTAAGAATCGAGAAGGATAGCAGCCCTTCCGCTTCGAGCAGCGGCCTCCTTATCGCCGTAATGGGCGGCCGACACTAAGAGGGAGCTTTCAGCACTTCAGGTCAAGGCGGGAGATACGAGCACCGTTTAGAGGACCCAGAATGGTAAGGCCGATGCGGCTGGGGACCAGAAGTTCGCCCGCCACTTTCAGCACGTCCTCGGAAGTGACGGCGTCCAGTCGCCGGGCGACCTCATCCATGCTCATGTGGTGCCCCAAATACATCTCCTGGCGAGCAAGGTTGGACATGCGGCTCGTGGTGGATTCCAGTCCCAGAAGCGTGCTCCCTTTCAGGTAATCCTTGGCGCGCTGGAGCTCGTCCTCCGGAAGCGGCCGGGTCTTCATGCGATGCAATTCTTCAACAATCAACCGCACCACCTCGCGCGCGTTCTGGCGGGCGGTGCCGGCATAGATGGTAAGATAACCCACATCTTGAAAACTGCTGAGCCCGGAAAAAACAGCGTAGGCCAGCCCGCGCCGCTCACGGATGTTCTGGAAAAGGTGAGAACTCATTCCGCCGCCCATCACGGTGCTCATAATGTAGCAGGCAAAGCGCATCTCGTGGGAATGCGAATAGGCCGGGGCGCCCAGGCAGATGTGCACCTGCTCCAGATTCTTCTTTCGGCGCAGGCGGATGACGGGATGGGGTACGGGCACCGAGCCCTCGGGGGACCTTTTGCCCGGAGAGGTCTTGCCAAACTGCTTTTCCGCCAAATTCACAATACGACGGTGTTGGAGATGGCCCGCCGCCGAAATCACGGTGTTGCGCAGCGTATAGTGCTGATGGAAGTAGTCCACAAGGCGACGGCGGTCAAAACTCCGTACCGTCTCCCGGGTGCCAAGAATAGGACGCCCGAGAGCGTGACCGCGCCAGTAACTCTGGGTGAAAATCTCGTGTACCAGGTCGTCCGGCGTATCCTCCACCATTTTGATTTCTTCTTGCACCACCTGGCTCTCCCGGCGGATATCCTCGGGACGAAGCAAAGGGTTTTTCACCAGGTCCGTTAGCACGTCGAAGGCCCGCGGAACATGCTCGTCGAGCACCTTCATTGAAAAATTCGTGCATTCTTTTGCGGTGAAAGCGTCCATGTGGCCGCCAATCGCATCGGCGGAGCGGGCAATCTCTTCCGCGGTGCGGTTCTTGGTGCCTTTGAAAACCATGTGTTCCAGAAAATGGGTAATCCCATTTTCTCGTTCCCGCTCGTGCCGTGACCCGGCGCGAATCCAGATGCCCAGAGAGACCGAGCGCACGGCGGGCATCCGTTCCGTGATCACCGTCAGCCCGTTAGGCAGGACCGTTTTTTGAATTGCACGCATGGCTTAGTCCGTGTACAGTGCGGCTCAAAACTCCAGTTGCGTGTCATCCCGAAGAACGGGCTTTTGATCCCGGCACTCAGCTTTAAGGTAACAGCTTTCGTAGGTTTTTTGCTGAAAGCTGAGCAGCAACTGGTCAGGGAATCGTCGAATCCAGCTTTATTGTGGCACAAAAGCCCCCAAAGGGCTATCAGAGATTCGTTAAATACCAAGCCATCCTCGTTCGGGGGTTTAAGGCGAGCACAGGCTACATTTTCAATAACTTACAATCACAATTCAGAACTGAATTGAATCCATTCCTAGAACATTCAGCGGGTCAAATTGCCTTTTAAGATCTCGAACCAGCGTCCACTGCCCGCCATAATGGGATTTCCACGCGTTTGAGTCAAAGCCAAGCCACCCGGAAAGGTACCGTTTCCCCCCAACCAACATCGCCCCGCGGCTCGCCGTCTCCAGCAACGGAAGAAATTCAGGAAGTAGAGATTTCTGGATGGCGGGAAGGATTCCGAAGCCGATGACGTAATCTGCCGCCGGGCGCATAAACAGCGGAATAGAAGAGGCCGCTCCGCGCGCGGGCCAGAGAAGCGCGTGTCCGCCCTGGAGAGAGCTGGGAGGAATGCTAGCCAGCACGTTGCGCACGTAGCCGGAACTTGCCTCCCAGGGTAGCATGCATTCCATCCATGGATGGGCACGGTCCCAGAACCCCGCCTGCTTCCACAAGGCAAACAGCGGATCAAGGCGTAAAAAAAAATCGCCTATCTCTCCGTCCTCAGTATGGATGTGTTTATAAAAGCTCAGGCCGCGAAGCCGATGATCCTCATTGCCGCTATGGTCGCCGTCGTGCTCCAGGGTGAGGTGAAGCGGAAAGAACCACGTGGCAAAGGGCTGACGTCCCCCAACACCTTGTCTAAAGCCCTGCGGGAGCGGCACGCACCAGGATTCGAGATGATCAAAGCGTGAGTCTACCATGATGCGTTCGAGATCGCGCAGGAGGGTATCCAATTCGTCATAAAGCAGATAGAAAGTTTTAATCTTAGATTTGTGCCGGCGAAGGCGGAGCGTTGCCTCGGTAATAACCCCGAAAAGACCCAACCCGGCGCGGACTCCGTCAAACAGCCTGGACTCGGAGGTCGGCGAGCACCGCACGATTTCACCTTTTCCAGTAACCACTTCCAGTTCAAGGCACTGGTCCGCTTGTGTGCCGTATCGCCAGGAGGCAACCCCGATTCCGGCCGTCGAGAGCGTGCCGCCTACGGTAACATCCAAATTATTGGTGAGCACGGGCGGCGAGAGGCCGAGTGGAAGCAGCTCGGTAAGCAAAGCTCGCCAGGTAACGCCAGCCTGGCATCGCACTTTGAGTTGCTCTCGATCGACGTGGATGATGTGGTCCAGGCTGCGCATATCGAGCACAATCTGGTCTGAAAGTGACTGCCCGCTTTGGGAATGCCCCGCCCCGCGCGCTGTGACACGAAGGGAGTGGCCGCCGGCAAACTGGATCACTTTTGCCACATCCTCGGCCGAGGCCGGGCGGACCACCGTTGCCGGACAACGCTCAACCACATGCCCGAAATCCGAAGCCGCCGCGCTCAGAGAAGCCGCATCGGTTAACGCCTGGCCCCCAATTTCCTTGGCAAGCTCTGAAACCCAGTTCATGTTGCTTTCCTCGCTTAGGCAGGCAGGGAGATTCGGAAGGTGGTACCGTGGTTGATTTCGCTCGAAAACTCGATGGAGCCGTCGTGAAGCTGAACGATTCGGAAGGCCATCGCCAGCCCGATCCCGGTTCCGCCGGGCTTTGTGGAATAAAAGAGGGAAAAAACCTTCTGGCGCGCTTCCTCTGGGATGCCCACGCCTTGATCGCTGATTTCGAGATCGACGCTTCTCGACCCAGCATGGGGTTTGACGCGGAGCTCGCCGCCCTCGGGCATTGCCTGGCAGCCGTTCAGGACGACATTCAGAAGCACTTGCTTCATGAGGTCGCGGTCAACCTTGAGTGGCGGAAGACTTCCATTCGGCTCGAGCACCAGCCTCACGTTCAGCCGCTGCGCGTGAGGCTCCGCGAGGGTAAAAACTTCGCGCACCAGCGTAGCGAGATCGGTTTCAGTACGATGGATTTCTATTGGCCGGGTAAAATCGAGAAACGTCTTCACAACCCGGTCTAGACGCCGGATTTCCTTGGAAAGAATATCGAGCTGCGGCTTCACCTCGGTCCCGCGGTCCAGGAGCTTAGACCTCAGGATCTCCAGTTGAAGGATCATGGCATTCAATGGGTTTTTCACCTCGTGCGCCACGCCGGAAGTGAGCCGCCCCATCGCCGCGAGCCGCGCTGTAAGGCCGATCTCGTCCTCAAGCTGCGCGCGTGTGTCCACATCACGCAGCATCACGAGACTGGCGATGCGGCGCCCCTTATCATGATCATTGACGAAATGAGTGGTGATGGCCACCCGCGAGGTTTCTGAGCTCCCGGAGACTTCCACCATCTCCCCAGAAAGCGATTTTTGCTCCTGGTAAGCCTCACGCAGCAACTGGTTCAGGTTGCCCTCCCCCGCAAAAACTTCGCTGGCGGGGCGAGCCACCAGATCGTCAACCGGCCGGTCGAGAAAACGGGCAGAGGAAGGCGTGGCAAGCGTCAGACGATCCTCGTGGTCAAACATCAGAAGGCCGTCCACCAGATTGGCAAACAATTGATCGAGATTTTCCTTCAGCGCAAGATAGGCAGCCTTCTCCCCTCGAAGTTGCTCGCCCAGCAAATTCAACTTACCGGACAGGATGCCCCATTCATCCGCGCGTTTGATCTTGAATGGCTCAGTAAATTCGCCACGGGCCATGCGGTCCACGCTTTGCGAAATGGCCACCAACGGCTTGAGCAGGCGAAACGACAACACTCCGGCGGTGAGCGTAGCGATCACTACGGCCAGGATAACCATTTCGAGCGCCGACTTGAGGTGTGGCGTCACCTGAGCCGCCAGAAAGACCGTGGAGATACCGACACGAATGTCGCCAAACGGCCGGCCCTTCATTCCAAGGGGCATCACAATCTCGTAGACCGCCGGCGGCCCATAAATGATGTGAAACTGGCGGAAAATGCTAGCATTCAGCAGGTCAGAAAGGGGCGGAGCAGGAGGCAGCGTCTGCCCGATCTGGCTAGGGTCGTTGTGGGCCAGGATGAACCGGCCTTTGCCGGTGATCGCGACGTAATCAATCGAACTCGAGTAAGCCGCGGCGGACTGCATCAGCGAGCGCAACCCCGGGTCTTGGCTCAGCCGAACCTGCACGAAAGCCCGGACTTCGTCCAGGTCTTTCGGGTTGATGTAGGGGGGGAGGCGAGTTGCTGCCACCACCGCTCGCGCCTGCATGTAGGCTTCGTCCCGGATATAGCTGGCGTCCTTCTGGATGTCTTCCAGCGTGCGGTCGACAAAGCTGAGCAGGTACAGCGCCGAGATGCCGAGCACCACGACAAGAACCAGAAGGGAAATGAGAGCTGTCAGTTTAACTTTGAGGCTGATTCTCATATTCCTTCAACTTGTTGTGCAGGGTCTTCAGGCTGATACCCAACATCTCTGCAGCACGCGTCTTATTATTGCTGGTGAAAGCCAGGGTTTCGCGGATGAGCAGGCGTTCGGCTCCGGCAACCGTCAGGCCTGGCCGGAGCACGAGGTCGCCATCCGTCCGCGCGGGAACGGTGTGGCCAAATTCCGGGGCGAGATCCGTTTTGCGCAACACCTCGCCCGAACAGACCACCATCCCCCGCTCGAGTGTGTTTCTCAGTTCCCGAACATTTCCGGGCCAGGCGTAGCGATGGAACAGATCCAGCACTTCAGAATCAACCAGCTTTACGTTTTTCTGATGCTTGTGATTGAGTTCGACGAGAATCACTTCGATGAGGCTTTCAAGATCGTCGACATGGTCGCGCAGCGGTGGCATGGAGATGTGCACCACGTTGAGACGGAAGTAAAGATCGCTGCGCAATTGTCCCTTGGCGACGGCTTCCTCAGCGATTTTATTCGTGGCCGCAAGCACGCGCACGTCCGTCACAATCTCCGCCTTGCTGCCCAGCCGCCGCACCTTGGAATCCTCCAGCACGCGCAGCAGCTTGGCCTGCGTCGTCACCGGCATTTCACCGATTTCATCGAGCAGCAGCGTGCCGCCGTCGGCAAGCTCGAAGCACCCAGCGCGGCGGTCCATCGCCCCGGTGAAAGCGCCTCTTTCATGGCCGAAAATCTCGCTTTCCATCAGGGATTCCGGAATCGCTGCGCAGTTCACGGCGACGAAAGGATTCGCATGCCGTGGGCTGAGCTCATGAATCGTTCGGGCGGCGAGCTCTTTGCCTGTGCCGCTCTCCCCCGTAATCAGCACCGATGCGCTCGAAGGCGCTACCCGCTCGATCAACGACATCACTTCCTGCATTTTCTTCGAGCGTCCCGCAAGGCTGCCCAGAATGCCGTATTCGCGCAGCCGCCGTTGCGCGATCTCCAGGTCGCGCTCGTGTCCTCGCAGCTCCAGACAGTTGCGTAACTGCACCTGGAGCTTCTTGATATCCAGCGGCTTTTCCAGAAAGTCGAACGCGCCGAGTTTGGTGGCTTCTACGGCCTCCTCAATCGTCCCCTGGCCCGAGAGCATGATGAAGCTGGGCCGGGGATGCGAATGGCTAAGCTCGCGAAGCAGATCCATGCCGTTCATGTCCGGCATTCGAAGGTCGCAGATGACCACGATAGGATTGAACGCCGGTATCCGATCAAGCGCTTCGCGGCCCTGGCTCGCTGTGGCAGTCATATAGCCCCAGCCTTCGAGCAACGTCGCAAGACCTTCTCTTTCGTTCGCTTCGTCCTCGACCACCATCACGCGCGCATCTTTGTTCGCCCGGTTTGCCATAGTCTTCGCAGTGTGGACTCCCCCACAAGGTATCCTGCGCCCTGAGTTCCACTAGCGCAGCATATCCATTATACCGGGACATGGGGGACTTATGCGTCAGAATGGCATGGTTTGATCGTCTGCTGTTATCGAATTGTCCGGGCATCTTCCCTGGCGAAGACCTTGGAAGGTCTGACCCGGCCTATGTATCGGGCACCAGGAAAGCCCCAGAAACCGTGCCGTGGCTACCGCTTAATGTCAAGGATGGAGCGGACTTTTTGACTCAGGGCTTCGGCGGAAAAGGGTTTTTGGATGTACGCGGCATCTTTTTCCAGAACGTCGGTCGAACCGATCTTGGTGCCGGCATAACCGCTCATAAAGAGAACTTTGGATTCAGGATGAAGGGCGCGCAGGTGTTCGGCCAGTTCCCGGCCACTCATCTGCGGCATTACCATGTCGGTGATGATCAAATGGATGGAGTTATTGCAACTTTCGACGAGCGCCAGGGCTTCCTCTCCTCGCGCTGCCTCCAGGATCTCATAGCCCTTTGAGCGCAACATCTGGCAGAGCAGCTCGCGAACATTGGCTTCGTCTTCAACCAGCAGAATGGTCTCGCTGCCTCCGTCGAGACGGACCGGGGCGTCTTCAGGCGTTGCGGGAGCGGGAGCTTCCTCGATGCCCGGCAAATAGATTTTGAAATGCGTGCCCCGCTGTGGCTCGCTGCTTACCCAGATGTAGCCGCCACTCTGCTTCACGATGCCGTAGACCGTGGAAAGGCCCAGGCCCGTCCCTTTACCTTTTTCCTTGGTCGTAAAGAAAGGCTCAAACACGCGAGCGCGCGTTTTGTGATCCATGCCGCATCCCGTGTCGATGATTTCCAGCCCGACGTAGGAGCCTGACTGGACACGGACGCCCTCGTCGACGAAGTCCTCGTCAAGCTGGACGATCGAGGTCCTGAGCGTGAGATCGCCGCCTTCCGGCATCGCATCCCGCGCATTCACGGCAAGGTTCAGAATGACTTGCTCGATCTGAGAGGGATCTACTTTGACGCGCTTCATGGCGCTTCCGGGAATAACGGTCAGCGTAATGTCCTCCCCGATGATGCGTCGCAGCACCTTGCTCATCTCCTCGATCGCGAGGTTCAAATCGAGCACGCGGGGCTCCATCACCTGCAAGCGACTGAAGGCCAGGAGCTGGCGAGTGAGGGAAGCCGCTCTTTCACCGGCCTTCTTGATTTCTGAAGTGTAACGGCTCAGTACGCTCTCCGGTGGCAGTTTCTCACGCACCATGTCACTGTAACCAAGAATTGCGGTGAGCAGATTATTGAAATCATGCGCCACACCACCGGCGAGCCGCCCTACCGCCTCCATTTTCTGCGCTAGGAAAAGCTGTTCCATCAACTGCCGCCGGTCAGTAATATCGCGGTAGTTGATCGCCACCGCCCGGACGCTCGGGTCCTCTAAAAGATTGGTTCCAAGAGCTTCAATCCACCGCCAGGAGCCGTCCTTGTGGCGGTAGCGAAGCTCGGTCGAGATGGAAGCATAGGGCTGGGAAAGGAGCTTTTTAAACGTGACGCGCACCTGATTGGTAT
>JBOGJS010000369.1:0-8838 GCA_050745365.1 Terriglobia bacterium
CTTCATCGGCTTTGCGATTGGCGAGTCGCTTGGCGCCGCGGCACTCCGGATTGCCGGAGGCATCTTCACGAAGATCGCGGACATCGGCGCAGACCTGATGAAGATCGTCTTCAACATCAAGGAGGACGATGCGCGGAATCCGGGCGTGATTGCGGACTGCACGGGCGACAACGCGGGCGACTCGGTCGGGCCGAGCGCGGACGGGTTCGAGACCTACGGCGTGACGGGCGTCGCGCTGATCGCCTTCATCCTGCTGGGCGTGCTGAGCGCCACCGTGCAGGTGGAGCTGCTGGTGTGGATTTTCGTCATCCGCGTGGCCATGCTGGTGGCGGCAGCCGCGGCTTACTACATTAACGGCGCTATCGCCAAGGCTCGCTATGCGGGCGCCAGCGATATGAACTTCGAAGCGCCCCTTACTTCCCTGGTCTGGCTCACTTCGTTTGCCTCCATTGGGCTCACTTTCCTGTCCTCCTGGTTCATCCTGCCCAATCTCGGCGGCGATCCCTCCCTATGGTGGAAGCTCTCTATCATCGTTTCCTGTGGCACGCTGGCTGGCGCCATCATCCCGGAGTTCGTCAAAGTGTTCACCTCCACCGAGTCCCGGCATGTTAGAGAGGTGACGGCTTCAGCGAGGGAAGGAGGCGCATCGCTCGACATCCTCTCCGGCTTTGTGGCCGGCAATTACTCTTGCTATTATCTGGGACTCGTCATGGTTATTCTCATGGCGATAGGCTCATGGGTGAGCGTTAAGGGCCTCGAGCACATCATGCTCGCAGCGCCGGTATTCGCCTTCGGGCTGGTGGCTTTTGGATTTCTCGGCATGGGCCCGGTCACAATCGCTGTGGACTCCTACGGACCTGTCACGGACAATGCACAGTCGATTTATGAGCTTTCGCTCATCGAACAGGTTCCTGGCATCCGCCATGAAATGAAGAGGGACTACGATGTGGACGTAGACTTCGAGCGCGCCAAGGACATGCTTGAAGCCAACGACGGCGCGGGTAATACTTTCAAGGCTACCGCCAAACCGGTGCTGATTGGCACGGCGGTGGTGGGCGCAACCACCATGATCTTCTCCATTATTATGGCGCTTACCGTTGGCCTAACGCAGAACGTGAGCAAACTTTCGCTCCTCCATGCTCCTTTCGTGCTGGGTCTGGTGACCGGCGGCGCGATTATCTACTGGTTCACCGGGGCCTCAACCCAGGCCGTCACGACCGGCGCTTATCGTGCCGTGGAGTTCATTAAGGCGAACATCCGTCTTGAGGGAGTCGAAAGGGCGTCCGTGAGCGACAGCAAGAAAGTGGTCGAAATCTGCACGCAATATGCCCAGAAAGGCATGATCATCATCTTTATTGCGGTGTTCTTCGTCACGCTGGCCTTCGCCTTTCTGGATCCGTTCTTCTTCATTGGCTATCTGATTTCCATCGCCATCTTTGGCCTTTACCAGGCCATCTTCATGGCGAATGCGGGCGGCGCCTGGGACAATGCCAAGAAGATTGTTGAAGTGGAGCTGAAACAGAAAGGCACGCCGCTACATGACGCCACCGTTGTCGGTGATATGGTAGGAGATCCGTTCAAGGACACTTCTTCTGTCGCTTTGAACCCGATTATCAAGTTCACCACGCTTTTCGGCCTGCTGGCTGTGGAGCTTGCGGTTCGGCTGACTTCAGAAACCGGCGGCCTATTGACTCATATTTGCGCAGCCGTATTTTTCGCTATTTCTCTTTTCTTTGTGTACCAGTCGTTCTACGGGATGAGAATTCAAAGGAGTGCAGCCGTTGAAGAGCCTGCCGATGCTCCCGCCGATGATGAGAAGACCGCGATCGGAGCGAAATGATGCAACCCACACGCCACGGACGCTCCCACTCAGGACACTAGTCCGCAGGGTATGTAAGCGAGCATTTATGGCCGCAGGCGGTACAACATGCGGGGAAAAGGGATGGTCTCACGCACGTGTTCCAGGCCGCACATCCAGGCGACGACGCGCTCAATACCCATGCCGAAGCCAGAATGCGGGAAAGCGCCGTAACGGCGCAGGTCGAGATACCACTCAAAGGCTTCGCGGGGTAAATGGCTTTCCTCCATGCGGCGAAGCAATAAATCGAAGTCGGCCAGCCGCTCGCTGCCGCCAATGATTTCGCCGTAACCCTCCGGGGCGAGCATATCCACGCAAAGGGCTGTTTCGAGACGTTCGGGCGCCGGGGCCATGTAGAACGGCTTCACCTTCGCAGGATAATGTGTGATGATCACCGGCTTCTCAAACTCTTCCGAAAGATGGGTCTCATCCGTTCCGCCAAAATCGGCTCCCCATTCAGTCGGACTCCCGCGCTTTTGAAGGATTTGGATGGCTTCGTCGTAGGTGATACGCGGAAACGGGAGCTTCGCCGCAGGTTCAAGCTTTCGAACGTCCCGCTCGAGAACCTTTAGCTCCGACGGCCTCTTCTGGATGACACGGCCGACAACGAAGGCCACCAACTCCTCAGCGAGCGCACATATCTCCTCCAGCCCCGCAAAGGCGACCTCCGGCTCAACCATCCAGAATTCGGTCAGGTGGCGCCGTGTTTTGGACTTTTCAGCACGGAAAACAGGTCCAAAGCAGTAGGTCTTGCCCACGGCGGCAGCGGCCGCCTCGTTATAAAGCTGGCCGGACTGGGTGAGGTAGGCCTTCTCGTCGAAATAATTCACTTCAAAGAGGCTGGTTGTGCCCTCACAGGCGGAGGGAGTAAAGATTGGTGTATCCACCAGCACGAAGCCACGGTCATCGAAGAAATCTCGAGCGGCTCGCACCACTTCGTGCCGTACGCCAAGAATAGCGCGCTGGCGGCTTGAACGCAGCCAAAGATGACGATGGTCCATCAGGAACTCGACGCCGTGCTCCTTGAGAGAGATCGGATAGGGATGCTCGGGCGGAATGCGCTGGAGGACTTCCAGCTTGGAAACCTCCAGCTCATAACCGCCGGGCGCGCGCTGGTCTGCGCGCACGTTTCCTTCCACGTGGAGCGACGATTCCTGGGTGAGGCTCCTGAAGTTCTCGAATAACTCGATAGGCACCTCAGATCTTACGACCACGCCCTGCACCATGCCCGTGCCGTCTCGAATAATTGGAAACAACAGTTTGCCGCTCTCTCGCAGGTTGTAAAGCCAGCCCTGGACGCGCACCACCTGGTTCACGTACTGGCCGATGTTGCGGATTTCGACGACCGGGGGCAATGGCTAGTTTCCTCCTTGACCGATATCAGCAAGCTTCCGGATGACTTCCTGCACCTTCGCCATCTGGTCGGGCGATCCTTCACTGCCCGGCTCAAGCAAAGCCGGCGCGTTTCCTTCCACAGCCGAGAAGGACGGGACCACCGCGGCCCAATCGATTCCGCCCTCGAAGGGCATCAGATGTTCATCCTTCTCCCCTCGATTGTCGTGCATATGAATGGTCGCCGTATAGCGCCGGAGCATCTCAAACGCTCGCGGAACACCACCCGTCAGGTGGGCGTGGCCGACATCGAAACAAACCTTCACATCGAGACGCGTATGTTGGATGAACTCAACCAAACGCTCCGGCGTGCCGAGCTGATCCGTGGTGTTTTCCAGCAGAATCTGGGTGCCACGCTCCTTGGCAAAGATCTTGAGGTGTTCGAGCGAGGTGAATGCGGCGTCAAACTTGCGCAGGCTGTATTCATCTTCCGGCTGCCCCAGGTGCAAAACGAGATAGCGGAAGGGAAGGTATTCGGCAATCTCAATGACACGTTTGATCTGGTCCATCGATTCAACACGAAGACGTCTTTCAGTATGGGCCGGTGAAATTGGAACACGGCGCTCGCGGCTGGAATTTGCGAAAAGTGGCGCGTGGACCGAATGCAGGCTCACTCCATGATCAGTGAACCATTGCGCTACGTCGCGCACGTGACGCAAATCCTGATAGTCGAGGTGCTGGCGATCAGCGTAGATTTCAATTTGCCGTATGCCGCGATCGAAAACCTGGTCCAGCATATGCGAGCTCAAGCGCTGGCGGGCGAAAAGATAGGTTGAAAATCCGATCTCCATTAGTATCCCACCGCCTCTCCGTGTCCGCGCGGGTCGGCAGCTCCGAACCGCCATCCTGTTGCGGGGTCAATCCCGATCGCTTCGCATTCTCCCATCCTCGGGATAAACTCTACCTTGTAGCCGGCCTGCTCCAGGCGCGTTACCGTATCGGCCGAAAACCCGGGTTGCTCAAGGAACAGCTTATCCGGCATCCACTGATTATGGAAGCGAGGCTCAGTGACCGCGTGGAGAACGTCCATTTTATAAACCAGGACGTTCAGAATCACTTCCATCACCGTGTTGATAATCGTGCCCCCTCCGGGCGAGCCGAGCACGAGGCGCAGGTTGCGGCCCTTAAGGACAATGGTCGGCGTCATGGAAGAGAGAGGCCGTTTACCGGGGCGGATCGCGTTGGCTTCGCCTTGCACCAGCCCGTACATATTCGGCGCGCCAGGCTTGCTCGTAAAATCGTCCATTTCATCGTTGAGCAGAAATCCCGCTCTGTCCACGGTGACGCCGCTGCCATAGCCGTTGTTGAGGGTGTAGGTGTTGGAAACGGCGTCTCCCTCCGCATCGACGATCGAAAAGTGCGTGGTGTTGCCGGACTCGAATTTCTGCGGATGTCCGGCGCCCACCGGAGCGTCCGGCTTGGAGTTCAGTATCTGCCGCCGGAGTGCTGCCGCGTATTCCGGGCTGGTGAGACCCGCCACCGGAACAGAGACGAAATCCGCATCGCCCAGATACGCTGCGCGATCCGCATAGGCGCGACGCATGGCTTCTATAATCCACCGCATGGAGTTATAGGAATCCGGCTCACCCAGATTCATGGGATCGAGAATATTGAGCATTTCGATCAACGCCACGCCACCGGAGCTCGGCGGCGGCACGGAGAGGATGGTGTAGCCGCGAAAATGGCCTTCCAACGGCTTGCGAAATTTTGCCCGGTAATGGGCAAGGTCCTTGAGAGTAATAATACCCCCCAGCCGCTCTTCGGTATGGACGATATCCTCGGCGATGGCGCCTTCATAAAAGGCACGCGCTCCGTGTCGCGCGATCTCGCTGAGCGTACCCGCAAGCTCGGGTTGCTTGAAGATATCGCCGGGCTGGTAATATTGCCCGTCCCGCAAATAAATGCGCCGCGAATTCGGGAATTTTGAAAGCAGCCCCGCATGGTCGCGCAGGGAATGACCTAACCAGTAACTGACCGGAAATCCTTTCTGCGCCAGATGAATGGCGGGCGCCATGACCCTTGCGAGGCCCAGCTTGCCGTAGTTTTTTTCTGCCAGAGCCAGACCTGCCACCGTCCCCGGCACGCCCGAGGAAAGCGCCCCTACGGTGCTTCGCCCGGGAATCACGTTGCCTTTCGCATCCAGGTACATATTCGGAGAGGCGGCGCCGGGCGCTTCTTCGCGGTAATCCACCATCACCGCCTGGCCGTTGGCCATCCGGATGAGCATAAAGCCGCCACCGCCGAGATTACCGGCAAACGGGTAGGTGACCGCCAGAGCAAAACCGACAGTGACGGCTGCATCCACGGCGTTGCCACCCTTGCGGAGAATCTCGAGCCCGGCGCGAGAGGCCAGCGGCTCAGCCGTCACCACCATTGCATGCTTTCGAGCGACAGGCTCGTAGGCAAAGGCAAAGGGGATGAGAGTTAAAACGAGGAGAGCGCAGAGCGCGGAGCGCCGAACGTAGACTAAAAAGCGCATAAGGGGGCAAAAGAAGCTTTCAGCGCGGAGGCCACAGACAGCAGAGACAACACAGAAAAGACCGTATCCTCTCTGCTCACTCGGGTGAATTGAGCGTCACGCAAACTGGTTAAGGTTGATGCCTGAGTCCCAGGTCATATCCATGCTCACCAGCTCATCCCACGCCAGCTCGCGCCCCAGGTACGCCGCTTCGCGCGCCAGCATGGCGCTGAGAGTGGACTCCACACCCATGGAAGCCTGATTGTGGAATTTTCCACTGACAATGCTGTCAACATAAGATTTGAACTTCTGCGGGTCCGCCTGCGCGAGATTGTCGTGGAATGCGCCAGAGACGGAAAACTGTTCTTTGCCGGCCGACGGAGAAGCTACCGCGCCACTCCACGGCTGTTCACCATAGATTGCCACCGGCCCGGTATAATGCCACTCGGAAACACCCTTGCTTCCAAAGAACCTTGAAGCCACATCCCACCAGCCTTTGTCGAATTGCGTAGAACCGAAGTTGATGGTGACGTTGTCGGGATAATAAAAGATGACGTTGTAGTGCCCGTAGACATTGCCGGGGTCTGGCCGCACTTGGCGACCGCCGGTGGCAACGGCTTTCAGGGGCCGGCCCTTCAACATCCAGTTCCATGTGTCAACCACGTGGATGTTCTGCTCCACAATGATGTCTCCGGAAAGCACGCGGTCGTAAATCCAGTTGCGGATCCGGAGCTCTTGCGGAGAAGCGTTGGGCCAATTGGGACGTTTGATAAAAGTTGCGAAGTAGTAGGCTTCCCCGCAGGCAATTCTCCCCAGCGCCCCTGCCTGGATGCGCCGGTCGAGCTCAACGAAAGGTGGCGCTTTCCGAAGCTCGAAGCCCACTTCAAGGCTGAGGCGTCCGTCCGCCTTCTTGCCGGCTTCGATCACGCGCTTCGCTCCGTTGACGTCCACGGAGACAGGCTTTTCGCAGTAGACGTGCTTGCCTGCGGCGACGGCCGCTTCAAGGTGCTGAGGATGAAAATAGGGCGGCGTGGTGATGAGAACGATATCCACATCCTTGTTTTCGGCGATTTGCTCAAAGGCGTTTGGCCCGCGAAAGATGCGCGACTGTTCCACCCCCGCATAGCCCCTCCGCTGGGCGATGCGGTCAAAATGCGCCTTGGCCTTGTCGAGCTGGTCCTGAAAGAGATCGCCCAGCGCGATCACGCGCACCGGCGTTCGGGTGGCAAGCACCGTGGCATCATTCGTTCCGCGCTCGCCACAGCCGAGCAACCCCAAACGCAACTGCGAGTTGGCAGCAGTGCCGCGCACGAGCTGCGGCTTGATGATCATCCAGCCGGCTGCCCCGGCAGCCGCCGTGGCCACAAACTCTCTCCGGGTTATTCCCTTCTTTTCTTCCTGGCTCACTGCATTACCTCCCTCGCCTGAACCGTAATCCCTCAGATCGTGTGAAGAAATTCGAATCTGTTACGCAAAGGGCGTCGCGTGTACGTGCTCGAAACTGGGGGATTAAATTGAAAATGGATACAATATCACACGAACGATCGGAAAGGTACGCCTTCCAGAATGCTATGCTGGTGAATGCGCCGGTGCCCGAACTTTCCGTCTACTTCAACCTTCAGTGGACAACTTCATGACGTCGGATGAACAGCCCCTCGTTGAATGCGTGCCCAATTTCAGTGAAGGGCATGATGATGCGAAGGTGAAATCGATTGTTGAGGCGATTCAGGCTGGCGACGAAGTTCATCTCCTGGATTGGACCATGGACCGTGATCACAACCGTTCTGTCGTCACCTTCGTCGGCTGCCCCGGGGCGGTAGCAGAAGCGGCGCTTCGGGGCGTTGCGCGCGCCGCTGAACTCATCGACATGAACCGCCACCAGGGCGTCCACCCTCGCATCGGCGCTACAGACGTCATTCCGTTTGTGCCCTTTTCCGGGTGTGATCTGACGGTGTGTATTCGCATTGCACGATGGACCGCCGAGGAGGTGTGGCGTCGCTTTCAAATCCCCACCTACCTTTATGGGGCCGCGGCCAGCGTGGGGGAGCGGCAAAATCTCGAGTGGATTCGTCGTGGGCAATTCGAAGGGCTGCGGGAGAACGTGGGTGCCTCGCGCTTGCCGGATTTTGGCAGCGCGAGATTACACCCCAGCGCCGGCGCTACGGCTGTTGGGGCGCGCAAGTTCCTGATTGCGTATAACATCAACCTCGCGACGACTGACGTCGAAATCGCGCGTCAGATCGCGCGAAAGGTGCGTGCTTCCGGCGGCGGCCTGCCGCACGTTAAAGCGCTCGGCTTGCGGCTTGAAAGTAGAAATCTCGCGCAGGTTTCCATGAACCTGACGGATTTCGAATCCACTTCATTGCCCGTTGTGTTCGAGGCGGTGCGGCGCGAGGCGGAATCCTTGGGCGCTCGAATTCTCGAAAGCGAAATCGTAGGTCTCGTCCCGCGTGCGGCGATGGCAAAAACTTCGCCGGAAAGCATTCAATTGCGGAATTTCGGCCCCGACAAGATTCTCGAAAACCGGCTGGCCCGCATCCGAGGCAGAAGTGGTAAATGTTAAACTGCTTTTTGCTCGTCGCGAAGAACTCGTTCAGACATCTCACCCGGCCCGCGCCGCTCGCCACCCTCTCACCAGGGAAGAGGATGCTCGACGCAGGAGGGCAGGTAAGGGAACATTTGTATCACTTCCGAGTGCCACGAAGCGGCATGAATGGCTGTAAAGGACATGGACTTTATTCCTCCCGCGCCCACTGAGCAAGCTCGCGCACTTCCTTCCTTGCCTGAAGTGCATCGCAGCGTTCAGGTGCCTTCAGGCGCGGGCTTTTGGAAAAAGCTTCTGGCTTTTTCGGGCCCCGGCTTTCTCATTGCAGTGGGCTATATGGATCCCGGCAACTGGGCGACGGATATTGCCGGAGGATCAGAGTTTGCCTACCGCCTGATCTTCATTTTATTACTTTCAAACCTTCTGGCGATTTTGCTGCAAACGCTCGCGGCTCGCCTGGGAATTGTGGCCCAGCAGGACCTCGCGCAGGCGTGCCGGGAGCGCTATTCACGAAGCGTCGGAATCGCCCTCTGGGTTCTCGCCGAGATTGCCATCGCCGCCTGCGACCTGGCGGAAGTGATTGGC
>JBOGJS010000370.1:0-5526 GCA_050745365.1 Terriglobia bacterium
CTGGTCCGCTGTCCGAAGCGATGAAGAAGCTCCCAGTCCGGGAGAAAAAAGACTCGAAGTTCACCGGGCTAAATTGGCCCTGACCATTTTCCTTCCATTGGGGAGCGAGCCGGGAAAATACGAAATCGAAATTTTACGGCGCAAGGGCACGCCCCTGTTGGGACTGGGTGGGATTGCGCGGATCGAAAACGGAAACACGGTGCTGAGCACACGAGCGGACCTAAACAAACTGGCGAGCGGCAATTACTTAATAGCAATCAGGCAGCCGCCTTGGGATTGGAGATACTACCCGTTCACACTCCGTTAGGCGCTTCTACAAGGCGCACGACAAGATGCGAAATATTGGGGCAGCAGTCCAGCAGATGACTTCCGTGTGGGCGACTATACGCCCATGAACAAGCTGACCGCTAACTGTAATAGAGCCGATCCAGGATTTTGTACCATCTTGAACGATGCTTGGGTAAATCCCTCTCAAGTGGCGAGGCGTTCTCACGAACTTCAAGACCTACCGCGCTGGCTTATATCTAAAGCTGGCGCGCAGTTAGCTCCGGACCGTTATGGAGGCGAACCCTATCGAATCAGAATTCAAGGCGTACCTGCACCGCGATCATCCGGGGCGAACTATCGCCGCCTAGCCCCACGCCAAGCAGCCCGGTCGGCGGGGAAGTGGTGGCCGTAAGAGCGCCAAATCCGGTTTGCGTGGCGGGATTGCCAGGTATTCCCGCATAGACATTGGTTGGGAGCGCAAAAGTGGGATGATTGAAGACATTGAAAAATTGCGCGTCGACGCGAAGCTTAAAACGCTCGGATAGAGTGAACCACTTAGTAAGATAGAAGTCGTCCCAGACGAAACCCGGACCGCGCATGGCGTTGCGACCGAGGTTCCCGAATTGACAATTTGTCAGGTTGTCTTGTCCTGTGCAGGCGCCCGTGCTCGGATCGACGGCAGAGACGAACGCGTTGGGATTAAGCCACTGAATGGTCCCCGGTTGCGTGACACCCGAAATCGGATTGTGTTCGTAGAGTGGCGCGCCCGGAACAACACTGGCAAACTGTGGACCACTGCCATTGATGATGCCCTTGCCATCGGCCGAGTAAGCAGCGCTCAACACTGAGAATGGTACGCCACTATGCCAGAAGGCAGTCCCGGACACCTGCCATCCATTCAGCAACGTACGGAGAAAATGGCCGTGCCAAGCCCTGACCGGAAATTCGTAGACGTACTCGGCGGTGAGATTGTGCCGGATGTCATAGTCGCAGGGACCACGGTCCCGCGCGAGATCGCCGGGCAGGGGCGAAAGAATCGCTCCCGCCGAAAACGGCAAGAACCCGCCGTTTGAGATCTCGTCGATACAGTGGCTCCACGTATAGTTGACTTGGCCCTCTAAACCGTGACCAACCCGCTTTTCGGCAGTCAACTGGAGGCCGTTGTAGTGGCTGTTTGCCCCTGTATTAAGCTGTGTCACCGATCCGAACCGCGGATCGAGCGGCTGGCGATAAGGAAAGGGAGCGAAGCAGCCGGAGCATACCGTTTGATACCCATTGACTTCGGTAGTGTAGGGTTGGTTCACGGCGCGCGTTCCGACGTACTGCGCCCGTAAGTTAATAGTGTTACCGATTTGATGTTCCAGCGCGAAGCTCCATTGCATGGAATAAGGCTCATGAAGTTTGCCGTCTGGCGCGATGGTCATAGAGACCTGGGGAAGGCAGGCGCTGGGATTGGGAATGGCAGCAGCACAGGAGCGTTCCCCTTGCGAGAAGCCAGCCAAGAAATTTCGGTTTGCGGTAGCAGCCGCATCGACAGCGCTATTGGGCACCCCTGGCGCGATGGCCGTACCGCCCACTGTTCCCAAGAGACCCCCCTCGAAACTATTCACATAGGGAGGGTTGGCGCCGAGCAGATCGGCAATGCTGCCTGGTAAGAGGTCGCTAAAAATACCAAATCCGGTGCGCAGGACGGTCTTTGGGGCAATCTGCCACGCTATGGCCGTTCGTGGCTGCAAAATGGCGAGCGGCGTGGAATAAAAGAGATTTCCCTTATTCGTTTGGATGAGAGCATTCAGCGGTTGATTGACGTCGTGGGAAATTGAGTTGAAGGACCCTGGAAGGCGGGCAACCGCATCGTGGGGATTTAGGGGATTCGAGTTGTACGTATCACGGAGGCCAAACGTCAAGGTGAATTTGGAAGTCATCTTCCAAGTGTCTCCTGCGTATAGGTCCACATTAAGGAAATTGAACGGTTGGGAGTCCGCGAAGGGGTAACTCACGGCCGCTGTCGAGGCCACGCCGTAAATAAATTGCGGCAGGTCTGTGTAAGTGACTGTCGGAACCGTGCCTTCTTCAAAGTCAAAATCGTTCAGCCGGAAGATGCGGGTGTTTGTTCCGAAGCGCAGCTCGTGCGCGCCAAGGCTCCAGGCCAAATTGTCGTTGAGGAAGAATCGAGAAGCGCGCCTTCCCTGAACCCAGGTATTGTCAAGCCCGCCAAGCGTTGTGAAGGGTGCATTCGCGCCGCTGCCTTCGAGAACAATTGGAAACGCCGAGAGGGTCTTCTGAAAGTCGTTGGGACCGAACAGGCTTGCGTACCACGAAAATCCCGGATTGAAGTAATTCACCAAATTTTGCGAGATGATGTGCGTGTATCCGGCCGCAAAAGAGTAGAGGGGCTGAGGTGAGATCGAGTCGAAAAGTGGATTGATGGGGTCTGTGTAGGCAGCTTGCACGCCTGTATCGGCTTGGAAGCGATACCAGGTGGTGTTCTTCTCATTGATGTTGTGATCGATCCGGGCCGTCTGGACCTGTTCATGGTCGTCGCTCGAATGCGAAACGCTTTGGCGGTTCGCGCAGCCATTCCCATGCGGAGGATTGCCCGGCGCCGAAGTGCTGTCGCTATCGAAGGGGCAACCCTGAATCGCGAGAGGCGTCCCAGCGGTATTTTGATAAAGAGAAAAGAGCCTCTGGTAGAAAGGCACGAGTTGCGGCGCGGGAGGATAAACCGAGCCATTGACGGAATCCCTGCCACCGCGCGGAAGCTGTTCGAGGACGTAATTCTCAAGCGCAGGCGTCGGGACAGTGACAGCATCAACGATGGGCAAGGCGATGCGGAGCCACTCGGTATCGAAGAAGAAGAACAGCTTATCGTGGAGAATTGGGCCGCCCAGACTGCCCCCAAAATGGTTGACCGTGGAGCGCGGCTTGTGGCTGCCGGGGGTGGAATTGGTGAAGAAATCCGCCGCATCGAATGCCGAGCCGTTCCATAGCTCGTAAAGGTTTCCGTGAAATTGGTTCGTGCCGGACTTGGTGACGTAATTGACCTGCGATGCCCCGTAACGGCCCTGGTCCACACTGTAGGAAAGCGTGTTGACGGTTACCTCGGAAATCGAATTCAGCCCCAGCACCAGGTTGCTTGAGAGGCCGCTGTTGAGATTTGTGAGCGGGTCGTTCGTTTCAAGCCCATCAACAATATAGCCGTTGGAGAGCGCGGGCAGCCCGTTGAATTCCACGTTGCCGTAGCCATTCGTGCCGCCGACAAAATCATTGCTGCTGCCGGCCGTGTTGATGAGTGCCCCTGCTGCGAATTGCAACGGGTAGGTCAAGTCACCGCCAGGATTGGGAAGATTTTCGAGTGCTTTGGCGTTGAGCACCGTGGATGTGTTCGGATTCTGGGTATTGATCAGAGGGGCTTCACCATGGACTGTGACCCGCTGCGTGGCCGCCGCCACCTTCAGGGTGAAATTGACCGTCTGCGTCTGCCCAAGACCGGCGAATACGGAGCCATTTTCCTGCGGTTCAAAACCGTCAGCCGCAACTCGCACCGAATACAATCCGGGTTTGAGCTGTGGAAAGCTGAAGCGGCCTTGGTCATCGGTCTTCACAACCCGCCTCAAACCGTTTTCGTTATTCCTGATCTTCACCATGGCGCCCGGAATCGCTGCGTGGGTGGGATCGGCGATCTGCCCGGCGATGGCGCTGGTAGTCTCTCCTTGCGCCCAAACGGTCTCACGTCCCCCGGCAAGTATCAGAAAACAAAGTAAAGGGATGGCTGAAGACCTCCGATGCGCCCAGCGTGGGCGCCGTGATGAGAATAAGAAGGGTTGTAGGATCGCAGAACTGCTCGGCACAATGGGTACCTCCCTTGTCGTGGTTTACATTGGAGTTTGGCGAGAAAGGAGCCTTCACAGTCTCTGTAGGTAAACGGCTTGATCCGGTACCAAACCGTAGTTAACACCATAACAGTATGCTAAGTCAATATAATTACGTAATCTGTGATTTACCATTTGGCGTGCCGCTCTGTTGCCTCTTCTGTTGATTGCTGCCATTATTGATGATGGAAACTGGCGTGAAAGCGGGTAGAGAAATAATGGAACTGACGGTGTCGAAAGAGGACTACTTGAAAGCCATCGCAGAGGCAGAGTCGGAAGAGGGGCCGGTCATTGCTGCGACCATCGCTCGATGGCTAGACGTGAGCCCCCCGGCCGTTGCCCTCGCCCTGAGACGGCTGTGCAGAGACAAATTGGTCCAGGTGGACCGGCAGGGTCGAATCTCCCTCACCATGTCGGGACATGCTATCGCCGACAAGCTCCGGCTGCGCCACCATTTGATAGAGCGAATGCTTCACGAAATGTTGGGAGTGGAGTGGTACAAGATTCACTATGAGGCAGAGCGGTTGGAGCACTCGGTTTCACCGGATCTCGAACGAAAGCTCGTCGAAAAGCTCGGAGCAGACGGCCCTTGCCCTCACGGCAACCAGATCAATAAGAGCGCCGCCGAGCGGCGCAGGCTGGGCCTGCAACCATTGTGGGAAGCGCCTCCATGCTCCACGGTCAGGATCGACAGCGTGCACGAACGGGACCGGCAACTGCTCGAATATTTTGATGGATTAGGAATCCGGCCCGGCGTTCAAGTTAAAATCATTAGCCGCAATTACGATGGTACCCTTAGCCTTCATTTGGGGGTCAAGCCTATCAGCCTCGGTGAAGGCGCTGCAAAAAAGGTTTGGGTCTCCCCAGTATCCAAAGGACAGAAGCAGATTTCGTAATCCGGCGTGGTTGGACCATCCCCTCCCTTCAATACGTCCAGCGCGCAATGGCCAGCTCATCGCCGTGCGGCATTAAAGCCCAGACTAGAATGACCTGAGCGTGCTGCACTTGAATTCCCGGATGACCGCGTGTTCATAAGCAATTGGCCTTGTCGCAATGTCGGCTTCCGAAAGTGAGACTTCGGGCGCGGGCAAACCAAAACACACGTCATTCGCCGGCACCCGGCTGTGCGACTTCCGTTGCCGGTAACACGGGACGCCACGCTTCGTGCAGTCAGCAGACGACTCCGACTTAAAGCGAATTCACGACTTCACTTGCCCTCTCAAGCTGGTTATCACGGCCTTCCAATGTACTCTCAACTGACCACGGGACCGGTACGTCGGGTGTGATGCCGTGGCCTTCAAACGATTCGCCCTGCCAAGTGTAAAACGCCGCTTTCGGAAGGATCACCAGGTATCCGTGGCCGACTTTGAAGCCCGTGCCGCCTAGC
>JBOGJS010000371.1:0-35791 GCA_050745365.1 Terriglobia bacterium
TCGCAAAAGACGCGATGTATGCGCCACCCAGGCTGTAAAGCATTAGCCGGGACGGCACACTAGATTGCCAAGATGCTGAAAAACCATTCGGGATGGGGTCGCGGCGATTTTATGTCGCCATAACTTCAAAATTTGCGATGGCTGGATGGCGGCATAAAACCGCCGCTACGCGTTTTTCAGTATCGTCCGCAGAGTTAACACCCAGGGCACACAGTCCGCGCCGTCGCTACCGATTCACATCTGCGTCTTCAGGAACTTCCCCTCGCGCAGTTCCTCATACGCCCGCCGGAGCTGCTCCTGAGTGTTCATGACGATCGGGCCATACCAGGCTACCGGCTCCTCAATCGGCTTGCCTGAGACCAGAAGAAACCGGATACCATCGTCGCCGGCCTCGACCATCACTTCGTCACCGCGATCAAAGAGCACGAGTGACCGGTTATCCGCTTCCGCTGGCGGAGTGGTGTCCAGCCATGAAATCGGCTCCGTGGGAACCGCGAGGGGGCCGGACGCATTACAAAACTTGCCTGAACCGCCAAAGACGTACGCGAAAGCGTGGCGCGTTGTCTCGATGGGAAGGGCTTTTCTCCGCCCAGGAGGTACAGACACATCGAGATAGATCGGGTCGGCGGCCACGCCCTCCACCGGCCCCGTTTTCCCCCAGAAGCTTCCACACACCACTCGAACCTCCGTACCGTCATCATCCTTAATCGCCGGAATCTCGACGGACCTCACCTCCTGATAACGCGGCGCGGTCATTTTAAGAGACGACGGTAGGTTTGCCCACAACTGAAAACCGTGCATCCGGCCTGCATGGTCTCCTTTCGGCATCTCCTGGTGAATGATGCCGCTTCCTGCCGTCATCCACTGGACATCGCCCGAGGAAATGGTGCCGCTGTGCCCGAGGCTGTCACCATGTTCGACGGTTCCGGCGAGAACGTAGGTAATCGTCTCGATGCCGCGATGGGGATGCCACGGAAAACCTGCAAGGTAATCCTCCGGAACGTCATTGCGGAAATCATCGAGGAGCAGAAATGGATCAAACTCAGAAGTGCTACCGAACCCGAAGGCGCGGCGTAGGTGCACACCCGCTCCTTCCAGGGTTGGCTTCGACATCACGAGCCGCTTAACAGGTCGAAGAGACATATCAGCCTCCAATTATAGGAGCATAACCTGTCGACGGTTGTGCTGCAAACGAAGAGGAGGCAGCGCAGAGTTTCGCGCGTTGAGCGTGGCTACCTGAACGAGGGGCAGCACAGCAACACGATCAATGGATACCCGCTACCCGGCAGCCGGTTATAATGATGATTCGCGCCGTTCATTACTCCATCGGAGGATTTTGCAGATGCCTAAATATCTTATTATTGGTGGCGGCATGACCGCGGATTCAGCAGTTCGAGGAATTCGCAAAATAGATTCCGGTGGAACCATCGGCGTGATCAGCGCGGAATCTCACGCGCCTTATAACCGGCCGCCGCTTTCGAAAGGTCTCTGGAAAGGCGATCCGGTCGAAAGTGTGTGGCGCAAGACTCAGGGCCCTGGCGTGGAGTTGCATCTGAGCCGCAAGGCGACGCAACTCGATCCCAAGGCGAAGCGGGTGACGGACGACCATGGTACGGTCTACACGTTCGACAAGCTGTTGGTTGCGACAGGCGGCAGGGTGCGCCGCTTGCCCTTTGGCGATGGGAATATCATTTACTTTCGCTTCTTCGACGATTATGAGCGCTTGCGCGCTCTCACCGAAAAAGGGAAACGTTTTGGCGTGATTGGCGGCGGATTTATCGGCTGGGAAATCGCGGCGGCGCTGGCTATGAATGGGCAGCAGGTGACGATGATCTTTCCTGAAGATGGCATTGGCAACCACATTTTCCCGCGTGACCTTTCCCAATTCTTGAATGGCTATTACAAGCAAAAAGGCGTGGAGGTGGTGGCGGGTGAAACGGTTCGAGGGTTGGAGGCCCGCGGCAAAAACTTTGTTCTTGGCACCGGAAGCGGCCGCGAGATCGAAGTGGATGCAGTGGTTGCGGGCATTGGAATTCAGCCTGATGTCGAGCTCGCTGAAGCTGCCGGCCTCGAAACCGCGAACGGCATCGTGGTAAATGAAAACCTTCAAACCAGCGATCCGGATATTTACGCGGCGGGCGATGTAGCAGAATTTTACAACCCGGCGCTCGGGCGGCGCATTCGCGTGGAGCACGAAGACAACGCCAACACGATGGGTGAAGCCGCGGGCGAGGCGATGGCCGGTAAGACAGTTCCCTACCATCACCTTCCTTTTTTTTACTCGGATTTGTTCGACTTGGGTTTCGAGGCCGTTGGCGATCTGGACCCGGATCTCGAAACTTTCTGGGATTGGAAAACGCCTCAACGCGAAGGCGTTCTCTATTATGTCGGCCAAGGACGGGTGCGAGGCGTGCTGCTCTGGAACATCTTTGGCCAGGTCGATCACGCGCGCGCGCTCATCGCAGAGCCGGGGCCATTTAAGGAATTGGACCTCAAAGGGCGACTTCCGGCTGATTGAGCGGATCGTTCCGGCGCAGACCTCAGAAGGTCTGCGCCAGCCAACCCGTACCGCGGCGACCGCTCATCACAATTCGTCAGGCGGGTTGGGGATTGAAGGCTCGAGGCGGCCTTTTCGCAGCGCGCGCTCTTTCAGGATGGCGAAGAATATCGGGATCAAAAGCAACACGGCGATTGACGAGGTAACCATTCCACCGACGATGGGCGCCGCGATCGGCTTCATGACGTCAGAACCAATGCCGGTTTCCCAAAGAATCGGCCCTAAGCTGGCGATCACGCAGGCCACTGTCATCAGCTTGGGCCGCAACCGGTATACCGCGCCTTCGATGGTCGCGGCTTCGATGTCCTCATGCTGAAGCGGGCGGCCCGAGGCTAGCCTGCGGTTCAGCGCCTCATAGAGGTAAACCATCATCACGACGCCGGTCTCCACCGCGATCCCAAACAGGTCAATGTAACCCACCCACACGGCGACGCTAAACAGATATCCCAGCAGCCACTGCAAGACGAGCCCTCCCGTGAGGGCGAAGATTGTGGGATAAAACAGCATGGCCGCCTCGGCCGTGGAATGAAACACCACGTAGAGCAGTAGAAAGATGACGAAGAGCACAAGGGGTACAATCAGCTCTAGGCGCTTCCGTGCATGTAGCTCGAATTGGTATTCGCCGGACCATTGATACGTGAACCCGGATGGAAGCTTCAACTCCCGCTGAAGCAACTGCGTTGCCTGCTCGACGAAGCCGCCATAGTTCGACGTATTCAGGTTGATATACATGTACCCGGTAAGCTGCCCATCTTCATCGCGGATCATGGCGGGCCCGCGGGAGAAGTAAATCCTCGCAACTTCGCCGAGCGGAATCTGTGCGCCGGCGGGCGTCGCGATCACGACATTCCTCAACGCCTGCAAGTCGTCCCGAAAGTCCCGGTTGTAACGCACGTTCACCGGAAAGCGCTCCCGCCCCTGGATATTCATGGCAATATCTTCCCCGCCGATGCCTGATTCGACGGCCCGTTGCACATCGCGCACGGTGAGGCCGTAGCGGGCAGCGACCGCACGGTCCACTTGGATATTCACGTAAAAGCCCTGCGCCACTTTTTCGGCGAAGGTCGATGCTACTTCTGGCATTTGAGACAGAATCTGCCCGATTCGCGTCCCGAGATCCTGGATACCGGCCAGGCTTGGCCCCTGAATCTTCATACCCACGGGGGTTTTGATCCCCGTGAGCTCCATATCCAGCCGGTTTTCGACGGGCATGGTCCAGGTGTTGGTGAGGCCTGGGAATTGCAGCCTTGCGTTCATTTGCCCAATGAGTTTGTTGTAGGTCATCCCGCGAGGCCATCGGCTCTTGGGTTTTAGCATGACGGTCGTATCGTACATATCGAGCGGAGCATTATCGGTGGCGCTGGTGGAGCGTCCGACGGTTCCGAAAACGCTTTTGACTTCAGGAAACGATTTGATGATGCGATCTTGTTCCTGAAGCAATTGCGAAGCCTGCGTGATGGAGATTCCGGGCAGCGCGGTGGGCATATAGAGCGCGGATCCCTCGAAAAGAGACGGCATAAACTGGCTGCCAATCCGCCGGGCCAGGGGCCAGGACGCGACCAACACCACTGCGCTAATGAACAAGGCTGTCTTGCGGTAATGGAGGCAGAGGCGCAGAATCGGCAGATAAATGGCTTGGGTGAAGCGGGAGACAGGGTTTCGCGTTTCCGGCCGCAGCTTACCGCGAATCAGCATCAGCATCAGCACAGGAACCAGGGTGATGGACAGGATTGAGGAGATGCTCATGGAAAGGGTCTTCGTCCAGGCGAGCGGGCGGAACATCCGTCCTTCCTGAGCTTCGAGAAGAAAGACGGGAAGAAAGGCAACAATGATCATCAGGAGAGAGAAGAAGAGAGCCGGCCCGACTTCTTTGGCGGCGTCGATCAGAATGCGGTGGCGCTCGCGCCCGCTCACGGGCCCGGGCGGAGCGGAAACGGCGAACCCGCCGGCTACGAAGGGCTCGGCCTCAACCCACGGCGCTCGGAGCGCCGGGACGGCGGCCTCCGGCGGAGCGCCAGCCTGGTTCACACCATCGCGTTGGACGGACGGAGAGGATGCGAATTCAGCCTGGCGGATGGCGAGATGGCGATAGCCGTTTTCCACCATCACAATCGCCGCGTCCACAAGAACGCCGATGGCGAGCGCGAGACCCCCTAGCGACATGATGTTGGAACTCACGTGGAGGTAATACATCGGCAGGAAAGAGCCGATCACTGCGATCGGAATCGTGAAGATGGGGATCAACGCCGAACGAAAGTGGAATAGAAAGATGATGATCACGACGCTGACCACAATGATTTCTTCAATCAGGTCGCGCGTTAAAGTATGGATGGAAGCTTCGATCAGTCCCGAACGGTCATAGCCGGAAACGATCGAAACGCCCGGAGGCAATGACGATTTGATTTCCTGGAGTTTTTTCTTGACGCCATTGATGACGTTCAGCGCGTTCATGCCGTAGCGCATCACCACGATGCCGCCCACCGTTTCGCCCTGGCCATTCCATTCCGCCGCGCCGCGGCGGATATCGGGCCCGAAAGAAACCGTGCCCAAGTCGCTCACCAGTACTGGAACGCCCTTTTGGGTGGCGACGGGGATGTCATCGAGATCCTTCAGGGACTTAAAGTAGCCCAGGCCGCGCACCATGTATTCCGCCCCACCCAGTTCGAGCAGCCGTCCGCCTACTTCGTTGGTGCTCGCGCGAACGCGATCGATCACGGTTGAAAGCGGAATGTTATAAGCCCGCAGCTTGTTCGGGTCGAGCTTCACCTGGTACTGCCGCACAAACCCGCCAATAGATGCGACCTCCGCGACTCCGGGCACCGATTCGAGCTGATACCGCAAATACCAGTCCTGCAGGCTGCGCAGGTCCGCCAGGCTGTAGCGATGGGTATGATCCACCAGCACGTATTCGTAGACCCAGCCGGCGCCCGTAGCATCCGGCCCGATCACAGGGCGAACGCCGGAAGGAAGCTCTCCCTGGATTTCCTCGAGATACTCCAGCACCCGCGAGCGCGCCCAATAGAGATCCGTTCCGTCCTGGAAAACGACGAACACGTATGAATCCCCAAACATCGTCTGCGCGCGCACCGCCTTTACGCGCGGGGCGGCCAGCATGGTGGTGACGATGGGATAGGTGACCTGATCTTCGATGATGTTGGGCGGCTGCCCAGCCCAATGCGTGTAAATGATCACCTCCACGTCTGAAATATCCGGTAAGGCATCGAGAGGAATATGCTTCATCGACCAGACGCCGGCGAGTACGAGCAGAAGAGTGCCCGTGAAGACCAGGAAGCGATTGCGGGAGCACCAGCCAATCCAGCGGTTAATCACAGCTACATCCCACCCCCTGCGCTCACGCTCAACTGCTTGGCTGCAACGGTCTCGCCGCCTTTTTGGGCCGTGATGGTGACTTGCCAGTCGCCACCGCTCGCGAGATTCCCTCTCCCTTCGTACCAGCCGCCGCCCTTGTCGCTCAGCATCACCACTGTCCGCAGCGCCGACATACCCATGGCGGGCATGGCAGGCATATAAAACGTGACCGTGACTTTTGCGCCGGCGACAGGCTTGCCTTCTCTTCCGGTCAGTCGAACGCGGAACGTGTTGCTCCCCTTGCGCAGCGGAGATGGGCTGGTGGTGAATGCGATGTTTGCCCTTGCCTGCGCCGCCTGCATCGCCGCCGCAGCGCCCGCGCCGGGTGGAGGAGGCATGAATGACCCGAGCGCCGCCTGAAGCTGACTTTCCGAATCAATGAGGAAGTTTGCCGACGTCACAATGCGCTGGCCGCCCTTCAGTCCCTTAAGAACAATGAATTCGTCCCCGGCACGCGCGCCCAGCTCCACATTGCGCGGCTCAAATTGCCCTTGGCCTTCGACGACAAAGACAATGTTCCGAGTGCCGGTCTCGAAGATGCCGGAAGCGGGGATCACGAGGTGGCGACCGAGAGGAATATTCAAGCTGACGTTTACAAACATTCCGGGCATCAGCTTCAATCCGGGGTTAGCGAACACCAGCCGCACCTTCACGGTACGCGTCGTGGGATCGACTTGCGGCCAGATGAAATCGACACGGCCACGGAACTCGCGACCCGGATATGAGTCAACCGTCACGGTTGCTGGATCGCCTACCCGGACCTGGCCGATCTCATTTTGAAAAATGTCAGCATAAACCCACACCGGGGAAAGCCCGGTGATGGCGTAGAGCTTCGTTCCCGGCTGCACATACGCCTGGGGCAAGGCATAGCGCTCCGTCACGTAGCCGGAGACAGGGGAATTGAAGGTCAGTTCCTGACTCACCTTTCCTGTTCGCTCGAGGCGCTCAATCTCCTGGTCAGGCAGGCCAAACTGTTCAAGCCGCGCAACCGACGCAGCGAGCAGGGAGGCGGCGCCCGATGGAACGCCGGGAATGGTGCTCGCGGCAAGCAAGCGGCGATTGCTGCGCGCCAGCAGGTATTCGCGCTCGCTCGAAACCAGTTGAGGGCTATAGATGGTGAATAGCGGTTCTCCCTTGCGTACGAACTGATACGTGGAATTTACGTAGACTTTGTCAATCCATCCCGCGAACCGCAACTGCACGGATGCCTCGAGGCGCTCGTCCACAGCAACATTTCCTACCGTCCGGATATCGTTATCAACGTTCTGGTACTGCACAAAGCCGGTCTTGACGCCAATACTCTGAATCCGCTGAGGTGAAAGTTGAAAGGGAGCGAGGGGCGGCTGCGCGCCGGTGGCCATCGGGGTTTCGAGTGCACTGGCAGGAGTGCGGTTCTTGGCTCCACTCGCAGTCCCTGGCCCAGAGGACCTCGCACTCCCCGGCCGCGGGTCGGCTGACCTGCCACGGTGATGACCGTAGGTTTTCCACGTCAAGTAACCGAGGCCAACCGCGAGCAGAATGGCCGCGGTTAGCACAAACAGAAAAGCAGTGCGATAGTTTCGCATGGGTTCCTCCTTAGGGCAGGCAGGACACGCTTTTGGTGTCGTCGGCTTTTGGATGATTTTTTCAATTCACCAGCCCACGGCACACCATTCGTGCCGTGGCTACCGGCTGCCGGCCTCGCAGCCCGGCGCTATAACAAATTCATCCCGGTCAACGCTTCCAACCGGGCAATGGCAATTTCGCGGTTCGCCAAGGTTTGCCAATACTCCTGGTTCAGGTTGAGAACGTCGAGAAATGAATTCATCAGGGTTTCAAAATCCTCCCGATGGGATTCGTAAGCAGCGAGCCCGGCCTGGAATTCGGCATGCGCCTGGGGCAGCAACCCCTCCCGATACAGCTTCAGCACGTGCTCGCCGGTTTCTGCCGCAAGATACTGCTCGCGCACGTCGAAGTAGATTTGTTGAACTTGCGCCTCGTATTGCCGCCGCGAACTGGCCAGCTCCTCTGCCGCCTGGGCGAGCTCGGGCTGCTGCCTGCTCCGCCGATGAATAGGCAGCTTCACTCCAAAGCTCAGCATGTAGTAGTCGCGGAACGGCGCGGCGGTGTGCTGCCACATGTACTGGATGTTGAAGTCCGGATAGAAATCCTTTCGCGCAAGCTCAACGTGTAGCCCCTGCCGCTCCACGCGATTCTGCTGCGCTTCCACGGCAGGGTTACCGATTCGGATATTTGCCATTAGTTCGTCAACGGTTGCGCTAAGCGGCGTCTCGGAGAGTTCGCTTGCTTGCATGTCTGGAGAATCGGCCGGGCGGTTTAGAAGTTGCTTGAGATGAGCTTCAAGCGTGCTCTTTTCCTGGCACTCCAAGGCGAGATCGCGCAGCAGGCGCGTCTCCTGAAGCTGCGCCTTGAGCACGTCCGGCTGGCTTCCCTGCCCTGCACGGTATTCCGCCTCCGCGGCCTTCTCAATCTGCACAAGCAATTGGCGGTCAGCCGCTAAAATCGTGAGAGTCTCCTGAACGGCACCCAGTTGGAAATAGGCGGCCTTCAGGCGCTCGACCACCTGACGTTTAATGGACTCATATTCGTCGCGGGTGGCCATTGCCTCGCGCCCTGCCATCTCTCCTTTCAGTCGCAACTTTCCGGGATATGGAAGGTCTTGTGAAATACCAAAGCCGATGTAAGCGAAGTTGCTATTCGTAAATCCCGCGAACGGGCGAGGACTGCCCACGCTGAACTGTTGAACCTCCACCTCCGGGTCGGGCAAAGTCTCGGCTTGCGATGGAACCTCGGTGGAGGCTTGCCATGCGCGCCGAGCCGCCATAATACGCGGGTTGTGCTCTTCCAGCTCAGTGACCAGCGTGGCCAGAGACGTTGCGCTCAGAGAACCGCCCGCGCCCAGAGATATCGGCGCGTTGAAGAGCAGCACGCTTACCGGCAATAAGGCGAGAACAACGAGAATGCTTCGCGTTCGCATAGCATCATTTTCCTTTCGTGGGCCGCGGGTGGCAGCCACCACGGTTGGCGTGCTACTTCCGAGCTGCCGAGAGCCGCAAGCCCTGGCCATAGACAGCGTCCCAGAGCCGGTCAAACAACCGCTGAGACATGGGCTTCTTTAGCTCGAAGCTGTACGTTTCGCGATACCCTCCCACCGTGAACCGATAAGCGGAAGGGTGTGCCAGGGTCTGGATATCCGCCCAGCGCCAGCTTCGAGCATCGCGGCCTATAGAGGTCATGTAGTCGATGCCGCCCCAGGTGAAGCGAAGAGTCCCGTTCGTGCCTGCCAAACGAGCGGAGTGACGCGCTGGAATCACAGCAAAAGCCGGCAGGTAAGGGTTGGGATCGCCGTTTTGTGACGGCTTGGCCACGCGCGCCGCTAAAGCCTCGGCCACCTCCGGCGGAACGGCTCGCGAAAGGGCAAAGCGATAGACCTTTTCGCCCGGCAGGTGCCAGCCGCGGTTCTCGTAAGTTCTGACCCTGAGAGTATCGCGTGTGAGATAGAAGCTCTGGATGTCCGTAAATGTCCAGCCAATTGATGGTCCCTTAAGGGCACGGAAAGTGATCCCGTGATTGTCGATCTCAAGCACTCCTCGGTCTGACCTGAGCCGCTGCCGCAAGCGCGCCGGCGTTTTCCAGTGGATGGGAGATTCCGCGGTCGCTTCGCCAGCACCCCCTGCGCTACGACAGAAACCCACCTGGGGTACTGCCGTAATCAAAAGAATTGCGAGAAAAACGCCATATCCTGGCATCGCCAAAATCCTCCTATGGCATCACGGGAATTTCCTCCCGGCCGCTGTCATCCTGAGCGCCCACAGCCCTTTGGCTGCCAATCCTGAAGATGACATGCGGCGCGGGGGCGCGGCCGACGCGCATCACACGAGTGCTCCGCTTCGAACATTTCGATCAAGGCCCCTCATCCGGGTCGGTACGCTCCCCACCTTCTCCCCCGGGGAGAAGGTGCCCGACGGAGGAGGGCGGATGAGGGGCCCTTTTTCTCGCGATGAGCAGGCCACATGTCATCCTGGGCAGCAGCGACGGCTCTCTGTCTCTGAAAAGGCCGACGAAATACGGGGATCCTTCGTTGTCTCGATGAACTGCATCGGGACTCCTCAGAATGAAAGCGCCCGAATTTTTCCCACGATTTCAGCAGACGCAGCGATTCTTTGCTCTCCAGCTTCGCGGGAAATCCAGAACGACACTTTTCCTGGGTTGCGGCAGAAAAACGCAGACTTGAAGAACAAGTTCTGCGCTACCTCGCCTTGCTTTGGGAAACAGAGGAAAGCTAAATCAGCAGGATGGAGTGGAGAATATACAAAGAAGTCGTAGGGGGTGGGGAGTGGCCCTTAAAATTGAACACGGACCCGAAGGGCATGTTGCGCTGCAGCGCTGCCAGCCCTGCCGGCGAGAGGAGCGCGACGGTGGTGAGCGCAGGCGGAGCGGCTTCCACGCGCGCGGCGGGAATGAATGCGCCTTCGGTCAGTTCTGACGCATGGCGGACGCAGCACTTTGCCTCCGATTGATTCTTGTGACACGAGTCCTTCATCGTCCGGCAGCAATCCATTGCATGTCGCGAAGGAGCAGGCGCCGCTGCACACGTGAATGCTGGAGCAATGAGCGAAAGAAAAAGCGTAACGATCAGGGGCCGGGTCAAGATGCGCATCGTCTTTCCGTCTGCTCTGCAGACTACCATTCCGCGGGGGGAGAAATCAACACCTTGGGAGGGTGTGTAATGGGCCAGTTTGAATTTGTAGCGGCGAGTTTACCTCGCCAAGTGGCGGCATAAAGCCGCCTCTACACTCAATGCAATCGATCAAACCGCACCGGGCGGCTCCGGATGCTGCTGTTCAAACACCTTTCGGAGAACCTCGTCGATGGTTTTAAGGTTCTTATGGCGCGCGAAGATTTCGCCCACAATGCGCTGAGCCTCACCGCGCGAATACTCGAGCTGTTCGAGCACCTGAAGTGCTTCGGCTCTCAACTCAGAGGCCGATTCTTTCTCAACGGAGAGCGGTTCGTCCGGCGGCGCCAGCGCGAACTTGGCCATTTTGCCGCGCAGTTCGGTAACGATGCGCTCGGCCGTTTTTGTCCCGATGAAAGGCATCTCCTTCAGAAAGGAGGTGTCGCCCCGTTCAATCGCAAGCGCAATTTCGTTGATGGGACGCACAAGGCACTTCAGAGCACGCATGAATCCCACGCCGGGCACAGTGGTGAAGGCTTCAAAGAACTCACGGTCAAGCGGATCGAGAAAACCCAGGAGCCGTGGGATCAGGTGCCCGCTCCCCACCGCGCCGTCGATATAAAAAATCGTATAGATCGTCAGCGGATTGCGCCGCTCACTGTCCGCGAGATGTCGCAGGCGCGAGGCGATTCCTGACGGGACAAGCACCTCATAGCAGAGCGACTCCACCTTGAGCAGCAGCGAGTTTCGCTGGATGCGCTCATAGAGTATCTCGCCGGTGATTTCCGTAATCATAGTGTAGTGTCCGCGGAATAGGTGTACACAGAATCCGGATGGAGCACCGACGGCCGCTGGCTAAGCTTCGCAGCATCCCAAAATGCGTGATGCGTGCGCCGCCGGGAATCGAGCGTACGGACCACTGGTCATTCGCGAATCATCGCTTGCCGACCGAATTGGCATAGCACAAGGCGGCAGCCAGCGCGTCGGCGACGTCCGGAGGGTGCGGAACGCGCTCGAGCGCGAAGTGCTGCCGTACCGCGCGCTGCACCTGCATCTTGCTGGCGTTTCCGTTCCCTGTGACGGATTGCTTGATCCGCTTTGCCGCAAGATTCACCACCGGCACGCCATTGAGACTCGCTGCAAGGCATATCACGCCGCGCGCATGGCTCATCCGAATCGCCGTTTGCGGATAGAAAGCATGGCTGTAAACCTCTTCCAGGCACATGATCTTGGGAGCAAACTCTTCGAGCAGGTCACGAAGCTCTTCAAAGAGGATCTCGAGCCGCTGGGGCAGATTATCTTCCCCGATGTTGCGGGCGTTGCGCGGTGGCCGGATCACGCCCGCCTCAACGAGGATTGCCTCACGCGCCGCACATTCGATAAGCCCATAGCCGGTGATGTTCAGCCCAGGATCAATACCCATGACGCGCACGGCGGGTTTCGAAGCGGCTCTAAGTGCCATCCGTTGGAATTGTAAGGGCAAAATGGCCCGCGGAAAAGAAGAAAGGAATATTCACGCCGCTTTAACCTTCACGTAACATGGATGCCCCAGAGTGGAAATCTATGAAAGCCATGAGAATCTGTATTCTTTGTTGTTCTTTGGCGCTGTCGGGCTGGGCTCTCAGCTCATGCAGCCATGCGCCTTCCGCGGGGCGGCAGAACGGCAGTCCGATCCTCATTAACGTTGCCGGCTCGACGTTCGGATATCCAATCTATTCCAAATGGTTCGATGTCTATCATCAGTTGCATCCCCGCGTAGAGCTGAACTATGCGTCGATCGGGTCGGGCGGCGGCATCGAGCAGACCCGCGTCGGAACGGTGGATTTTGGCGCATCCGACATGCCACTCGACAACCAGTTGCTGAGCACGTTTAAGTTCAAAGTCGTTCAATTGACTACGGTGATGGGGGCGACCGTGCCCATGTATCATCTCCCAGGAATCACGGCGGAATTGAAATTTACCCCCCAGGCGCTGGCGGGCATCTACCTGGGCAAGATCACGAAATGGAATGATCAGGCGCTCGCGCGCGCTAATCCCGGCGTGAACCTTCCCGGGGACAAGATTATTACGCTTCATCGCTCCGACGGCAGCGGAACGACGTTTGTGTGGACCGATTATCTCTCAAAAGTCAGCTCCGAATGGAAGGCAAAAGTCGGAAGCAACACGGCCGTCGACTGGCCGGTTGGGCTGGGAGGAAAGGGCAGCGAAGGAGTTGCAGGGCTGATTGAGCAGACGCCTTATTCCATCGGTTACGTTGAATTGGTCTACGCCCTGGAGAACCACATCCTCTACGGAGCGGTTGAAAACTCCTCCGGCAAGTACATCAAAGCGACCCTGACCAGCGTGACGGCAGCGGCGGCGGATGCGGCGCCGGCCATGGAAAAGGATATCCGGGTTTCCATCACTAACCCTCCCGGCAGCGATGCCTACCCGATCAGTTGCTTCACCTACTTTCTGATACCCGCCACCTTTTCCAATCCGACCAAGGGAAGGATCATCAAGCATTTTCTTCGCTGGATGCTGACGGACGGCCAGAAATATGCTGCGCCGCTCGGATACGCTCCCTTACCAAAAGCTGTCGTCAATATCAACCTCAAGCGGCTTTCCCAGATTCAATAGCATGGGAGCTTACACGGAAAGAATATCCCGGCGCGCTGGCCCTGGAGGTCCTGGACGGGCAAAGACTCTGGTGCGGCGGCTCCAAAACGGCGATGAAATCGCCCACCTCATCACCCTTATTTTCGCCCTGATCCTTCTCTCGATCACCTGTTTGCTGGTGTATGAGCTCTATGCGCATTCGACGGTCGCTCGCCATCGCTTTGGCTGGCATTTTCTGATCTCGCGCGCGTGGGATCCTGTCTTTGACCATTTTGGCGCGCTGCCTTTCCTCTACGGGACGATCGTCACCTCCATTATTGCCCTCGTCATTGCCATTCCGCTGGGCGTTGGCGGTGCCATCTTCCTGGCCGAAATGGTGCCGTTGCAGATTTCCGACGGCCTCACCTTCGTGGTGGAGCTCCTCGCGGCTGTGCCGAGCGTCATCTATGGCCTGTTGGGCATTTTTGTTGTGATCCCCATCCTCCGCCACCAGGTGGATCCCTTTTTGCAAAAGCATTTTGGATTCCTGCCCCTATTTAAAGGCCCACTCTATGGTGTAGGTTTTCTTGCGGCGGGTCTTGTGCTTGCGATTATGATTGTGCCCTTTATCTTGTCCATCTCACGCGGGGTCTTGATGGCCGTGCCAGCCGAACAGCGCGAAGCGGCGCTGGGACTGGGTGCCACCCATTGGGAGTCCACGTGGCAGGTGGTCGTCCCCTACGCCCGCTCCGGCATTTTCGGCTCCATTTTCCTGGCATTGGCAAGAGCGCTTGGAGAGACGATGGCCGTAACCATGGTGATCGGAAACACACCGAAAATCAGCGCCTCGCTCTTTGCGCCAGGTTATTCCATCGCTGCCGTGATTGCCAATGAATTTACAGAAGCGACCGGGCCTGCTTATCTGCAGTCGCTGATCGAACTCGGCCTGGTGTTGTTCGTTCTCACGATCATTTTGAATGCCCTGGCGCGGCTGTTGATTCTTTGGACGGCGCGCGAAGGAACGGCACACTGATGCTCCACCGCTCCTTCCGGCGAAAATTCGTGAACGGGATGATGTTGGGGGTGACGGGGCTTTGCGCTCTCGTGACCGTTTCCATTCTAATTCTGATCCTCGGCTATCTCGTCTGGAACGGTGGGCGAGACTTGAGCTGGACTTTTCTCACCCACCTTCCGGCTCCCGTGGGTCAAACTGGCGGCGGGATGGGAAATGCCATCGTCGGCACCGGAAAGCTACTCGTCGTCGCCATCATCACGGGGGTACCGGTAGGACTCATGACCGGAATTTATCTGGCCGAATTCGGAGGGAGAACGCTTTCCTTTACGGTGCGATACGCGGCAGACTTGCTCAACGGCGTCCCTTCCATTGTGATGGGAATTTTCATTTACCTCGTCGTGGTCCTGCCAATGGACCGTTTTTCGGCGCTGGCCGGCGGCTTGGCCTTGGGCGTCATGCTGATTCCGATTGTCGTGCGGAGCACGGAGGAGTTTATGCGCGCCGTTCCACATACCCTTCTCGAAGGCGCCCTGGCGCTGGGTGCGAGCCGCTGGAAGGGCATTGCGACGGTCGTTGTCCCAGCCGCCTTCCGTGGCATTGCCACCGGCGTGCTGCTCAGCATTGCGCGTGTGGCGGGGGAGACCGCTCCGTTACTCTTCACCAGCTTCAACAGTCGTTACTGGGGCCAGGGCTGGGAGCAACCCGTCTCCTCGCTCCCCGTGATGATTTATAACTATGCCATTTCTCCTTACAAGAGCTGGCATCAGCAGGCTTGGGCGGCTGGGTTAGTATTGCTGGTACTCGTGCTTCTTGTTAACATGGGGTCACATCTCATCCTTTCGCGGCGAGCAGCCGGACGTGGATAATTGATGGGCGCGCTGACAAACCTTCCAGCCAAGCGAAGCGACATGATGCGGCCCAGCGGTCCCAGAATGCCGCAAACGGTTCCTGCGAAAATTCGAGTCTCCAGCCTGAACTTTTACTACGGCCCCGTCCAGGCGTTGCACGATATTTCGCTCGAAATCCTCCAGAACCGGATCACAGCCCTGATTGGCCCTTCCGGCTGCGGAAAATCAACGTTCCTGCGCACGCTGAATCGGATGTCGGAAACCGTCCCCAACACCCGAGCCGAGGGGGAAATTCTTCTCGAAGGTGAAGACGTTTTCCTGATGGACGTGGTCACGCTCCGTCGCCGCGTGGGAATGGTTTTTCAGAAACCTAACCCTTTTCCCAAAACCATTTTTGACAATGTGGCCTATGGCCTGCGCGTGAATCGTGGAAGCCGTGGTACGGCCCTCGCGGATGCCGTCGAAGCCAGCCTGCGGCGGGCGGCCTTATGGGACGAAGTGAAGGACAAGCTTTACAAATCGGCTTACGCTCTTTCGGGCGGCCAGCAGCAGCGGCTGTGCATTGCTCGCGCCCTGGCGGTAAACCCCGAAGTGCTGCTTCTGGATGAGCCTTGCTCAGCGCTCGATCCCATCGCCACGGCCAAAATCGAAGAGCTTTTGTTTATCCTCAAAGCGAACTGCACCATTGTGATTGTGACCCACAACATGCAGCAGGCCGCGCGGGTTTCAAAGTATACCGGCTTCTTCCTTCTGGGCCGGCTGATGGAATTTAACGAAACGAATGCGCTTTTTACCAAGCCAGCTCGCAAGGAGACCGAAGATTATATTACGGGGCGTTTCGGATAGGAGGAAACTCATTGCGGCATTTTGAAGAGCGGTTAGACGGGTTGCGCAATCGGCTCCTCGAGATGAGCGGACTGGTGGAATCCGCAATTTATCGAGGCGTGCACGCTGTTGTGGATAAGGATGAAAATCTCGCCCGCCAGGTGTTGGAAAATGAATCGCGTGTCAACCGGATGCAGATCGAGATTGACGATATGGCTGTGCGTCTGCTCGCCCTCGAGCAGCCCGTGGCCATTGATCTGCGCCTCATCACAGCCGCTATTAAGATCAACAATGACCTCGAGCGGATGGGAGACCTTGCCGTCAGCATCGCCGAACGCGCCCTCAGCCTGATGCATGAGCCGGTGGTGAACGCCCTCGTCGATATCCCCTACATGGCGAGGCTCGTGGAATCGATGGTGCGGAAGTCTTTGGATTCCTTCGTTCGGCGGGATTCACAGCTCGCTCGCAGCGTGCTTTCTTCTGATGACGCAGTGGATGATCTCCGGAACGGAATTTACAAGGAGATGGTCCGTTTTATGGAGGAGAATCCCCACTGCATTACTCCGGCCCTGAACCTGATCTTTGTCGCCCGGAATCTTGAACGCATCGCGGACCACGCCACCAATATTTCCGAAGACGTGCTTTTTCTCATCGATGGAGTTGACGTCCGGCATCACGCTGAAGCCCAACGCTGAGGGCCCGCGTGTGGAGGTGGTTCGAATGTTCATGAATTGTCCCGGCTCAGGACGGGTGCGGAAGTCTAGCTCCCCTGACGGTTCATCTCTCTGAGCGCGAGGCGCGCCTGCCAGAAGCGGGGGTCGAGATCGAGAGCGCGGCGAAAATCCGATCTCGCATTTTCCGAATTTTGGCGGTAACGCTCCGCCATGCCAGCAACGAAGTAGTTGTAAGACTCAGCCCGAGGCTGACGAGAAGTTTCAATGCAGCGCTCGAGAATCTGCTGTGCCGCTTCACTCTGCCCGAGTTTTTCGAGCGCCAGCGCTGAATAGATTGCGGAAATACCGCTGGCGCTCCTTCCCGCTTCGGCTGCACGCTTCCAGGCGGCCTGGGCTTGCGTCGTCTTTCCCTGCGCCTCGAGCGCCGACCCGAGATCGTAGAGCTGCTGTTCATCTTGGGGTTGGGCAGGTTTGCCTACACCGAGATTTTCCGGATATTGCATCGCTTCGCGAAAGGCACGCTCCGCCTCTTGTGGCCGGTGGTCACGAAGTGACGCGGAGCCCTTTTCCACGTTGGCGACAACAAACATATTGTGAATCTCCTGGCCGCCCTCCCAGGGCTTGAATTGATGGCTGCTCAGTTCGGCCAGCGCGCCGTCGAATTTTGATTGCTCGATGAGATATAAGACATAGCGCGCGCGCACGGTATCCTGCTGCAGCACCTCGGGCGGAGCGCTCTCAAAAAGCTTGGCGCGCGCGGAGGCATTGCCCGTCTGGGCATAAATCTCATCCAGGTCAGTATAGAGTCGATAATCGGCAGGATTCAGACGAATAGCGCGGGCGTAAAAGCCGGCAGCGCTGGGAAGGTCCTTCTTCACCTGCCAGGCGTAAACACCCAGGTTCCGCAAAAGGACGGCACTTTCAAACCCTTCGCCCAGCGCCTTGAACCAAAGGCTGGCGGCTTCCGAATAACGGCCGTGAGCGAAAAGGAAGTTGCCGAGCGCGTACTGGGCGTGCGTATCGGCCGGGTGGTGGGCAAGAACCTCGGCGAGCACCACGGCATCTGAAACGCGATTCGGAAACACTTCATCACAGGGCAGCGAGGCGGCTTTCTGGGCATCGCTTTCGGCCTGGGCGATTTTGCCTTCTGCCCGCGCGTTCGAAGCAAGGTAATAGTAAACCATGGGCGAAAGTTCCCTGCCCTGCAGGTTCTCGGCCGCAAGCTGCAGCACAGCCTCCGAAGAAGCGAAAGCCCTCAGGTTGTGATACCACGCGCCAACAGCAATATAGTTTTGGGGATCGACGCCGATGGTCCTGGTCCAATTTTCGACCGAAGCGGCCTTCGCGCCGGAAGCGCGCACGCCCAGCCATTGTTCGGCCAGCGCATAGGGCAGCAGAGGCATCTCTGAGACGGCTTCAGAGGAGATCTTTTGGGCGTTCGAAGCATCTCCAGCCAGGCGCATTGCGACCGCCAAATCGGTCAACGCAAGGGCATCGCGCGGGTTATACCTGGTTGCGCGCTCCAATAACCTGGCGGCCTTCGCGTAGTTCTTTTGTTGAATTGAAATCTCCCCAAGCTCCGTAAGAGCCGGAGCGAGCGGCCCGCCGTAATGGATACAAGCCCAGAACGCGTCCTGGGCCAACATCACACGGCCTGCCCCCCGGTAGACGACACCTGCGAGATAATGAACGGAAGGGTCTTCGCCGTCACGCGCAAGGGCCCGCGCCACCAGGGATTCGGCTTTCTGAAAGTTTACGGAGAGGTAGGCGTGCGTCGCCTCTTTGAGCAGCGCGGGAACATAACCGGGGTCACGCTTGAGTACTTCGTCATACACTTTCAGCGCTCCCTCGAGGTCGCCTTTTTTTTCAAGAAACAGCCCGTGAAGGTAGACTTCCTCCAAAGGTGTCTTCGGCGTGTAAGTGATTCGATGAACATGTGTGCCCGCGGCCGGAACAAAATCAGGATTGCCGTCAACCGGCTCCGCCGCCGACCAGCGCAATATCATCTTACCCTCGTGCGACCGCACCTCCACAGTGAGTTCTTTCCTGGCTTCTTCCAAGCTCTGAACGGGGATCGTAAAGGTGGAAGGCGAGAGAGGCGTGAGATGGACGTGCGGGATGGTGCGCAGAAGCTTTGCGCCCAGCTTCACCATCACCGTCGCGTCGGCGACAGCCGCCACGGGGCTGACGATCAGTTTTACCCCACCCTGATTCGAATACACGACGTTTACAGCCATTTGGTTTGTGGCCTGGACGAATCCGCCGTCGAGCCCCCGAACGGGATACCAGTATTCGGCCCAGGTCTCAACGCGCCGGGGGTCCATCAGCTCGCGGTAGCCTTGAGTAAGAAAACGACCACTTTGAATCTCGCAATAGGGACCATCATTGTCGGAAAGGATCTTGGCCCAGATCAGGCCGCTCGGGGCAGTCCCCCACGTCCAGACCTTTTTCCCCGGGTCCTGGCGGAAGTTCGCCACGTGCACCACGCCGTAATTGGACTGGTGATAGCAGACGCCAAAGTAATTTCGGTGAGACGAGCGGGCAAAAATAGCGAGGGCGCTCGGGTCGCTCTTATACCAGCTCCGGTTCACACCATGCCACACCGGCCAACTCGCAATCACCGCAAAAGGATCGTCGGAGATGGTTTCCCGCATGGGGTAGATATATTGCATGTCGTCTGTGGCTTTGACGGCGGCATTGGCCCAGAAGAGATACAGGTGCGGAAGAGGCGTCGAATTAAACAGGGTGACCCGCCCCTCCAAGCGCGCCGTATCGGGCCGAAGGGTTAACGCCACCTCCCAGTGCATGTTCGAGACCCAATCGACGGCGCCTACCGTCGCCGTGGCGCTTCCGTCCGGATTGTGAATGAGGCGGGATTCCACCGGCGAGACGCTAACGTCCGTGTGAGCAAAAGGAAAACTGAACTCGATGCCCCCAGAAATCCACGCCCCGCGTGGCCCGATGAGACCGTATTTGACAACATGGTTGCAGTAAAGCACTTCCCGATGATCAATCTTGTCGTAGATGGAGTAGACATGGCCGCCGAGATCCGGGAGAATCGTCACCTTCAGATATTTATTCTCAAGATAGATGGCACGGTAAGTCTTCGGGACGCGATGGTTCGTGAGGTCGTCAACCATCGTGTATGGATAGACGGGGCCTTTGTTATGCAATAGTGGAAATGGCGGGTTAGGGTCAGCGGGTCCCAGCAGATAAGTGGGGATCGTGATGGTCCCTCTCCACGCTTGGACTGCTGCCGCGCGCGCGCATGGCACCGCCAGCAGGAGCAAAACGGCCGTGCCGGTAAGGGATTCAAACCATCTTCTTGTCATAGATCATTCTCCGTTTCCCTGGTTAAGCAGGCTACATCAAAGGTCGGTGACGATCAAGCTTGACAGCGGTTTAAGAAGTTGCTGAAAAGGTCGGGTCGCTACGCTCCCCACCTTCTCCCCAGGGGAGAAGGTGCCCGACCCTTCGGCTTTGCTCAGGGTAAACTCCGGAGGGCGGATGAGGGGTCGCTTTTCTCACGCTGAGCAGGGGGCATGTCATGCAGAGCGCCCATAGTCTTCGGTTACCAATCTGGGGCATGACAGGTGTAGCGCGGACCTGCGCTGTTCAGGTCCGCGCCTTTTCGCGATCTTCGAGCAAGGGCCGCAGACCTCAAAAGCGGAGGTCTGCGCTACCCGCTTGGCGTCGCCTGTCATTCTGAGGAGCTATAGGCGACGCGGAGATCCTTCGCTGCCGCTCAGGATGACAGCCGCCCTCGATTTATTCCCACCTGCTGGGTGGGCATTTTGGATATGATCGCCGTATGATCGAAGGTGAAATCCGAGAGAGGCACTGATTGAAGGCGCGCATTTTATGAGGAGCATGAGTTGATGAGAGATATGAATGTAGCAGCGGTTCAGTTCGAGCACGCCTCGGGAAACAAGCAGGCGAACTTAGAAAAAATTCTGGGATTTGTTGAGAAGGCTTCGGCGCAATCGGTGGAGATTATTGTCTTTCCTGAGTGCTGCATTACCGGTTACTGGTTCCTGCGAAAGCTTTCTGGTGCGGAACTACGCGCCTTGGCAGAGCCCGTACCCGGTGGCCCCTCCTCTCAAGCACTTTTATCCATGGCTCGGGGATTTGGAATGACGATCGGCGCAGGCCTGGTCGAGGTGGATGCGCAAGGAAAACTCCACAACACCTACGTCGTCGCCGCGCCAAACGGGGAGTACCACCTTCACAGGAAGATTCACGCATTTGAACATGACGATATCGTTCCCGGTTCGGAGTTTACCGTGTTCGATACGGTCTGCGGATGCCGCGTTGGTGTTCTAACCTGCTACGACGTTAATATCAACGAGAACGTTCGCATCGAAGCTTTGATGGGTGCGGAGATACTCCTTGCACCTCACCAGACCGGCGGAGTGACATCCAAAAACCCTCACCTGATGGGCCGAATCGATCGGTCGCTGTGGGAGAACCGCCGCGCGAATCCCGGAGCGATTGAGGCGGAACTCTGTGGAGATAAAGGGCGAGCGTGGCTCATGCGCTGGCTCCCGGCGCGCGCCCACGATAACGGACTGTTCCTGATATTCAGCAACGGCGTTGGCATCGACGATGACGAAATCCGCACCGGCAACGCCATGATCCTCGATCCCTACGGCGAAATTTTGGCAGAAACCTGGAAGGCGGATGATGACATGGTGACGGCTCGCCTGGATTCCTCTCTCTTAGCGCACAGCACCGGTCGGCGGTGGATTTCGACCCGCCGGCCAGAGCTCTATAAGCCCTTAACCTTGCGCACGGGCCGGGAGCGTGAAACGAGGGCTGTGCGGTTCGACGAAATTGGCGGCTGACAACTCATTCCACAATGCCCGCGCGCCTGTTGAGTCCCTTCCTGAGCAGCCCTTAGCGCACCCAAACTTCCCTTGGAGCGATGATGTTTATATTCGGCACTTCGGTCGTCACACGGAGCGCCTCGCGCTCGGGTTTCTTGGCCGGAAGAGCAGTAAAGGTGAGGGTGTATTGCGAAGAAAGCAGATCGTGGAGCTGGCGCAGGTAGGGACTGAAGGATATCGGGGTCTGGAATCCCTCGAAAAAAGACTGCCCGCCGGTTTCGAGCGCCAAGAGCGACTCGCAGCTTTGCCCGTTGTTCAGCAGAAAGAGGTTTCGGTGCGCGGAGCCGGCTCCGCTGGCATAGATCGTATAGACGGTCGTGTGATGCATCAGAACGGCGCGAATAGCTTGGTCAAGGTCAGGGTTGTTTCCTGGCTCTGACTCTGCGATGCCGCGATAGAGATCAATGCCGTCGCTTACAAGCAGGATGGCACGGCGCCGTCCGGGATCAGGTGGCCAATGGTTGGCGAGATCCGTGAGCGCCATATAGATGCTTGAAACCTCGTTGGCCCTTCCGAGCGGCAGACGGAAGGCCCGCGCGGCCTGCCCATGGTTCGCTGTGAACTGCTGGAGAAAATTGGCATTCCCGTGGGTGCTGTAGATTACGGCGACACGCGCCGAAACGGGCAGTGACCGAACAAAATCGCGAAGATCCCTGATCTGGTTGGGAAATCCAGGGCCCAGCGAATCGTCCACGAGAATCGCGAGGTCCAGGGGAGCCGCTCGCCCTGCGGCCCTGACCCAACTCACCACCGGCCTGCGCTGATGCCTTTGAAATACGAGGACGTCGCCCTCGCTGAGTGTCACCGGCTGGTGCTTTTTCGCGGTGACAACGGTGACAACCACGCTCGCATTGTGTCCATTTGCCCCAACTTGGGAGGCCGCGCGAAGTTCTGGCACGAAGCCCGCAACACCAATCACTAAAACGCTAATGAGCATCATGCCCTTCGCTAACATGCTCACAATTGCTCTCCTAAAAGCACACGCTCCGTGCATCTCCCCGATATCATTTAGATGCGTGACCCGGCGGCGAGGGCTTTTTTCATCCCATCCTCGCCTCGGTCGGCCGATGTTAAACGGGCGGGGGCCGGCACTATACTCCAGGTGAGTATCTCGGTAACCATGAAATTGTCTTACAACAAATTTGCCGGCCGAAACGTTGACCGCCTCGCGGCGCTGAGTGACGGTATTTTTGCCGTCGCGATGACCCTTCTGGTGCTGGACCTCCGCGTGCCGACCGTCGAAGCTGTTCATAGCGAGCACGACCTCTGGCGTGCTCTCGCGGCGCTTGCTCCCGAGCTCGTCACCTACCTCATGAGCTTTTTGACGCTTGGCATCTTCTGGGTTGGCCAGCGAACACAACTTAACGACCTGGCGCGCGCGGACCGCGACCTGAGTTGGATTCACATCGCCTTTCTTTTCGTTGTTACTCTTACTCCTTTTTCAACTTCGCTTCTCGCCCGTTTCATCGATTTCCGTCTAGCCCTTTTAGCTTACTGGGTGAATATTCTCTTGCTCGGCGTGATCCTTTATCTAAGCTGGGGCTATGCCCTCCGCGCCCGCCTCGTTAGGGACGACCTTCCTATAGAAGTTCCCGCCGCCGTCTGCCGGCGCATTAAGATCGCCCAGGCGCTTTACGCCCTTGGTGCAGCCCTGTGTGTGATCAGCCCCTCTTGGAGCATTGCCTTCATCGTGCTTGTACAACTCAACTACGCCGTCGCACCGCGAGTTCGGCCGATCTTTCGCTTCTTTCGCCGCTGATTCCTGGACAGTGTCGTCCACGATAAGAGGTAGCGCAAAGTTGTTTTTTCATTCTGCGCCATCCAGCCAGCGGCTCCTCGGTCCGTCACCGCACTCGCAGGATAAGACATTTCAGGTAGTGAGTTTCAGGGACGGTGAGTAGAATCGGGTGATCTCGGGATTGCGTGCGCCTTTCAACCACCGAGACGGTCCGATGCGCGTCCAAAGCGGCGCTTGCGACCGCCCCTAGAAATTCCGCCTCGCCGACGTGGAAAGAGCACGAGCAGGTGACGAGAAAGCCGCCGGGAGCCAGGATTTTGAGCGCGCGGAGGTTGAGCTCCTTATAGGCTCGAATCGCCGCGTCATGGCTTGCTTTATGGCGGGCAAAAGCGGGAGGATCAAGCACCACGGTCTCAAAGCGCGCTCCACTGTGGTCCGCTGCCTTCAGGAAGTCGAAACAGTTCGCCTCACGCCATTCGACTTGAGTGAAGCTGTTGAGCTCCTGATTGCGCCGCGCAGCTTCCAGTGCGTCGGCGGAGCTGTCAACGCCCAGGACAGACTCGCAGTGCGTCGCCAGCGTCAAGGCAAATCCGCCTTGGTAGCAAAAGCCGTCGAGCAACCGCCCGCGAGCATATTGAAGGGCTGCGGCCCGGTTTTCACGCTGATCGAGATAGCCGCCCGTCTTCTGCCCCGCCAGCAAATCAAAGCGGAACCTCACTCCGTTTTCTTCCACCACGACTTCCGGTGCTGGCTGGCCACAGAGGTTGCCCTTCTGCTCCGGCAGGCCTTCCAGCACGCGCACGGCAACGTCATTCCGCTCCACAATGGATCGAGGATTGAAATGTGCTTCGAGAATGGCGACCACCTCTCTCTTCAGCCGCTCCATCCCCTGGCTTAGCGTTTGCACCACGAAGCAGTCCGCATAGCGATCAATGATGAGGGAAGGGAGTAAGTCCGCCTCGGAAGAGACCAGGCGGCAGGCCTGGGTTTCTGCCGCTACCTGCTCGCGGAGAGCCGCTGCCTCCATGATGCGTTCTTCCAGAAATAGGCGGTCAAATAGGCGTTCCTCGCGGGTGAGAAGCCGCAAAGCGATCTGGGATTCGCTGCTGTAAAGAGCCTGTCCCCAGAACCGCTTTTTGCCGTCAATCAAACGCACCACCGCGCCCGGCTCCGTTCCAGCTCCTTCCTCGATGGTGCCGCGGTAAATCCAGGGATGGCCGCTAAGAATTCGTTCGATCGCGCGCCGGGAAATTTTGATCTCTGGCAAACTCATAGTGATTACGGATCACGCATGAATACTGCGAGCAACGTGGGTGGCGCAGACATGCGCTTCTCAGCATGTCTGCGGTGTTGCGCTCGAGTGCTCCTTTCTCACGCCAACCGGGGCGCAGACCTCCGTTTTTGAAGTCTGCGGTTTTCGCGCGAAGACCGCGAAAAGCGCGGACCTGAACACCGCAGCTCCACGCTACGTCCTGTCATACACCCAGAACAGTTTGGTAAAATCGGATGAAATGCTGCTTTCCGAATTCGATTATAACCTCCCGCGCGAGCTCATTGCCTCAAGACCGCTTCCAAAGCGCGACAGCTCGCGAATGATGGTGCTGAACCGCGCGGCGCAAAGTTGTGAGGACCGCGAGTTCTCTGACCTGCCCCAAATTCTCGAGCCCACAGATTTACTGGTGCTCAACAACACTAAAGTCTTCCCTGCCCGGCTGCTTGGCCGCCGGCGGGGAATTGCAGCGCAGGCGGTGGGAAAGAACAATCCGCGAGCCAGAGAGTTCCTCACCAGCGAGGTTGAGCTGCTGTTGACACACTGCGAGGGCGGAAACATCTGGCAGGGATTGGTTCATCCCGGGCGCAAGGTTCCAACCGGCGAAGTGTTGGTGTTTGGAGATGGCGAACTGAAAGCGGAGATTTTAGGACGCGGCCCGCGCGGCGTGCGCCGGGTGCGCCTACGCAGTTATCGAGGAACCGTAGCAACCCAGATCGAAAAGTTGGGACACGTTCCGCTCCCGCCTTACCTTGGCCGTCCTGATGAAGAGGGCGACCGGCGGGCCTATCAAACCGTTTACGCGAAAGTGCCGGGCGCCGTCGCCGCGCCTACGGCTGGCCTCCATTTCACGCCGCGGGTCTTTAAAGCGCTGCGGGAACGCGGAATCGAGACCTGTGAACTAACGTTGCATGTGGGCCCGGGCACCTTCCGCCCGGTCCGGGCTGAGCGCATCGAGGAGCATCAGATGGAAAATGAACGCTACGCAGTGCCGTCCGAGACGGCGGAAGCAATCCAGCGCGCGCTCAATGAGAACCGCAGGGTGGTTGCGGTGGGCACCACATGCACGCGCGCGCTTGAGGCCATCGCGCTCCGGGAGGGCGGCAAAATCACCGCTTCGTACGCCGAAACGGACCTCTTCATCACTCCCGGATTCCAGTTCCGAGTAACGCGCGGCCTGCTCACCAACTTTCACCTGCCACGTTCCACCTTGCTCATGCTCGTGTGCGCTTTCGCCGGGCGCGACCTCACCTTTCAAGCTTACCGGCGCGCGGTTCGAAAGCGCTACCGGTTTTACAGCTACGGCGACTGTATGCTGATTCTTTGAAGCACGTGCGACCGGTTTCAGGCAGCAGGTGGCGGGTAGCGCAGAGGTGCGCGTGTTTTTGCGTTCCTCTGCGGCTTTTCCGGCGCGCGGCACAGTGAATGGCTCAGATCATTACCGGTGAGGGGCGGAGGGTTCCCAAATCCAGTGGCTCTTGCGGATCTTCACTTGCCGCTGATTAAGTGCAGCTTCCACAGGCTGTTTCACGTAGTAGTTGAAAATTCCTTTTAAGCTGCCATCTTTCAACGGAGTTTTACCGAGGCCGCAGGCTTCTGCGCCGCTCGCCAGACGGCAGCGTTCCGAATCCAGGGCGAACTGGTAGATTTTGGGCGCCATTCTGGCTAGAGGCTCGCGCGCGGCCTCGAGATAAAGCTTTGCCCGCCTGGAGCCGATATCCTGCGGAGTAACGTTCGGAAGGCCCTCAGAAGCCGCAACCAGCGCTACAGGAAGCAGGAACGCGATAAGTAATGATCCCTTTATCCACTTCATAATTTATGGACCTGCTTGCGCGACACAGGCGCCGGCATTCGCGCTTTTCTGAAGGCAGGCACGCGGAGTTTTATCCTCCTGAGTGGCGGGTGAAGAAAGAGCCGTCGCAGCGCCAGAAGCGGAAGGGTTCGCCGTCCGGCTGGCGCTAACCACTCGCCCCGTGTCGAGCACCTTGGAGGCGCTCGCAAGCAGGTCCGTCGCGCTCTGGCGAGCGGCAAGGTATTGTAACCTCTCCGATAACAAGCTCTCTTCAGCCTGAGCTGCCTGTAATTCTTCCACACAGCTTGCCGACTTCTGCCGGGCCACCGCTGCCGCCTCGTCCAGCCGCTGAGTGTCCGCCTGGAGAGCCTTCATTTCGCTCTGAGCCTCAGCGCTCCGTTCCTGATTCAGATTGCGAGTGTTTTCGTCTTGCGCTAACTCAGCTTTCAATGTGCTGATCGTCTGATTGTCCACATCGCCCGCAGGAAGCATGCTGAGGTTGTGCAGCGCGACGCCTAGTGTGGGCGTGATCCCTTGGATCTCGCTGAGTTCAGCCTGCGCCGCTTGGGCCCCCTGCTCCCGGTTTTCCGCCAATCCACGTATTTTGCCGGCGCGATCCTCGAGCTGACCTGCCAATAGTGCATACGCTTTCGAGAGCTCCTGCGCGCTCTCCATGTGGTCTTCGGCGCCCTCATAGAGCAATTGGGTTTCCCGCATTTGGTTGTGAAGTTGGGCAGAAGGGTCCTTTCGAGCCGTTGCTTTCAGTTGCTGAAGTTCTCGAGCGCGGTTCGCCGCGCGCTTCTGGTAACTTGACGTAACGGCGAGGATTTCAGATTCCGGAGTGCTGGCAGCCGAGGCACGGGAGGCATTCTGGGCAGCAGATTGCGAAACAGCTCCAGGCTGCAAAGGTACCTTCTTCTGACTCTGGTCCGCCGGGCTCGGAGCTATGCTGCTCCCCTGGGCCAGTGGCGCGGTGGCCTGGCCGGCAGCGGGGAGCTTCACCGGCTCGGGCGGGTGGGGATGCTTCTTGGAAATGTCAGCCTCGTAAAGCTGGATGGTCTGCCCGGCGGGTGCGGGATTCTGCATTTCGACCGTCTGCGGCGGAGCAGAGGGCGGGTCGGCTGGAGCGGTACCAACGGGATCGCTGGTTTCCGAGCTCACGGGAGCGGCCGGAGGCGCAGGCGGGTCCTCGGCGTCAACAGAAGGCGCGGATGCCGGCTCCGCGCCAAAGTGAGTCCACGGCACAATGACTTCCTCGGGCGGCGTATTGTTGGCGACGGAAGGCGACTTTGAGTCTTGGGCGAGAACGATGCCCGCCAGGAACAAAAATACGAGCGGCAGCAGAATTTTCCAGGCTCTCACGGCTCATTCACCCCCTTCTGGCTCAACCAGCACCGCCTGCAACTCAGGGTCATTCATCAGCGGGCTCGTTTGCCAGTTCCTGGAGCTCTCCTTCAGGGCAATAACCAAATTTCGAGCGATTTCGGACTGCGCGGGTTCAGGCAGGTTTAGACGTTTGGCCCCCCTGTAGGCTCGCTCCAGATCTTCCAGCGCATTCTTGGGCTTGGAAAGTCTCAACTCGCAGACGCCGCGCAGGTATGTGGCAAAAACGCGATCCGAATCCGGACGATTGCGGAAATCCGTATGGCTGAGCCGGTGGAGCACCAGCTTGGGATCGCTGATCTCATCGAGCAAAGCCACCAGGTCCGGAGAAGGAGGAATGGCCAACCCCTGCCCCCACACAGGGCCGGAAGGCTCGGGGCTGTAAGAAGAAGTGGAAGAATAGTCAGTGCTCGAAAGCGCATTCTCGCTCGGAACGTCAATATCTGCAGGGCGGCTCAGCGTAAATTCAATCACGGTGCCGGCAGGCAGCACAAGATCGGGGCCGCGGCGGGCGACGGTCCAGACGCCTGCCGTCAGAAAGCCAGCGGCAGCTCCCGCCGGAAGCCCCCACGGACCACCCACGACAAAGCCTGCACCCGCCCCCGTGCCCACGGCCGTGAGGTCCACTGCAGCGTCCTTCACGAGACCGCGTCGCCCGTGGAACGTGCCTTCCGCCCCCGGTTTGCGATTGTTGTCAAGGCGCGTAGCGTAGCCATCCAGCGGCACCTCCGCCCCGCCCGGCAAAACCACTGAATAGAGCCGCAGCCGAATGCGGGCGCGGCCAAAAACATGTCCAGCGCGCTTGAGTTCTGCCATGGCAAGCTTCACCGTGCACCCCGCCGGAATCGCCACGCGACCTCGTGAGTCGACCACGTCCTGATCGAGCGTGGCTTGAACGATGGGACCAAAATAATGGTTCTTGGTGCTGATTGTGTCGTCGAGGCGCACGGCAACACGCACCCCGGGGGAAAGCGTGAGACGCACTGCCCAAGCTGTTACAGGGATAAAACCGATGGCGAGAATTCCGCCTAGCAGGATTCTGAATACCAGTCTTGCCCGTTCCAGGTGACCGCCGGAGGCTTCCGGAAGCATTCGTTCCATGCCGCACCTCTCGGAAAGACTCGAAATTTCGAACCTCGCGCCGCAAGTCTACCGTAGTGTCCACGAAATAGGTATACAGATAATCTGGGTGGCGCCACCCATCAGAAAAGGTGGTGTACCCAATTCGTGGACACCACTCTAGCAAGCTGCAGGCCAAAGGGAGCATCGATCAAGCATATCCGTGCCTTCGTGGCATGAACGTGAATGTGGCGAGTAAGCAGGTAGGGGAACTGTCGCAAAGGCTACTCCGGCATCGGAATTCGAGTCCAGATGTAGAGCTTTACTCAGAAAACAAAAGTTTTCTTTATACGCTTTTCGTGCTTCGAAACTCTTTTATCAGAAGCTATGAATCCAGCCGGCCAGAATCATGCATGCGATCTGTGAGATGGGCCCATGTCTCGTGGCCGGTATTAACCATGCCGTGGCTATTTTCAACCACCTGGGTTAGAGAACAATTCGCGGCATGCAGCCACCATAGAATTAGCTAATCGGCCTGCCTGAAAAGGCCGTACGCCTGGAAACGGAAAATACCTCGAAGCAACTGGAGAGCATTGCCACGCCACTGAATTCCCTGAGTGGCCGTTCTCAGCCACATCCGAAACCGGCGTTCTCAAAAACAGCCCTACTCGCTTTCAAGGGGAGGAACGTAATTGCCGTCTCCTCCATTTTTCGCGTCGTTCTGCTTGTGCATGTAGCGGATTGCGTTCTTCATGATGAGAAGATTAGGCTCTCCAGCGCGATGCACTTTAATACACCCTCTGTCGTACCACTCGATCACCCCACGGATCACCTCACCCGTGTTGAGCACCACCGCCATCGGTGTGCGCGCCTGCATCTGCTTGATGTAGTAAAAGCTCTCTGCGTTGGTCTGGTCCGGAGGGGTGGGCTTTTTCCGCTGAGGCCGCTGCCCCATCTGGTCCTGTATCTCAGAGAGTGTTGGACGAATCAGTTTGCGATTCACGTTGCTAAACTCCTTAGGTCCCGCCTCAAGCGGGGGAAAGCTTTGGATCGTCTCGAAGGAAACGCTGAGCGGGAGCACCCTCACCTTTGGATGAAGCCGGGGCCGCTCGGGCTTTTTCGCCTGATGAGAACCCAGATCGCGAAGCTCTGATGACCGATTCTATCACGCCCAAATCATGCCTGCAAATTTCAATTTACAACCGTTGTGGACTGCCGACGCTCCATAGGGCGCGCTAGAGGAACGCGCCGCCGAGATAGGTCTCCTCGTCGAGTTCTGCAAGGCTTAGCACCGGGCGCCGGGCATCGGCACGTAGCCGAGAAGCCTGAATGCCAGCTTGGCGGGGAGCTAGTAGCGCGGAGTCGTCGTTTAATTCCGCGGCTTTTATTTATCCCGAACGAAATGCCGCAGAGTTTTTGAACAGCGAAACTCTGCACTCCCCGCTCGGGATCGAAGATGGGAGCGCGGCGATAGATGTTGGCGGTAAGGAAGTGAACATGATTCCTCCCGGAATTATGCCGCTGCCGGAAGGCGCTAGTCTAAACTGAACGAACCTTCGGCGCATACATAAAAGCCGATGGATGCGCCACCCGCGAGTTCATGCAGAGCGTTCACAGCCTTCGGCTGCCAATCTGGAGCATGACAGGTGTAGCGCGGACCTGCGCTGTTCAGGTCCGCGGCTTTTCGCGATCTTCGGGCAAAGGCCGCAGACCTCAAAAGCGGAGGTCTGCGCTTGGCGTCGAATGTCATGCAGAGCATCACCTTCTCACGCTTTTCCGCCCACTTTAGAGAAATAGGCTTCGATCTCCTCCAAGGTTTTTGCCTTCGTTTCCGGCAGGAAGAAAGCTGAGGTAATGAAGTAAAGGACGGTGCAGCCGGCGAAAATCATAAACATGGTGAAATAGCCGTAGCGGCCCACCGTGGGCAGGAAAACAGACGCGATGAATGTGGCAACGCCCTCGTTGAGTACCAAGGCGATGCTCATGCCGTTGGAGCGGATCCGGGTTGGCATCAGTTCCGATAATGCCAGCCAGACGCAGATCCCTGGTCCCATCGCGTAAAACGTTGCAAAGATAAACAGGCAGATGGCGACTATCCAGCCATTTACCCGGCTGGGCAAGGGAGTGATGAGGGCATGGAGGATACGCAACGGAGCGGTACGGGCTTGGCGAAGGTTCCCGAACGGGTTCGAGAAAAAGGCCAGGACACGGTTACCCGGGATGCAGTTTGAGCGGCTCAGTTCCACGGGTGCGGCGAGCGGGTGATTCGAGAGCGCCGCAGGCGTCACCGCGCTGAAGTCACCGTAGGAATAAATGATGGTCAGCGTGGTTGGTTTTTGGGCCAGGTTGGGATGCCCGGCTTGAGTCAGCCATTGTCGTTCCAAAGCCGTCGTGAAATGCAGCTTCATGCTTTCCTGGCCATTCGCCATTGACTGGACGGCCTGGCGCACGTCCACGCGGTGGCGTTCGCTGCGATAGAACAAGAAAGCCACTGCAAACAGCGACACTACAATCCCGGCCGTGCCCACCGAGAGGAGAAATTTGCGTCCTTTCCGGTCTACCAGCAGTATGCCGATAATAGTGGCCAGCGATTGCACCACGGTGAAAAGGATATAACCCCAATGCGCCTGCACGTCCGACAACCCGCTTTGGACGAGTATGGAAATGTTGTAGCCGATAATCGAGTTAATGCCTGTCGCCTGGTTCAAAGCCAGAATCACACAGGCCAGCACAAACGGGAGGATGTATTTGCGTTGCAGCAAGCTCTCGGCAACGCGTCTTCCTGCCGCCCGGATTCTTTCTGCGGCCCGGTTACGCTCCATTTCCTCGAGTTCCTGGCGTGCCTGGTCGGGGAGGCGCGACCGTAGAAGCGCGTTCATCGCAAGCTGCGTTTGCCCGCGCCGGACCAGCCAGCGCGGCGATTCCGCCACGCCAAGGCAACCCAGCACGAAGAGCACTCCCGGCGGCAGTGAGACCCAGAAAATGCTGCGCCAGGCGTGGTCCTTGAACGTGAAGAGCAACTGTGGATTCGCCAGCTTCGCCACTTCTTCCACGCGGAAACTGTAATACATGCCCACTGCGGCCGCCGCGACGATGCCGAGGGTCAGCACCCACTGAAACGTAGCGGTACCCTGACCGCGCTGCTGCGGCGTCAAACACTCAGCCAGATAGAGCGGCACAACCATCCCAATCAGCCCGGCGCTGATACCTTGAAGCAACCGGCCCAGGATCAGCACGTGGTAGCTGTGTGAGAGCGCAATGATGGGAATGCTGGCAACGAACAGCGAGCCGCTGAGAATCATCAAACGCTTTCGGCCCATGTGATCGGCCAGCACGCCGGCAAACAGCGTTGAAATTACCGTCCCCAGCAATACGGCCGCTACCACGAAGGAAATCTGCCCAGCGGTGAGCCCCGAGGTGGCTTCTAAGTAAGGCAAAGCTCCGGCGATGATGCCGATGTCGATACCATAGAGCAGCCCGCCCAGGCCGGCGACAAACAATAAAAAGCGGTTATAGCTTGCAGGCTGGCTTCTGAAAAATAAGGGGATTTGCACGCGAGCCTTTCTCGTTTTTCGGCACGGCGGCACGATCTGTGACGATGACCGGCGCGGACCCCGCCGGATGGAAGCTTACAACCCAAAACGAATGCCACAACAATACTTGGAGATCACAGTTTCGGGCCGCGCAGCCGATGATGATAGCAGTGGCGAGGATTCGGCGCAACGGTAGCCTTCTCTTCACCTATCCGCTCCGTGAAATTGGAGGCCGAACCGCCGCATTTGTGGTAAGGTTGTCAGCCTATGGGCGTGGATGTCCTGGGCAACTGGGGAATAACCGCAAACGAACTCGCAGAGATCGTGGCTGAAAACCCCAGCATGCGCGGTCTGATGTTCGGTTTCGTAGCGGAATACAAGCTGAAAAAAGAGTGGCTGCTGAGGCCGGGTATTACGAACATCGTTAGGCCTCGGTCCCATGACAGAAAACAGAAATGCGATTTCACGTTTGACTATCGCGGCATTAGTGTGAGGCTTGAGGTGAAATGCCTCGATACGCCGAAGGTGAGGCTCAACGAAGGGGTTTATAGAGGGACGTTTCAGTGCAACGCTAGCGACACCACCAAGGTCCTGCTTCCGAACGGGCGTAGCGTGACGACGAATTGCCTAATTGTTGGCGGTTTCGACGTTCTCGCCGTGTGCTTATTCGCCTTTGGCAAAACGTGGAGATTCGCGTTTGCCCGGAACAAAGATTTGCCGCGTACTACGTGGCGAGGCTATACACCCTCTCAACAGAAATACCTGCTCAAGAGCGCGATGAATATTTCATGGCCTCTCGAGCCCCCGTACGTGGCCGACCTCTTTACCGTTCTTGACCGCTTGGTAGCGGAACGGGTGAGGGGGAGAGCCTTTTAGAAAGACTAGAAAATAGGAATGATTCTTGCGGGCGTGGACCTGCTTTTTGAGGCGGGTGATACAGGGAGCGTTGGTGCGCACCACGACGAACAGGTCCTTTGCGTAGAAACCAAGCTCCTCGTATTTGATGATTATCTCAACATGCGTTAGCCGTTGGGTGTTGGCAGAAACCTCGTCTTGGCATTTGACGATAAGGACGCCACCCGGCTTGAGAACGCGGTACGCTTCCTTGCCAGCCCGGCAGTACATGTCCAGGACCGCAGCGTGCCATTTTGGCCCCGCAACCGTTGGCTGTCCGTTTGAATAGTGCTCTCGGAACGCAGCGTGCGAGCCCGAGCCGGCCAAGTGACCGTTTAGCTTTCGGTACAGACCCTCCATGTATGGAGGGTCCAAGACCACGCAGTCTACAGATTGCCTCCAGTAGGGCAGATCCCGGCAGTCCACGCCGTTCTGGATGTCGCTCTCGAACACTCTATAATCTTTGCGGTTAACCTTTCGCCAGAATACGCCCTTGCCGAAAGTAACATCCGCTACCATGGCCCCTTTCGGCACGTGAAGCTCGAGAATTTTTGGGAAGATTTCGGAGTTGTCTCCGACATGGGCAGACACGGTAACTCGGTTCGACCAAGAGCCGCCTTGGACGCGGCGCGGGCGGGCGGTTCGGTTCATCTCCGCATTTTCAGCTTGGAATGGGTCGCCCTGCATCAAGCCAATGATATCAGAGGCCGCAGGCGGCGCAAGGGTTCGCTTCAAGAGATAAACGGAAACGGATACTACCCGCGCTTTCAGTCGTTCCGCAGAAGTGTGCCGTTTTCTGTTAAACTAGACGGCTGCTCCTTGTGGTCTTGCGATGGATTATGACCAGCTCACCAGCTTCCTTGAAGTTGCCAAGCTGCAGAGTTTTTCGCGCGCGGCGGAAAAGATCTACCGCACACAGCCAGCCGTCAGCGCACAAGTGAGGCTGCTTGAACAGGAATGTGGCGAAAGGCTTTTCGACCGCAGCGGTAAAAAGGTAAAGCTGACACCGGCAGGCGAAATCCTTGAGCGCTATGCGCAAAGGATTATTCAGCTTCACCGCGAAGCGCTTCAGGCCGTCGCGGAACTCAACCAGACGGCGCGGGGGAAACTCCTGATCGGCGCGAACGAAGCCACCTGTCTCTACGTGCTTCCGAAAACGTTCGCACGCTTTAAAGGACTCTATCCGCTGGTTCAGATCAGCATTTACCGCAACTTCAGCCACAAGATTTTACAGAAGGTTCAGGAAGGGGCAGTCGAGCTGGGGATCGTGACGCTGCCCATTGCGGCGAGCAATATGGAAGTGAACCCTCTATTCCGCGATGAAGTCCAGGTGGTCGTACCCGCGCATCATCCGCTCGCCAAGAACCGGACTGTGACGGTAGAGGAAATTGCAAATCACCCCCTGATACTGCCCAAAACGGGACATACGCGGGTAGTGCTTGACCGGCTGCTGCGCGAGCACCGCAACCACTTGCAGGTTTCAATGGAGCTCGCGAGCGTTGAAACCATTAAGAAGTTTGTGGGCGCAGGTCTAGGCATTTCCCTCATCAGCCGCACCTACGTCCAGCCGGAGGTCGCGGCGGGCTTGCTGAAGCTTATCCCTCTGGAGGGTCAGAAGCTTTTTCGAGAGTTGGGTCTCATCTACCGGCGCGACTGCTATCTTTCGCTTCCAGCCAAAGTCTTCATTGAAGTGGTTCGAGAGTCCACTAAGGCATCCAACCCCGGTTCAAATTCCACATCCAAGGCGCAGTCGATTACGACGCGGTAGCTCGCCGCGGAACACATTTTCCTGCGGCGGGCATGAGGTAAAAAGAGTCCTGAAGCGTGCCTTAAAATTCGGAGATCGTTGTGATGAATAGGCCGGAGAGACCGCTCATCGTCATGAAGTTTGGCGGAACCTCAGTGGGCGATGCCGAGAGGATGCAGCACGTGGCGGAATTGATTATGAAGTATTCCAAGCACGCGGAAGCAGCCGTGGTGGTTTCCGCGATGGGCGGCATCACGGACATGCTGATCCGGGCCGCCACACAGGCAGCGAACGGCGACCGCGAAGAATGGAAAGGGGTACGCCAGGAGCTTGCGCGGCGGCATCGTGAGGTGGCAGATAAGGCTTTGACTGCAAGCGAACAGGCCGTCACTCTGCCTCGCCTCGCTGAACAGATGACGAACTTCGAGAACCTTTGTTCCGGATTTTCGCTGGTTCGAGAGGTAACGCCTCGCGCCATGGATACGCTTTCGAGCCTGGGGGAGTTGATGTCCTCTACGCTGATGGCAGCCATCCTCCGATCACAAGGGTGCGCGGCTGAGGCGGTGGATTCTACCGATTTGATTGTGACGGATGAGAAATTTGGCAATGCAACTCCTCTCTTTGAGGAAACGAATCCGAAGACGCGGGCGCGCCTCGCGGCTCTTCGGCGGCGGGGCGCGATTCCTGTGATCACGGGTTTTCGCGGCGCAACGCGAGGAGGAATCTGCACGACGCTTGGACGAGGCGGCTCCGACTACAGCGGTACCATCGTCGGATCGGCGCTCGATGCGGAGGAAGTCTGGATCTGGACGGACGTGGATGGGGTGATGACGGCAGACCCGCGGCTCGTCCCCGCAGCGCACATCATCCCTGAGATTTCCTATCGCGAGGCGGCGGAGCTTTCCTTTTTCGGCGCCAAGGTGCTGCACCCCAAGACCATCCGGCC
>JBOGJS010000372.1:0-10249 GCA_050745365.1 Terriglobia bacterium
CGTCCCCGCCTTATGGCCGCCTGTCTCCATCACCCCGTTGAACAGCAGATACACAGCCTTGCTTGTGTGCACGCCGAGCAACGGAGTTCGACCGGACGCTCGCTTCGGAGTGGGAGCGCCGGTTTCCGTGAAGAAGAAGTGGGCCGCGAGTTCAGCAAAATTGACGCACGACCAGATGCTGCCGTCAGCGTCGAACAGCGGCTGGCCCAGTTCGCAGTAGCGGAACCCACTGCGCAGATCAGGAACGGTAATTGCCCGCCCGCTCTGTGGGGCCAGGACCCGTTCAGCCCGCTTGAGGCGCTCCGCGGTGACCTTCCGGCAAATTTCGGCGTCGAGTTCGACCAGAACGACCCTGCGTGAACCGCCATCACGTTTGTTTAGCTCGATCATTGCGCTTCCTGTCGTCCCGCTCCCCGCAAACGAGTCGAGAACGACCGAGTCCGGTTTTGTGGAAATCTCCAGAAGACGGCGGACGAGCAGAGTCGGTTTCGGAGTCTGGAATACGTCGGTTTCGTCTGGGAAAAGCGGTATTGTACATCCATACATATGCCGCGAGGGGACTGAGAAATGGCGAAGCCGCCGCAATTGGTTTGCCAGCATCTTGAAAACATCAGCCGCGAGGCCCTGGAGAGATATCAGAAGATCATTCGCGATTACGTTCGGAAGCGCCAGGGCGTGTATGCCCCAGAGCAGGGACTACACTGGATGGAGCTTTTGTGGGGGACACGAGAGGCCCTCAGCGGTCGCCAATCAACGGAGTTTCCGGGACGACCGCATGCGTCAAAAGCATCCGGTCTGATGTCGAATTGCACGATAAGAGCCTGCGTGAACAGGCCGGTTTGGATGGGCGGCCCAGAGGTGAAGTCGCGAATTGTCGGCGCGCCATTGTCTAATCCCGAGTGAGCGTCAAGAATCCAGTGCGGCCGGAGCCTTCTCCATTGCCGGGTCAGTGGCAGCTTGACCGGATTTCTCGCCAGGCGCCGCGAACGGGGATGGAGAGGTCAACGTAGTAATAACCTGCCGTAATTTAGCGATATCGAGTGGTTTGGAGACGTATGCGTCCATGCCTGCGTGGAGGCACTCTTGCTCGTCCCCCACCATGGCGCGGGCGGTCATTGCAACAATCGGCGTGTGCGTGCCTTTTCGCGTGTCGATTTCCCGAATGCGCAAAGTGGCTTGGAGGCCATCCATCTCGGGCATCTGCACGTCCATTAGGACAATGTCAACGCCTCCTCGTTCTATGGTCTCGACGGCCTTTCGGCCGTTGTCCACTATTGTAACCCGATGACCGCCCTTCTCGAGTAGACGCCTCGCCAGTTGCTGGTTCACCGCATTGTCCTCGGCGAGCAGGACATGAAGCGGTCGCGCCACAGGGACCAGTTCGCGCAGCGTGTGACGCGTGATGAGACCCATGCTCTGGGCCGAACAGCCAATAGCGTGGAGCACGGCTCGTTGCAACTCCGCCGCGCCAACTGGCTTCGTCAGATAAACGGCTACACCTAGCTCCCGGCAGCGAGCACAGTCGCCTCGCTGGCCCCCTGACGTGAGCATGATTAGAGTGGCGTCGGAGAATCCCAGGTTTTGCCGGATCTGCTCGACCAGTTCGAAACCGTCCATGTCTGGCATGTGAACGTCGGTGATAATCAGGGGCAGCGGCTTCTGCGCCCGATTGATTCCGGAAAGGAAAGCGATTGCCTCAGGGGCGCTTGCGGCCGAGCTGGGCTGCATGCCCCAGCGCTTCACCATATTCTCGAGGATGCGCCGATTGGTCTCGTTATCGTCGACCAGCAGTACGGGCATGCCGCGGAGAGCGGTTTGTTCCGCCGGCGGCTGGGGCTTCGCGCCCTGCTTTGGCATCCCGACCGGCGCCGTGAAGTGAAAGCGGCTGCCGCGCCCCTCTTCGCTCTCAACCCAGATTTTCCCGCCCATCATCTCGATGAGGTGAGAAGAGATGGTTAGCCCCAGACCGGTACCGCCATACCTGCGCGTCGTCGAGTTGTCCGCCTGCGAGAAAGCGTTGAAGATTTTCTCCCGGACGCGCGCGGGAATCCCGACGCCGGTGTCGCTGATGCTGAAATGAGCGACTAGAATCTCGCCCTCACCGCTCTCCTTTTGCGCGCGTACTACGACTTCTCCCGAATGAGTGAACTTGATCGCATTCCCGATCAGATTAATCAGGACCTGCCGCAAGCGGCCTGGGTCGCCGATGACGAATTCGGGCAACTCCGGCTCGATCTCGAAGGCCAGCTCCAAACCTTTCTGATGAGCGCGTGGGGCGAGGATCTTAACCGTTTCTTCTAAACTGTCGCGCAGGTTGAACTGGATCGTCTCAATCTCGAGCTTCCGGGCCTCGATCTTCGAGAAATCAAGGATGTCGTTGATAATGGTCAGCAGCGAATCGGCGGAAACTTTAACCATGTTAATGTACGCGCGTTGCTCGTTCGCGAGGTCAGTATCGAGCACGAGCTCTACCATGCCCATGATTCCATTCATGGGGGTTCGGATCTCGTGACTCATGTTGGCCAGGAATTCGCTCTTGGCGCGGTTCGCCTCCTCTGCCAGCTCCTTGGCCTGGCGCAAATCGGCTTCTGCCTTCTTGCGGCCGGAGATATCGATTACCGTTCCTTCGATCACCCGGCCTTCAGGGCTGCCGATGATCGTAGAGTTTTCCAGTACCCAAACAACGCTGCCGTCACGGCGTCTCAACTGCCGCTCAACGTTTGTAATCGCTCCCTCGGCGCGCAGACGGGCTGTGGTCGAGGCATATTCGTCGCCGTTCGCCCAGAGGGATGCCGGATCGAGGCCACCTAGCTCCTCGGGCGTCTCGTAACCTGAGATGCGACAGAGGGCATCATTGACTTCGAGAATTGAGCCGACCTCCCCGGCGCGGTAGATTCCTGCAAGGGACCGCCTGAAAAGTTGGCGATAGCGCTCCTCGGTGGATTCGAGTCTCGACGCCTGCAGCGAAAAGCTGCGATCTACCATCGAGGTGACGATCGCAACACCAAGCACCATCAGCGTGACCACGGATATTCCGAGCACCCCAAGGGATGAAACGCTGACGGCGTCAGAAACATCCCCCGCGCTAGATGCCGGCGTGAAGCTCGCCGCCGCCATCGCCGTGTAGTGCATCGCAGCCACGGCCACGCCCATCACCCCTGCGCTGGCGAATTTGAGCCACCGCATGTTCTCGGCGTCGCGTCGAAAATAAAAGAACAGCACGAGAGCAACGAACGAGACGACCACGGCGATCACAATCGAGAGCGCCACTATCAGCGGGTTGTAATGGCACATGGCTGGCAGCCGCATCGCGGCCATGCCCGTGTAGTGCATAGCTGCGATCCCGCAGCCCATCACCACACTCCCGAGACCGAGCCGCCAGGGCGTGAGAATCTTGCCTCGGACTACCTGAAGCGCAATCATCGACGCGAGAATCGCTGCGACGAGAGACCAGCCGACGGTGGGTACGTCATAGAGCACCCGCACTGGCAAGTGAAAGGCCAACATGCCGATGTAGTGCATCGACCAGATCCCGATGCCCATTGCCATGGCCCCGCCTCCAAGCCAGACGAACCTGGTTCGACCGCGCGCGGCCGCAGTGCGCGCCGCAAGGTCGAGCGCTGCGTATGCAGCGCACATCGCAATGAGCACCGAGAGTACTACCAGGCGGTAGTCATACCAGCTTGAAAGAGAGATCAGATGATGATGCATCGTCGAGCTCCCGGGCCGCTGCTGAAATTAGGCCCCATCCTCGGGCGAACGGCGGTTTATTCTTCCGAGTCGCCCCGAGGCGCGATTCATCTACAACCGTAGTTCAGTCTATTACTATATCAGCAATATGCGACTATAAATATCCCTCCCTATTTGCCGCTGCCGATCGTGCATTCCGTCCGACTGGACGCGAGCGTTAACACCAGTCGCCAAGACTCGGTTGCGTTTAGAAACCGGTGAGAAGGCCTGTCTGCGCGCCAGGCGGCATAGCGCCTCGGGTTCGACGATTGGCAATGGCGACAATCAAAAAGATGTTTGCCTGATACGCGCCACGTCCGGGTGAACAGGCCGGCAGTACGACGCAACCCTCAGTTGGAGGATTTCGGGAGGGGTGGCTCATCAACAATCGAGTAGGAATACCCTTGCTCGCACAGAAACAACTGCCGCTTCAGCGCAAAATGCTGTTCTACCGTATCCGCGCTGATCACCGAGTAGAAGTGTGCCTGCCTGCCGTTCTGCTTGGGGCGGAGAATTCGCCCCAACCGCTGCGCTTCTTCCTGCCTTGACCCAAACGTCCCGGAGATTTGAATGGCGACCGATGCTTCCGGCAGGTCAACGGCAAAGTTGGCCACCTTTGAAACGGCCAGCACGCGGAGGTGGCCCTTCCGAAACCGGGCAAAGAGCTCGTCGCGCTTGCGCTGTGGGGTGCTTCCTGTCAGCACCGGGAGGCCAAGTGGGCCAGCGATCTGTTTGAGTTGATCGAGATACACAGCGATCACCAGCGCCGGCTCATCCTGATGCAGGGTAAGTAGTCGCCGTACGACGTCGAGCTTGAGCGGATTTTCGGCGGCAATCCGGAACTTGCTGCGCACATCTGCCACCGCATAGGGCATCCGCAGCTCCTCCGGCATCGACAACCGCACTTCGGTGCAGCGCGCCGTTGCAATCCATCCCAGGCTCTCGAGAACCTTCCACGGCACATCGGCCTTCTTCGGTCCAATGAGCGCAAAGACGTCTTCCTCGCGGCCATCTTCGCGCACCAGCGTCGCCGTAAGACCCAGCCGTCGCCGCGCTTGCAGGGCAGCGGTCACCCGGAAGACGGGAGCCGGCAAAAGATGCACCTCATCATAAATAATCAGACCCCAATTGTGCTGATCGAAAAGGTCCAGGTGGATAAAATCTGATTCTTTGGAGCTTCGCCAGGTCATCATCTGGTAAGTCGCCACAGTTACGGGCCGCACGTCCTTCGACTCACCGCAGTACTCAGCGATCTGCTCTTCGGTCAGCGTCGTCTTGTCCAGGAGTTCCCGCATCCACTGTCGAGCGGCAGTGACGCTGGTGGTGAGAATCAACGTGGAGGACTGGAGCCTGGCCATGCAGGCCATGCCCACGATGGTTTTGCCCGCGCCACATGGCAGCGAGATCACTCCGGAGCCACCACGCGCGCTTCCCGCAGCATGGAACGCCTCGGCGGCGGCACTCTGATAAGAACGCAGCGCGAAGCTCTGGCCAGAGAGCGTTCTCGGGCGCAGAGCAAATTGCAGAACTTCACCTTCCGTGTATCCTGCCACATCCTCGGCCGGAAAGCCGAGCTTTACGAGCGCCTGCTTAATTTCGCCGCGTGCGGCGGGTGCAACGCGGAATTCCAGGGCCGACAGCCTTTCATCGAGAAATGGAGTGATCGCCTTGCTGTGGGCAATCTCTGCAGCCAGCACCTCATCGGCAGCGGCCAGCACCAGACCACGTTCATCCCGAGTTAGGCGCAGCCGGCCGTAGCGCAAGGCAGAATCGCGGATGCCGGCAATGACGTGTTCCGGTACGGGAAACTTTGAGAATGCCAGGAGAGTTTCGATCACGTCTGAGGCACTCGCTCCGGCTGCGCAGGCATTCCATACAGAAAGGGGCGTGACCCGGTATGTATGAACATGCTCGGGCGCCTTGACCAGCTCGGCAAACACGGCCAGACGGTCTCGTGCCTGTGGATAATGCGGGCTGGCTACTTCGGCAAGGATGGTATGATCGCCCTGGACGATCAGCGGGTTATCGGGTCGGCAGGAATTGGCCATGAGCGCAGGCATCGAATCGAATGACTCACAAAGCTGGAACAAGGGTCATCAAAAACCGCGCTCGTCAGCCCGAAATGGCGGCATAAAGCCGTCTCTACGCGCCAAAAGTGAAGGCATTAGGCTCATCAGGACGGCCTACGGTACGTTCGGGTTCGCCATTTCGCCCGCTTCCTCGACGCTCGCTGGGCTCGTCTTCTTCACCTCGGAATCTGCGGAAGCCAGAAAGTAACCCAGATCCCTCAGCGCACGCCGGAACGCGGCCTCGGAGCGCACCGGAACCACCAGATGCCGATCTCCAGCCCGCATGCAAAGCCTGCGCGTGCGCGTGTCGCTCGAAATCAGAGCGGCAAGCGCCGCGTCGGCACACTCGGCCAGGCGCGCCAGTCCGCGGTCGCAGACGCGAGCACTTCGCTCCGCAACGTCATCGAGTAAGCGGTTCACCGTCTCAGGAAGCGGCTCTTCGCTTCGGGTGGCGAGGAACTCCCGGATTTCGCTCATCGAGCGCCCTTCTTCGATTGCGGCAAGAATCTTTCGGGGATGGAGCTGAAACACTCTTTCAGACAGGCGGGCGGCATAGATGTCGAGCGCCAGGCGGTCGGCTTGATCAAGTTCGTTCGCAATCACGGCGATCTCGAGGTTCGGGAGAACTCGCAAAACGTGCTTCTTCTCAACTGGAGCCTGCGCGTAGGCATCAGTCGAGCCAAGGCACCACGCGCCGAGTGCGTTAATGCGCAAGTACATTAAGCCGTCGTAACGGCTGAAGTACGGCAAGTCGTCCGTTCCCCAGAGGCTGCCAAAGTCGCGCTCGGCGTCGGCGGGTGGGATGAGCGCGACGTCGATCAAACCCAGCGTCGCCGTATACTCCAGCAAAAAACAGCGCAGGTAAGCCTCCTCAAGAACAAGTTCGCCTCCGTCATACCCGAGCGAGCCGTATTGCAGCTCGCCGATGTAGAGATCCCACGGGCTCCGCGTCACCTTAAAGTCGCTCTCGGAAGCCCGCATCAAGCGGAAAAACTCCTCCGACGCAATCCAGGATCTGCTCGGGCATTCTGCAAGGGTACAGGCAATTGCATTTCGCCGCGGCGAGACAGCCGTAAGCCCACGCTTGCCTTTGCCCGTTTGCCCTTTCACGCATTCAATGCGCGAAAGCTCATCGAGAAGCGTGGCATTCAACCACTTCTTCCATAGGCTGCGGAGCGTGTCGGCAGCCGGGGCGGAAAGCGCGTTGCGGCCGGCCTTGGTAAGCTGCAGCCGCGTCCCGGATAACTGGGCCAGCCCGCCGGCCTGAATGAGAAGAGGCCAGGCGAAAGCGCGGATCGGGCCGGCGTTCTCATCATGCCACTTGTCTTTGGCGGGTACGTAGGGGTAGTAGTCGCCGCCCTCAAGAAGGCTGGCGATGGCGCTCACCGTCGAGGACGAGGCACGCCGCGTTTTATCACTCACGGTAACTTTTCCAGCGTCCACCAGCCGAAGAACTGAAAGCAGCTCGCGCGAGGCCACACGTTCCGAAGGGTGGACCACAATCGGGACAGGCTCGGTCCACTTCTTGGTGGTTTTCGACTGAGCGTCCCAGCGCTCGAAGGGGCGGTCGTAGTTGGCTGGTAATGTGTCGGTGATCTCAACTTTCGCGTCCACCGGCGGCGGCACGAACGCCTTCAGCCGCTCCCTCAAATCGTCAGGCATGACGCCGCTATAGAAAAAGAAGCACAGCGGCGACGGAACCCGGTTGTAGCCATACGTGTCCGAGGTGCCCCAGTCAGGGGCTTTGCCATACTTGGCCTGGAATCGAGTAGTAGGGAACGTCGTTGATTCGGAGTGTACCACTTCCGCCACTGCCGCTTGCTGGAGCTCATCCAGCCGTTGCCAAACAGCATGCAACCGTTCCCCGGCCAGATGCCGGGCAACAAGATCAGCAAGCTCAGCCTTCCGGGTGGGCAGTTTGGTCGCGGTGAGCGCGGCAAGCCTTTTGAGCTCCTCTCCAGTCATGTACTCGTTGAGGGCTAACCGAAGCGTGGGAATACCGCCATTAAGGTCATAGCGCTTCATCGGTTTCCGGTGGGCGCGCGGCTGGCCGCTGCCCCGGTTTTCCTCCTTCGTCGCCACGTGTATCACCGTTCCCCAGTGGCTTCCTCGCAGTGTATCGGACTCCGCAAAAACTTTCCAGGGCTGCGAGGCCGAAACTGAAGCCTTCCCCGGGCAGCCGCTTCGGAAGATTTGATAATATGGTGAAGAAGTTTACCGGTTCACCCCAGAGGTTCTATGCTGAAAGCCGCGTTGAAAACTGCATTGCGCCCAATTCGCACCGCCGGTGGCCGATTCTTCATCCACACACCGGACACGATCATCTGGAAAGCGGCCCAAATATCCGTCGCCGAGCTGATTGAAGGGGACTACCTGGAATTCGGGGTTTTTCGCGGCCATTCGTTTATCCAAGCCTTCAGCACGATCCGAACTGTCCATCGCGACTGGTCAATGGAGCGCACTCATTCGCCGGAACATCGAGCCCGGTTGCAGAAGGTCTGGAACAAGATGCGCTTCTTTGCGTTCGACTCCTTCCAGGGTTTGCCTGAGCCGGACGGCCTCGATCGCCACACGTCGGACTTTGCCAAAGGGCATTATGCCTACGCGATGGACAACTTTCTGAATGATCTCGAGCGCAGCAAGGTGGATCTTGAAAAGGTAGTGGCCGTTCCCGGTTGGTTTGAAGATACTTGCACCGAAGAGACGATCAAAAAGTATAATATGAAAGCAGCTTCCATCGTGCACATTGATTGCGACCTGTACGAGTCCGCCAAAACTGTTTTGAGATTTATCGAGCCGCTGCTGGTGGATGGAACGGTGCTGATTTTTGATGACTGGTATTGCTTTCGCGGGAATCCCGAGTTGGGTGAACAGCGCGCCTTTAGAGAGTGGACGCAAGGCAAGCCAGACTGGTTATTCACCGAATATCAAAAAGAGGGAGCGACACGAAACAGCTTTATAGCTAACCGGAAGATCTTATGAAAATAGCGGTGATCGGAGCAGGCTATGTGGGGTTAACCACGGCTGCGTGCCTGGCGGAAATCGGGCATGCGGTCCTGTGCGCGGAGAGCGATGCTCAGAAACTGGGGCTTCTGCGGCATGCGAAGATGCCTCTTTTCGAGCCGCATCTGGAGCCGCTTGTTGCCAAAAATGTGAAAGCGGGCAGGCTTTCTTTTGTCACCACCCCGGAGGCGATCGAGCACGGCGTGGCCATTTTTATCTGTGTGGGCACGCCGCCCATGGAAAATGGCGAGGCGGATCTTACCGCCCTGGAAGGTGTCGCGCGGATGATTGCCCAGCAGACTGCAGGCTACCGGCTCGTCATCGAAAAGAGCACGGTTCCCGTGCAAACGGGCCGCCAGCTCCAAAAGCATCTTGGCCTGTACCGGCGGAGCGGTTTTGACTGCGACGTGGCGTCGAACCCGGAGTTCCTGCGCGAAGGCAGCGCTGTGGAGGATTTTTTTCATCCAGACCGGATTGTGGTGGGAGTGGAAAATCCAGACACGGCCAAAATGCTGGAAGAGATTTACCGGCCGGTAATCAGCCAGACTTTTACTTGCCCTGTCCACGCACCGTGTTCCGAACGGCTTCCCGTGCCACTTCTGGTGACGGATATTAACAGCGCGGAACTCATCAAACATGCCTCCAATTCATTTCTGGCCATGAAGATTTCCTTCATCAACCTGATTGCTGATCTGTGCGAGACGGCAGGCGCTAACATCACGCAAGTCGCGGAAGGAATCGGCCTCGACCGAAGGATCGGAAAAGCTTTTCTCAAGTCCGGAATCGGTTTCGGCGGTTTCTGCTTCCCGAAAGATCTTCAGGCCTTTGTGAGGATCGCCCAAAAGCTGGGGCTCGATTTCTCTCTGCTCAAAGAGGCGGAACGGATTAACCTGCGGCGCGCAGAACAATTTGTAGACAAGGTTAGAAACGAGCTTTGGGTTTTGCGCGGGAAGCGGCTGGGGGTGTGGGGCCTGGCTTTCAAGCCCAACACGGATGACGTGCGGTTCGCTCCCTCGCTGGCCATCCTTCGCCGCCTGCTCGCTGAAGGCGCGGAGATTCGAGCTTACGATCCCCAGGCTGCGACCAAGGCGGAAAGGGAGCTGCCTGAGGTTCGGTATTGTGACGATCCCTACGAGGCGATCGAGGGCGCAGAAGCCCTCCTGGTGCTCACGGAATGGGAAGAATTTGCCAGGGCCGATTTGGAACGTGTCCGGGCGCGCATGGCACGACCGCTGATGATTGACGGCCGGAACATGTTTTCGCCGGAGAAAGTTACTTCGTATGGCATTCAGTATGTGGGCATCGGGCGGAGCGCGGAGGCACCCGTCGCCCTGACGAGTTGATCGGTGCACGGCGGTGACGTGAAACATGGCGACGAATTCCTAGGTGAATTTCCGACCCAGGAGAGTAGCTGTGGCTTGTCATTGTTACAATGCGGTGTAGAGAGG
>JBOGJS010000373.1:0-9680 GCA_050745365.1 Terriglobia bacterium
GGCGGCTTGATTTACGTGCTCGCTACCCGCGGCAGAGAAATCGCCTTGCCCCCCGGAACCGATCTCCAACTCGAGCTCAGTCGCCCGCTTGTCTATTATCGTTATCAGGTTGAGCCGCCTCCGAGCAACAGTCATTCCGGCCCCGCGTTTCCTAAGCGCTATCCCGGCCCGGCCTAGGTGGTAGACTATCCCACGACTCGTCCTGACAATTGGTGCGGAGGACGGGAATCGAACCCGCACAGTCCTTGCGGACCGAGGGATTTTAGGTTGGCCCTCCAACCTTCTCGTTCATTTGGAAGCTCTTCGGATCTCTTTGAAATAACAAAGGACAAAGGCAAATGACCGGAACCTGATTTTGGTCGAATGCTGGTTAATTTGACGCGTTCTTTCAGCTTGTTATGACCCCACCATTGACCGCGTTGAGCATTATGGTGATGGCGGCGGTTGAATAAGTCCTCTGATCTCACCGTGCGGCTGCGAGATGCTGCCGCCTCCGGCCGCTTCGTTCTACCCAATAACACCTCGAGGGAAACTGATGGGGTCGTACGATCCGTGGGCCTTTCCCATCATGCACAGAAGAATGTGGGCTTGTTGGAGATGAGCTGTAAGCAGTTGCTCGACTCGGTCGACCAAACTGGCCAGGTTGGGTTTGAAAACACGTTGCCACGCTTCCGCTAGCCAGTATCGCCTCGCATGAAGCGAGATGCCCATACTGACTCGCCCTGCTCGATCCGGCGCCTGTCGCCCGCCTGCCGGCCCGGCGTCACTTCGCCAAAGGCATGAACTCAATGTCCCGGAATTCGATCCTATTATTTCGGTTGCATTGCAACCCAATTACGTCACCGGTCAGGTGCTTAGAGTTGTGTGCGTCCAGAATGGTCTTACCGTTCAAAACGACCACGAAGCGGTCCCCGTCGACCGTGATCTCGTATCTGTTCCACCGATTGGGAATGATTTTTGTCGGTAACGCTTTGACAGACCCAACCAGGCTACCGGTGTCGAACCCTCCCGGTTGATAATCCCAGATTTGGCACTCGTATCCGCTAATCCAGGGGCGCCCCTCCTCCTGCGCCCGCAAAAAGACCCCGCTGTTGATAGTGCCTGCACCGCGAAACTCCAGTTTCAGGACATAGTTATTGGAAGACACCGTAGTATTCAACCATCCTGAAGATGTTCCAGGACAGACAAGCGCTCCACCCTCGATCCTCCAATCCCCTCCCACATGTGCCTGCCATCCCTTGAGGCTCTGACCGTCGAATAAAAGCTTCCATCCGTGTCGCGCCTTGCTCTTGGTGACGGTATAGGAATGGCCGTGGATGACCGCTGCAAACGCAAGAAATGCCAAAATCCCGATGCCGATAACACATCGCCGCATAATATTATCCTTTCCTTTACTCCGTGGTCCCCCGGTTGGCCGTAGGCCGCGCGAAGAGCTTCATGACTGATCGCCACCTTTTTCCTCCAGCTCGCAAGACCGGTCCGATGTGCTCCAAAACCGAAATCCGGCACGTCTCACCATCAAGCAGCGCCGCGAGTGGCCAAGCCGGCTAGGGACGGTCCCTACCAAGGCGTGGTCCGCTTCGTGACGCGCCGCCCCTTATCGGCGGCAGCCTGATTGCCAGCACCGATCATGACGCCCTCGGATCAGATTTTCAATGTCCAATCGGAGACTATCAGGCTGAATCGGCAGCGTGGGAAGATGGGTTCGCCGGAAGGGTACATCGAAACGGCTGGTGATTGACCTGCGAACAATACCGGTAGATAGTCCGGGAGCATTGCCGGCCGACACGCTCGACCTCGCGAAACCTGCTATCCGGCGGGAGTCATAAAAAGAAATAAAGTCGAGCTAGATGGTGCCCCTGTCGGGACTATGTTGGAGGTAGGCTTGAAGCTATGCTACGGCGCTCAAATTGATAACGTTCAGAAGGAAGGATGTGGCGTCAGCATCCGGGAGCCGGATTGGAGCACTCGACCCGTTGGTGCTCGATATCGGGTCTGATAAAAGATGGATGCAAGCAGCCTGTAATTTCAATACTTTTCCACCAGGCGAGATCCAGCATTTGCTTTACGTCGTCCATCTCGCGTGCTAGTGGCCACGGGCACGGCTCCCGCATTAGCCTACACTCGGGCGCGAATGATGTGCGGCGCGATGGTGTGATGGAAGTTATCGTGAGCCGCTTTAACCACACCAGGAGCCACCGAGTCCAAGCCGGAATTCTCCAGGGCGGCGTCCCAACTGGAAACAAAATTCGCCTTGAGCTGCTTCATACCGGCGTTTATAACCTTCGCTTGCGTCAATGACACCGAACCGGCAGCCCGGACCTCTGACACTACCGGTAGCACGTCCTTAACCACGTCTTCCAGCGCTGTTCCAGTCATGTTGACGACCTTCGTGACCCATGCCTGAACCGTGGCGTTGTCTATATGGGCTGCCGTCAGGACTCCCTGGAGATTGGTCTGCGCAGAAGCGACAGCCGCCTGGATATCACCGACGATGCCCGTGTCAGTGTTATCGGCCTCGTAGGTGTCATACAGCGACTTGAGTTCAGCGAGGCCGTTAATCGCAATCATCACCGCCCCTTCAACGGCGACGACGGTAGGGTTAGGGATTGCCGCGCCAATGCCCTCCAGGACTACGTCGACACCCTGCAACGCCGCTTCGACCGTTGTAAACAGTGAATCAACCGATGTGCACATCTTTTTCCTCCACCAGAATTTTCACAGGTCAAACCTCTTGCAATGCCTTTCCCAAGTGATTGACCCATCGCATATCGCAATGGTCCCTCAGTTGTGAATTAGTCTACGACCAGAAGTTTGCGTTTTGGGGATCGGTGGGACGGGTGAGACCCTCTATTTTGGCCAACCGGAAACTGGGCCCGCGGCAGTGCCGGCGATGCAACAAGTGTGGTGGCGGGTGGTTTTCCGCCGAGGCGGCCTTTCATGTGCAAATGCCCGGAGAGGGAACATGACTCCTCCGACTCCCGCAGCAGTGTTTTTCCGTTGTGGCTATAATGAACGACCTACGGTTGATTGCACACGTTCGGCTCCCGATTGGCTCGAGCCGGAATCCCGCTCCGGCACTGCGGAATTCATGGGACACTCCCAATGTAAGTCGCTATGCGCGACGCCCACTTTCACCCGGGCCATCTGGCCGATGCTGTGGAGAAATTAGAGAAGCCGGACGGCGCCAAAACCGGGGGCAAACTGACGCCGCTATTGACACCAAGCAAAATGATGGTTTCGAGATAGCGGCCAAGAAAATCGGATCAGCCCTTTAGAATGTGGTGCGGAGGGCGGGAATCGAACCCGCACAGCCCTTGCGGGCCGAGGGATTTTAAGTCCCTTGCGTCTACCAATTCCGCCACCCCCGCACATTTGTTCTACAGAACTTGGATAACAGGCTCCGATTCACCCTCTGCTACTGTAGCGGAAATTGTAGCGGGTAGCTGTCGTTTTTGCTCTCCGGGCAGGCTGGCGAGCGCCTTTTCATTTGCCCCATTCAGCCGCTCGAAGGCCCGATCCATTGCTTCGGGTGTCGGATGGGCGTACTTCTGGCTCACTATCACTGAGCTATGACCCATTGCCCGCATAATGGCGAACGCATCGGCTCCGGCTTCCCCAAGCCGCGTACCGAACGTATGCCGGAACGAGTGAATAACGGCGTCCTTGGGCAACTTCAGGCTGGCCTTCATGCGCTTGTGTTGATCTTCCAGCGTCCAAATTGACACTGGCCCTAAGCCGGATTCATCGGTAAACACAAAGGCGGACTTCGCCTGCCTTGAACGGCCTTCCCATATAGCCTTGACGCGCGGTGAAAGGCTGAGATTCCGGGGCGCGTTCTTGCTGTTGCCCTTGCGCACGTGAATAAAGCTAAATTACGCATCGCCCACAGGCTGAAAGCGCACTTGAGACCATCCCAGGCTCAGCAATTCCCCGATGCGGAGCCCGCAATCGAGCATCAGCAAGGCCGGATACAGAATTCCCACATTAGGGGCGGGGCGAGGTCACGGCCCTGCGTCCAGGCAATTTGTGACTTTCATCCGAGATCATAAAGGCTCCAAACAATTGACCCGTCCGGCCAATTCCGGGGCCGCCCCCCCTCCGCCCAAAAACATTTTGCTCCGGCTGCGCGGGTCCCATATAGAAAATGCCCTTGACTTATAACAAGCTTGTAATATATTAGAGTTGTCGTGAAACCACAAACCCTCAAGCTGGAGCGGTCGAAACGTGCCTGGGGCCAAGTTGAACTGGCCCGGCGATTGGGTGTATCTCAGCCCTATTTGGCTATGCTGGAAGAGGGAAAACGCCCCCTCAAGCCTGCTCTAACTCGCAAGGCATCACTCGTTTACGGACTCCCGCTTGAACTGCCCGTATCGGAACGATTCACGCCCGCGAGAGATGTGGGGGCCGATCGTCTGGTAGGGCACCTATCGAGGCTTGAGTATCCGGGCTTTGCCTACGTTCGTCCGCACGTGCCGAGGAGGAACCCCGCAGAAGTTCTGCTCACGGCATTGGCGCAAAATAGCCTTGAGGCGCGGGTAGCAGAGGCGCTGCCGTGGCTCTTGCTTCGCTACTGGAAAATGGATTTCCTATGGCTGGTGGAGCGAGCTAAAAGGTTCGATCTTCAGAACCGTCTTGGATTCGTAACCGGCGTTGCCCATAAAATTTCAGCGAGAGCGCCGGAGACTAGTCGCACGGACGCCTTGCTCAAACTGAAAACGCTGCTCGATTATAGCAGGTTGGCGCGGGAGGATTCCTTCCCCCGCCCGCCGCGTAATGATGCGGAGCGGCAATGGCTCATGCAGAACCGGCCCGAAGAAGCGCGGCACTGGAACCTGCTCTCCGACCTGCGGCCCGAACATCTCCAATATGTCGGCTAAGGGCAACGCCGCGCTTCCCTCGCTTTGGGAAGAGTTCCTTGGTAAACTCGATGCCGCGCTACGCGAGGAGGTGAAGATTGAGTGCATCGGCGGGTTCGTGCTCAGCCTCTACTACGGTGCGCCGAGGACGACTGGGGATATCGACTACTTCTCAGTCATGCCCATGCAGTGCGCGAGAGACCTTCAGGCAATGGCGGGACCGGATTCTGCGCTGGCCAAGAAATACAAGGTTCATCTTCAGCATGTCACGGTCAACAGCCTGCCCGAAGACTACGAAGCCCGGCTGGTAGAGATGTTCCCCAACCGGTTTAAGAAGCTGCGGCTTTATGCGCCCGACCCATACGACCTCGCCCTGTCGAAACTAGAGAGAAACAGCCCCAAAGATCGTGACGATGTGGAATATCTGACGAGAGCCTGCCGTCTCAACGCGGAAGTCCTGCGCGAACGTTACGAGGAAGAAATGCGCCCGTACCTGGCCAACGAATCTCGGCACGATCTTACTCTGAAACTGTGGCTGGAGTCTTGTTTTCCAGAACCTCCGCCCTCACAATGACCGGCCCACGCTGACTTTCATCCCGGACCGATGAGGCTCAAGAAATCGAACCCACCCGCTCATTTCGGGGCCATACCCCGCCCACTTTCAATTTTTTTGCTCCGGCTGCGCAGGAGCGGACCGCGCTGCGCTCAGGATGCTTCAGGATGCATCGCCGCAAGGCAGACTGGGCGGATTTTGCCTTACCGGGCCGCAGAGCCGTTCAGAATGCCCGCCACGTGTAGACAATCTACTATAGTAGGAATTGTAGTAGGCACCTGCTTAGATGGATTGGTATGGGCTTCCACGCGAGCCGCGTAAATCCAAGTAATCTCAACGTGTACCAATCTAGCCTAATGCCGTAGTTTGGATTTTAAGTCCCTTGCGTCTACCAATTCCGCCACCCCCGCAAATGGATCTCTAATACTAACGCTACTCTGTCAGACAACCTATGCTAGTCGATTGCATCTTTTTTTGGGCCACTTGTGTTTTGATCTTCATGAACTGTTGAATACTCATCGCTATTGATATTGTAATATTAAAGGGCAACGAACCTGTCCCATGAAGATTAAGGACGTGCGAGCAACAACGGTGAGTGTACCTTTGGAGGCGCCTTTGCGCCATGCCAATGGATGCCATTGGGGCCGGTTCGTACGAACGATTGTTGAAGTGGAAACGGACGGTGGAATCATTGGCCTCGGCGAGCTCGGAGGGGGCGGTGAATCCGCGGAAGGCGACATTCGTCATCTGAATCAAGTCCTTGCCGGCCGCGACCCGTCCAGGCTCGAAGAGCTGCGGTTTCTCATTGCCAACCCCACCGCGTCACTCTACAACAATCGCACCCAGATTCTCGCCGCAATCGAGTTTGCCTGCCTGGATATTCTCGGCCAGGCGTGGGGCATTCCCGTCTCAGAGATTCTCGGAGGGCGGCTGAGGGACCGTGTACCTTTCGCCTCCTACTTGTTTTATCGTTATCCGAGCCCACAGGAAGGGCTGGGTGAGGTGCGGACCGCAGAGCAACTGGTGGCCCACGCACAGGACCTGAAGAGCCGCTACGGCTTTACCACGCACAAGCTCAAGGGCGGCGTTTTTCCGCCTGACTATGAGCTCGATTGCTATCGCGCGCTAGCCTCCGCCATGCCCAAGGACAGGCTGCGCTTTGATCCCAACTGCGTCTGGTCCGCAGAACAAGCCATCGAGTTCGGCCGCGCGATCGAAGAGCTGAACAACGACTATCTCGAGGATCCCGTGTTTGGACAGAATGGGATGCGCCGCGCGCGCGAGAAGCTTAAGCTGCCGCTGGCTACGAATACGGTGGTCGTCAACTTCGAGCAACTTGCAGCGAACATCCTGAACCCCGCAGTCGACGTCATCCTGCTCGACACAACTTTCTGGGGCGGCATAAGGCCATGCGTGAAAGCGGCGGGAGTTTGCGAAACTTTTCAGTTCGGGGTGGGCGTTCACTCCTCCGGCGAGCTGGGAATTCAGCTTGCCACAATGCTCCATTTGGGCGCCGTGATCCCCAACCTGACTTTCGCTGCTGACGCCCATTATCATCATCTTCGCGACGACATCATTGAAGGCGGAAAGCTGAATTACGAGGGCGGCTCGCTCGCCGTGCCGGTTTCGCCGGGTCTCGGCGTTCGCCTTGATCGTGATCGGACGGCTGAGTATCACGAAGCCTACAAGCGCCTCGGTCCATACCCTTACGATCAAGACCCGTTGCGAGCCGGCTGGGCACCGACCATCCCCAACTCCCGCTGGGCTGACCCGAGCGATAGTCGCCTGCCGGAAATTGAATACTGAATTTCTACTGCTTCAGTTCCTCCCAAAGCTTGTCGTAGCTCACGCGGTAGCGGAGGTCGTGAGGGGCAAGGGACGCCGCCGTCTTGAATTCCCGAAGCGCTTGTTGCTTTTCGCCACGGTCGAGCAGCACATAGGCCAGTCCCGCGTGCGCCAAGGCGCTATGAGGACTGAGTTTCACGGCCTGCTGATATGCCCGAAGGGCCTGATTCAGCTTGTTCTGCCGGAGAAGAGCGAGTCCGAGGGCACAAAGGGTGCGAGTATCTGCAGGGTGTAGACTCAGCGCTTCCCGAAACTCCCCTTCGGCCCCGGACCAATTCTGCTGATGATAGCGCGTCAGGCCGAGGCCGTAGTGGGCCTTCTCGTCTCCGGGGTTTAGTTGAATCGCCTGCTGATACTGCTCAGCCGCCTTTTTCCACTGATGCCGGGTTACTAGCGCGTTGCCGAGGTTACACCGCGCGGGACCTGAATCCGGAGCCAGGAAGACCGCCTGACGATATTCCGCGATCGCGTCGTTCCATTTCTTTTCTTTGCTCAGCGTATACCCCAGATAAAAATGCGCTTCGGGATTGGTAGGATCCAGTTGGAGTGACCTGCGTAGCGAGCTTTCCGCTTCCCTCCATTGACGGTGTTGGAGGAGATCCTTGCTCTCTCGAAGATACTTCTGGGCTTTTCTACCCTTCTCGGCAAATTGCTCGGCCTGCGGGGAAATGTCCAAATTGGCGGCACGCAAGGCATCGAGCAAAACCTTGCCGGCTCCATCCTGCTTGAGAGCGGCAACGAAATCCGGCGTCGCTTCAAAATCGACGCCACGCTCCTCAACCAGGTGCGCGACGCGCTGGCTCGCCACCCCCCCTTCAACCAGACCGATAATTTGCCGTTGGTTCAGAGCTTTTTGTAACCCGAACGCGCAGGAAGACATTCCTACCAGCAGGGCGATACAGATTAAAGATTTCCAATGAGATTTCGAGGTAGATTGCGAGGTTAAGAAGTTCATTGTGGTCTCCTCCCCCCTCGGGCGGGCATCGATCTTGCTTACTGGCCCAAGAATTTTGCTTCTGCGGCCTTTGCCCGCTTGGCGCGCGCTATGGCATCAATCAGATTTTGGTTCTCGGGATCAATGGCCAAGCCGCTTTCATACGCCTGGATGGCGTTATCATATTCGCCGTGCTCGAAGAGATGATCACCCCGGGCGAGAGCATCCCGGATAGGATTCGTGCTGCTTCTGGCAGGCGAGGTTCGAGGGGGAAGCGAGGCTCTCAAAACGTGAGGATGCGCCGGCAGGTGGTGTACGGGCACTTTCGCCGGTGTGAGGGATGATGAAGCTGTTTCTGAAGGCCGGGGATGCTCGATAGTTGTCTTGGGCTGCTTTCGAAGCTCCGTCAGTGCGACGCTGGAAGATGGGGTTGCCATAGTAGCGGCGGCGATGGCTTGCGGCAGAGTCTTCGGTGTTGGCAGCGTTTGCGGCGCGCTTGGAGTTGCCGAAGCCGCAGGAGGGGCAGGCTGTGGGGCGGTACGCGGCGTTTGGGAGGGCGGCGCTCCCTCCGGAGGCATCGAGGAGGAGGAAAGGAAGGAGGAAATCCGCCATTTCACAAAATCCGGCCGGAACCAGTATGTGCGCCCGCTCAAATAAAGCCATCCACAGCCTGCGCCCAGCAGAATGATGATCACAATAGCAGCTATTGCCCATCGCGATGCGCTTTTGCGGGGCGATTTCACTTCCCGCTGGACGTACCCTCCAAAGATAACTGGGCCGGAGGTAGTTGGGCGCGGCGGTGGGGCAGCCGCCGGCGGAGCCGCCGACTCTTCGTGGAGCGGGATGTCGAGCGGGCTTGGCGGCGGTTCTTCAGGGGCGCCGCTCGGCGAAGGGTGGATATCCGCTACGAAAGCAGTTTCGGGTTCTGAACCGAATGCTACAGGTGGTACGGTTGCGGTAGCTTCGGAGACCACAGGCTCTGGTGTGCGCAATTGCCGGTCTGGGTCCGGGTGTGCTCCACGTTCCATGCTTGACGGCGACGAAACCTTCTCCGAAGCCATTAGAGGGGGAGGAAGCGGTTCTGGGATCAGAGGCTCTGGCGAGGGGAACTGCAGCTCCGGCGATGGGGCCTGCGAGCGCGTCTCCAAGGTCGGCTCGTCGAGCGGTTTTGAAAATTCAGACGGCCCGGCCGGTGTTTCCCACGCACTGAGTTGATCAACAACCGCGGTAGCACTCGCTGGACGGTCCTCGCGCTTTTTAGCCAGCATCCGCATCAGCAGTCTATCGAGCGTTTCAGGGACTTCAAGCCCGAGGCGGTTGTGCAAAGGCGGTGGCACAGTGAATAAGTGCGCGAGAAGAATCTCCATCGTGTTTTGGCCACGAAAAGGCACTTCGCCCGTAAGCATCTGATGCCAGATGATGCCCAACGAATAAAGATCGGAGCGCCCATCGAGTCCTTCAGCGCCAGTTCCTATTGCCTGTTCAGGGG
>JBOGJS010000374.1:0-31326 GCA_050745365.1 Terriglobia bacterium
GGCCGCTGCCGGCGCAAATTGAACCAGAGCCACCGCCGGTGCCACCGTCATGGCCTTCAGCAAGTCACGTCGGTTGATAGGGCCGAGCGGTTTTTTTTCATTACTCATGATGGCCTTTCTTGCTGTGGATGAGCGATACGTCTGAGAGTAGGTTCTGTCGTCCCTCCGGGGCTTCGGAACTTGGCGGTTCCCTTTTCCCACAGCTGACGCCATGGGCTACTCTCTGGCGGCCCTTCGGGCCTCAATACGCAGAAAGTTCAGAGAAAGCCAGAGGCTTTCCACAAATCGGGCGGCAAAGCCGCCCACTACACATTCAGTTTTCTTACCTCGTCCACCATATAATCCGAGGTGCGCCAGGCAAGCGCCAGGATCGTGAGGGTTGGGTTCTTGGCTGAACTGCTCACAAAGGGTGCGCCGTCCGTAATGAACAGGTTTTTGCAATCCCATGCCTGGCAGTAGGGGTTCAACACAGACGTTGCGCGATCCGCTCCCATCCGGGCTGTGCCTATTTCATGGATGATTTCGCCACCTCGTGAAATGCCCCACCGATCTTCCGGCCCGTAAACTTCCTGCGGCTCGCCACCCGACGTGATGATGATCTCGCGAAACGCTTCGCGCGCGTATTTTGCCATCTGAATCTCGTCTTCCGACCATTTGAAATGAAATTTAAGCACCGGAATGCCCCACTCATCCTGCACATCTCTGTCGATCTCACAATAGCTATATTCGTTGGGAATCATATCGCCCCGGCAGGCAAAGCCCATGAAGGCACCATAGATTTTCCGGCACCCGCGCTTCAAATCAGCGCCATATCCGCCCCCCAAAATGCGCTCGCTACCCGAAAACTGATGCGCATAGGGCATCCCAAAACCGCCGCCAAATTCAATGTGGAAGCCTCGCGAGAAAGGCAACTCGTGCTGTAGCTGCTTTTGATAGTTCCACCACGGCATGTAAAGATGCATCCCTCCGGCCCCGTCTTCGTTATGCGGCGGCATCGATTGCATATCGGGGTAAAAGCCTGTCGAACCATCCGCGCCAACCGTGTCCATCAGATATTTTCCGACCATGCCGGTCGAGTTACCGAGGCCATCCGGATGGGTGGGGCCCTTGGAATTCAATAGAAGACGCGCTGACTCACAACTGCTTGCGGCTAGCACAATGATCTTTCCGCGCACCTGAATCTCCCGCCGAGTCTTCTTATCGATGTAGGAGAGGCCCTTGGCCAAGCCGTCTTTGCCCAGGAGCACTTCCCGTGCCATCGCATTGCACCGGACTTCAAGATTGCCGGTAGCCATCGCGGGGGGAATCAGCACCGTGGGAGATGAAAAGTTCGAGGAAGTGCTGCAACTACGCCCGCATTGCCCGCAATAGTGGCAGTGTGGGCGGCCGTGGAGAGGCACCGTCAGCACTGCGCGGCGAGCCGGAACGCACGGGATATCCAGCTTGCGGCATGCCTTCTGAATCAGCAGCTCGCGGCAGCGGGGCTTCGGAGGAGGCAGAAACTTTCCGTCCGGCGCGTTCTCCAAGCCTTCAGCAAGGCCATAAACGCCAATGTACTCCTCTGTCTTGTCGTAATAGGGAGCAAGGTCCTTATAGGAAATCGGCCAGTCAAATCCTTTGCCATCGCGCGAGTAGGGCTTGAAATCGTAGGGGCCCATGCGAAGGGCAATCCGGGCCCAGTGGTTTGTGCGGCCGCCCAAGGCTCGGGTTCGCCACCACCTCCAGTCGCTCCCGGCCGCGTTGACGTACGGCTCACCCGGAATGGCCCAGCCGCCATAGCCAGGATCAAAGTAACCGTTAGGCTTTTGACGTGTCGGCGCGCCCCGGTATGGCGCCTGATATGGCCATTGGAACATCGTGGACTGCTTGGCCGTGTCCCACCATTCCCCCGCCTCAAGCACCAAGCATTTCGCGCCAGCCTTCGTGAGCACGTATGCGGCCATTCCACCGCCTGCCCCGGATCCCACGATGACGGCATCGTAAACTTTAGGATTGCGGATTATCTCGGGCATGACCCCTCTTCTTCCAATTTTAAACCAACTTTCATTTTTTAGCTTGTTGTTGCTCAAGCTGCGTGACGTAGCGCCGCAGATCAGTAGCGCAGCGTTGCGCAATCTGGTCCGGAGTCATGTGGCGGGCATCGATTTTCGCCTCTGGACCCGGCGGTGAATTAGCATTGTTTTTCAGCCCGGAGTTTAAAATGTCCGCCTGCCAAAGCTTTTCTCCCGTCACCCAGTCGACCAGCGTGATCGAAAGCACCGGCGGTCTTTGCTTCTGCTTACGCTCCACGGGAACTCCGCCGCGCACACTGTATCGCGGCTGTCGTGCAGGCACCTTGGCTCGGATTTCCAGGTCCACGCCTTGGGGACTCGCGGTGATTTGGTATCTACCCCACGTTTTCAGATCCGCGATCAGCCACTGATCCAGATTATCCGGCATACGCGCCACGTAGAGGATTTTGGCGGTCAGCAGCCGGGTGCGCGGATTAGGAACTGAGGAGGCAGATTGTGGCGTAGCGCTGAGGAATGCGCAATAACCCAGAAAAAGCACGGAAACAACGGCCTGTTTCATGCTCGACCTCCATCGGTATGTGCCAACCGCACGGGCACGCCCCGCGACTCGAGATAAGCCTTGAGGCTTCGAAGCGTGTGTTGTTGAAAATGAAAAACCGATGCGGCCAGTGCGGCATCCGCCGCGCCACGCAGGAAGACCTCGGCAAAGTGCTCCGGAGTCCCGGCTCCACCCGAGGCGATCACGGGGATGGGGACGGCGCCAGAGACGGCTGCCGTCAGCTCGCAGTCGAATCCGTTTCGGGTGCCGTCGGCGTCCATCGAAGTCAGCAGGATTTCGCCTGCGCCGAGGGCTTCGGCGCGCCGAGCCCAAACGAGCGCGCTCAGGCCCGTGTCGCGGGTGCCACCATAGGTGACCACTTCCCATTCGGCTGCCGTAGGTCGCCTCCGGCGCGCGTCGATCGCGACCACAACCGCCTGGCTGCCGAACAGCGAAGCGAGTTCTTCGATCAGCGCTGGCCGCTCCACCGCTGCCGTATTGATCGCCACTTTGTCCGCTCCTGCCCCGAGCAGTCGGCGCCCGTCCTCGAGCGTTCGTACCCCACCACCTACGGTGAAAGGGATGAAGAGTTTCAGCGCTACTCGGCCGACGGTGGCCATTAAAGTGGCCCTTCCTTCCCGGGAAGCGGAAATATCCAGCATCACGAGCTCATCCGCGCTTTCACGGTTATACATTTCGGCCAACTCTGCGGGATCGCCTGCATCCCGCAGGTTGACGAACTGGACGCCCTTCACCACGCGTCCATCTTTGCAGTCAAGGCACGGAATGATTCGCTTGGCAAGCATGCTAACCAGCAGGGGATGGGGAATAGGGGATGGGGAATAGGGGCTGGGGATTGGGGATCAGGGGTTGGGGGTCAGGGATTAGGGGCTGGGCATTGATTCCAGTCGCCAATCCCCACTCCCCAGTCCCATTCCCCGACCTCCAGCCCCCACCCCCCAATCCCTAACCCCTGTCTTCAAGGAAATTCTTCAATACCCGCAGCCCGACCTCTCCCGACTTTTCCGGGTGGAACTGCACGGCGAAAATGTTTTTCATTTCCGCGGCGGCGGCAAAGCACTCGCCATATTCTGTCAGCCCGACGCTTTCCTCCGTGACTGGGCCGAAATAGGAATGACAGAAATAGACAAAGCTGCCTGGCTCGACGCCCTGAAGGATGCGGCTTTCACGTGCCCGCTGAAGCTGGCTCCAGCCCACGTGCGGAACTTTGAAGATCCCTTTAAACCGTCGCACGCGGCCCGGTAAGAAACCCAGGCCGGGAACGTCCGGGGCCTCATCGCTGGCTTCGTAAAGGGCTTCGAGACCCAGGCAAATGCCCAGAAAAGGCGTTCCGGCGGCAAGTGCCTCGCGTAGTGCTTCAAGAATGCCCCGCTCGCTCAGCGCGGCCATCATGGCGCCAAAGTGGCCCTGGCCGGGCAGGATGATCTTTTCTGCCTGCCGCAGAAGTTCCGGACGAGCCACGCGTTCGGCCGGATGCCCGAGATGTTCTGTGGCTTTGAGCACTGAGCCGATGTTTCCGCCGCCATAGTCAACCACCGCGATCATAGAAGTCCCTTGGTGCTCGGGAGCAGCTTCCGGAGCCTTGCGTCGCGCGAGCAGGCATAGCGCAGGGCGCGAGCAAAGGCTTTGAACAGCGCTTCCACGGCATGGTGGCTGGATCTTCCATAGAGTACTCGGAGATGAACGTTGGCGCGGGCAGCGGAAGCAAATGCCTGAAAGAAATCTTCAATCAGCTCCGTTTGCAGGTCGCCCACATATCGTGCCCGGAGCGGGGCATCGAGAACAAGATAGGGACGGCCGCTCAGGTCAACTGCTGCCACGCCCAACGTCTCATCCATCGGCATCAGAAAATATCCGGCGCGGTTGATGCCCTTTTTATCGCCCAGCGCCTGCCGCACCAACTCCCCAAGCACGAGACCGGCGTCCTCTACCGTATGATGCTGGTCCACGTCCAGATCACCCCGCGCCTTCATCTCGAGGTCGAAGCCACCATGCCGCGCGAACAGCTCCAGCATGTGGTCAAGAAAACGAATGCCAGAGGAGACCTGGTAGCGGCCTTGGCCATCCAGGTCCAAGCGCGCTTCAATCTCCGTTTCCGCCGTGTTGCGGCGGATGGTTGCCGCGCGCCGTTTCACGCAAACCATCCCGTGGGAGAATAAGTGACAAGGTCCTGCCAGGTGGAAACGCCATCGCGCGTTTCCATCAGGTGGCGAAGGCGCTCAAGCTCTTCGGCGAGCCTTCGCATCTGCGACGCCGTGCCGATCGTCATGCGGAGATAACCCTTCAAGTGTGGGTCGTAGCTCCAGTCGCGCACCAGGATGCCCTGCTTTCGTAGCCGGAGGGCAATCTCGTGTGCCCGCGGGCCCATGCGGGTGAGGACAAAATTGGAGGCGGTGGGCGCATAAGGAATCCGCATCGCCTCAAGCTGCTTCAAAAAACCCTCGCGGTTTCTGCAGATCATTTGAGCGTAACGCCGCACGCTTCGCTCATGGCGGATCGCTTCCAGCGCGCAGGCCAGCGCCGCCGCGTTCACCGCAAAGGCCGCGTGCGCCCGCTTCATGAGAGCGGCGAGGCGAGCGTTGGTGAAGAGAAATCCGGTGCGAATGGCGGCAAGCCCGAAGGCCTTAGAAAAAGACCGGCTCACAACGAGGTTGGGATACTTCCTGAACCACGGCAGAATCGTAACACCCGAAAAATCGAAATAAGCCTCGTCGACAAGAATGAGAGTGTGTGGAAGCGCTTCGAGAACGGTTCTCAGCTCGCGCTTCGGAATGAGGGTGCCGGTCGGGTTGTTCGGGTTTGCAAAGGCAATCCAGCGGACGCGCTTGCCGGCAGCGGCAAGAAAATCCTTCACGGAGAACTCGAGATTATTACCGTACGGCACCAGCTTCGTTTTTCCCCCGGCGAGATCGTGGAAGAAGCGGTAAATGGAAAAAGTGGGAGAAGGAATGGCCAGCACGTCGCCGGGGTCAACGAACGTGTCACAGATCAGCTTGATGGCATCGTCCACTCCGTTGGTGAGCAGCATCTCATCCGGCGAGACGCCAAAATAACGCGCCAGCTCCGCGCATCCTTCCTGGTATTCAGGATACCGAGCAAACCATTCCGGGCTGATGGTGCGGCGAAAAGCTCGGACGAGGCCCGGGACACAGCCGACCGTGTTCTCATTGAAGTCTAGCCGGAGCATTCCGGCCCGGCCTTCGAGCGGCGGACGATATTCTTGCAACTGCTCGACCGCCTTACGCGCCCGTATCATTCTCAAACCTCGCATCCACCGAATAAGCGTGCGCCTTCAGTCCTTCAGTTTCTGCCAGCGTCACAATCGTCCTGCGCAAGCCTGAAAGCCCCTCGGGACTGAGTTGTTGCAGGGAGATGGTCTTCACAAAGTCGGAGGCGCTCAGCCCGCCCCGCAGCCGCGCCGCTCCTGCTGTCGGCAAAATATGATTGCCGCCTGAGGCGTAGTCGCCGGCGGCTGCCGGGCTGTAATTGCCCATGAAAATCGCCCCGGCTGATCGAACGCGATTCAGAAGGTGCGTCGCGTCTTCCAGAAGGGTTAGATGTTCGGGCGCGAGGCGATTGGCCCAGTCCACTGCTTCTTCGAGTTTGCGCGTCAAGAGGATCGCGCCTCGGCGAGAAAGAGAGGTTTGGGCCACCGGCAAGTTTAAACGCCCCACGATTGCGGTCACCGCTTTTTGCACTCTGAGCGCGAGCCGCAGCGAAGAGGTGATGAAAATGGCAGCGGCATCCGGATCATGCTCGGCCTGCGCCACCAGATCGGCGGCGATCCATTTGGGGTTGCCTTCAGAGCCAATCACCACCAGCTCCGTGGGGCCGGCGACGAAATCAATGCCGCAGTCACCCGCCACCAGTTTTTTAGCCGCAGCGACGTAGCGATTACCCGGCCCTACAACCTTATCGGCGCGAGGGACGCTGGCCGTGCCATATGCGAACGCGGCGATGGCCTGTGCTCCGCCCAGCCGGAAGACCTTTTCAATTCCCAAAACGTCGGCGGCCACCAGAACGGCCGGGGCGGGCCGAGGCGAAGTGATCATGATGTCGGGAACACCCGCCACCTGCGCGGGAATAACACTCATCAGAACGGTGGAAGGCAGCGGAAACCGCCCGCCTGGAACGTAACACGCCACGCGGTCCAGCGGGCGGATGGTTTGGCCCACGCGGACTCCGGGACGGGTGGTGCCCTTCCACGCCTTCGGCAACTGCCGGCGGGCCGCGGAGCGGATGTTCCGCGCCGCCTGGCGCAGTGCCGCCACGAATTCCCGATCCACTTGGGTATGGGCCTCGCGAATCTCGCTGGCCGTCACGGTGAAGCCCGTCTTTTCCAGGTCGATGCCGTCGAATTTCAAGGTGAGACGAACGAGTGCCGCGTCACCACGATCTCGAACGTCTTTGAGGATGCGTCGCGCGACGTTTTCAGCTTCCTTCGCCTGGGCACGCGACTCCTCAAAAAGGCGGGTTATCGACTCGGGCTGAGTGCTGCGCAGAATGGGAATCATCACATTATAATTTTATTCAGAGGATATTCCACAATGCCCTGGGCACCGGCCGCCTTCAGGCGGGGAATAATTTCTCGTACCGTCTTCTCGTCGATCACCGTATTCACGGCCACCCATTCAGATTCCGTAAGGTCCGCGATGGTGGGGCGCTTCAAAGCAGGGAGGGCCTTCAGTACATTTTCAAGATCGGCGCGGCGGCTATTCATCATCAGTCCCACCTTGCCGGCTGCGTCAATCGCGCCCTTCAGCAACATCACGAGCGTTTCCATCTTGCGCCGCTTCTCCGCGTCTGCCCAGGCGGAATGGCTGGCGATAAATTTCGTGTTCGATTCCATCACGGTTTCGACAATCCGGAGACCGTTGGCCCGGAGCGAGGAGCCAGTCTCCGTAACTTCTACAATCGCATCGGCAAGTACCGGCGGCTTCACTTCCGTTGCGCCCCAGGAGAACTCCACCCGAGCGTTTACGCCGTTCTGTTCCAGGTAACGCCGGGTCACCTGAACAAGCTCTGTGGCCACCACCTTACCTTCCAGATCTTTGGGTTGCTGGATTGGCGAACTCTCCGGCACGGCAAGCACCCAGCGCACCTTGCCTAGCGTCTGCTTGGCGTAGACGAGATCCGCGACTTCGACGACGTCGGCTCCGTTTTCTAAGATCCAGTCCCTGCCCGTGAGCCCCGCATCGAGCACCTGGTCTTCAACATATCGCGCCATCTCCTGGGCGCGGATCAACATGCACTCAATCTCCTCGTCGTCAATGTGTGGAAAGTAGGAGCGAGGGTTCACGGTGATGTCGTAGCCCGCGCGTTTGAAGAGCTGAACCGAAGCCTCTTGCAAGCTTCCTTTGGGAATTCCCAATTTGAGCTTCATTCGATTTTACCTTTCTGATAGACTTCGTTCGGGTCGAACCGTCTCGGCTCAATGACTTCCTCTTCGCCACACGGCGAGATTTTGCGATAAAAGCACGATTCGTACCCCTCGTGGCAGCAGCCGGGGCCACGGAGGTCGGCCTTGATCAGAAGCGCATCTCGGTCGCAATCCACGCGGACCTCGCGCACTGAGAGGCGGTGCCCGGACTCCTCACCCTTCGTCCAGAGCTTTCTCCGGCTGCGGCTGTAAAACGTAACGAAGCCGGAATTCAGCGTCTTTTGCCATGCGGCGTCATTCATGTAGCCAACCATCAGGACCTTGCTATTTTGGGCATCCTGAACAACCGCAGGGATCAGCCCGTCCCGGAAATTTAACTCCACTTCTTCCTCCTCATCTTGTACCGCATTGGATGCAAATAAAAAAGCCCGCTGGCCTTATCTGCCAGCGGGCTTCCATTCCTTTCAGGGCCTAGGCCGCGTCCTATGCAGCCGCTCGCTGACACATGCGCTCAGAGTTAAAGCGATGATGATGTGCCAGCGCGCTACGCATAACCAAGCCTCGAGCGTAGCCTGGACCACCGCGATGTGTCAACAGATTTCTACGAGTTGTGTCAAGCCTCAGTTTCGGGCGCGTAGAGGCGACTTTATGCCGCCATTTCGGGCTGGCGGGGTAAACCCGCCGCTACGCCCGCGCCCGAAAATTAAGAGTTTAAAAGCACGCAGCCACGGGTTGCGCTGGCGCGGAAGCAGAGATAAAAGCGGGTAGGAATTGGGAGCTTCCTTGTTGAAGCGTCCTGCGAACTTTGGTGCGAAGGCGGGTAATGGCCGCGCTGTGAATCTGGGAGACGCGCGACTCGTCAATGCCCAGCATGCCGCCAATCTGTTTCATACTCATGTCCTCTTCGTAGTAGAGCGAGAGCACCGTGCGTTCGCGCTCCGGGAGTTGCGCCGCGCCACGGTTGATCAACTCTCGTTGTTCCTGTCGGTAACAGAGATCAAAGGGGTTGTCGCGGTCGTCCGCTGCGAGGTTGTTCTCATCGGTCACGAACGTTTCAGGAATCTGGTTGGGCCGCATCCATTCACTGCCCACGGTGTTGAGCTCTCGAACGCTCGCATACCATTTTTTGAGACTGATGCCGAGGGCTTGCGCCATCTCCTCGTCGGTTACGGCGCGGCCAAGATTCGACTCGAGATTGTGATAGACCTTTTCTGCCGCCTTGTTCTTGCGGCGCATATCGCGCGAGACCGGATCCATTTCACGCAGACTGTCCAGGATGGCGCCACGAATCCGGTGGCGTGCGTACGTCTCAATCTTCACGTGCTTGCGCGCATCAAATTTGCGCACCGCGTCCAGCAATCCGATAACGCCCGCCCCCGCTAAATCGTCTACATCGACGTGTTGTGGCAGGCGCTCGCGCATCTCAAAGGCCACCCGTCTCACCAAGGAGAGCAGCTTGAGGGCCCACTGATCGCGCTCGGGACAGCTTTGGGCGGCAACGCGCGCGCGGACCGATTGCGGGCGAGACGAGGTTTCGGAATGAAGGTGTTTTGTGGCCGTTGAATTTGCTCCGCGCTTTCGATAGCGGAGGCGCGACCGTTTTTCATCCCTCGCGATTACGTTTGAAGTCTGCATGAGCGCTCCTTCTCTGCATGAATAGAGTGGGCGTTTTCGCCCCCTCGCGTTTTTTTTGCGACCGATATTGCTTGCCGCGCCCTGGAGGTATGCAACCCTTTTGCCAAGCTCGGACAGGGTTTCGCCTGGGAACAGCGCGCTCACCCGAGGCGCTGAGCAGAGAGGAATTGGAAGGAGTGGTCTGGGTTGAGCTAGCCGGTCTGAGCTGTGAACGTTCGACGTAATAACCGGAGGCAGGACAGCCGGTTAGGCGGATGCTGACGAGAAGATCAAGCGGTTCTAACGAAAAAAAGATCGATTGGAAATTATTAATTTCGGTGCGAGAGCATTTTTGGAAGGGTTAAGACATCAACGCTGCGGCAGCGCGTCGGTCACGTTCCAGCAGAAGAATTCCCGGATGCTCGTTCCATTTTGGGAATTGGGAGTCCCGGAATGGAAAAAATGGAAGCCGTGCAGGCGTAATCCGCATCGTGCTGTAATGCCTCACTCTCAGTCTCGCAGAGTGTGTATCAGGGCATGGCTTTAAGACGTGCCAATTGGGGGGCACCCTTCATCGGGGCTTTCAGCCCCTGTACGACAGCGGCTAAAGCCGTAATTCCCTCCGCCGCTCTTCGGCACGGCTAAAGCCATGCCCTGATACGCTGCGGCCTGTTCAGACCGCTGTACGAGACCGAAAGTGCGGTGTGACATCGTGCTCATGTGGAGTTGTGAAAGGGCCGATAAGTGCTGGTGAGAGCGAGAAACCACGCCGTGGAGGGAAAATGAGCGCTGCTCGAAACAAAAAAATGAATGCCGTTCGCCTCGCTTCAAGAGCAGCCGTGCGAGGCCGAAAATGGGGTTGCGAGATTATTCCCTTTAAAGCACCGCCGGCTCGGGCTGTAACGCGCGTGCACCACGTCTTCGATGGCGCGCTCGACCACATGCACCCGGGTGACGTTCTTCTGCTCAACGAAGTGGAGTCTCTTCGTAACGTCGTGGACCCGGCGTTCTTCGCGATTCTGGCGTGTCCCCTCTGCGGCAAACAGGACTTGATCACGCAGTCTCAGTATTCAGGAACCGATCCGGTAATTTGCGGTTACGATGACTGTTCCTGCCATTTTCGAATCGACCAGGAATCGAATCTCATCTACCTTCCAGTCAACTGATCCGCCCCCCTGTCCTCAATAGAATGGGAGAACGCTATGAGCAACAGAGCGTGCCCGAAATGCGACTCGGAAAACCCGGAAAGCGCGCGCTTTTGTTTGCGGTGTCATATGACGCTGCAGTTCGCGTGCCCCGCTTGTCATCATGCTCAATCACACGGCGGATGCTGTGAGAAATGCGGAGTTGATTTTTTGAAGTATCTGACGATAATGCAGTTCCAGATGGAAAGTCAGGTAAGGCGAGAACGCGAGCAAGCCGAAATGCGGCACGTGCTGCTGAAGCAGGCTCTCCTGCTGCCGGTCACAGGAGGCTGGTCATTGCTGAAATATCTGAAGTCGGCTTGGCGCGGGGAGTAGCTGGCAATTCGGCTGGGGTTGGGGTTTGGGGGGTAGAGAACTCAGATTTAAGCCCTAATCCCTTACCCCTGACCACTTTTGTCTCCAGTACGAGAACGTGAATTTTATTCAGCAGCAGTTAGGTGATGCGACCCTTTGAACATGAGCTTACTGTGCCATCCGCTGAAGTCGATCTGAGAGATATGGCGGACGTTGTTGTGAGGGCTATTGTAGAAGACTTCCGTCTGGTTGTTCTTCTTCGCCTCGGAGACAATTTTGACCGGTGTTTTGCCCACCAGCTTGCCATTCTGGTAGAAAGCGACATCCGGTGTTTGCGATTTTTTGTTAACTACCACGTGGTATTTACCTGCCGCCAGGACGAGGTTGTTCCCGAGCTGGGCGCGATAAATAAGGTTCACGTTACTCGATTTTGCGAAGGTCATACCACATACAAAAAGGAGTGCAACAGAGACTCCCGTAGCATACGTCAGAATTTTTTGCCTCATTTTTCTGGCACTTCCTTTCTATTCTGATTTTCGTCCCCTTCTATACGATGGCCCGCAGAGCGGTTTCCGTTGCCTTCAGGCCAAAGCCCAGCGGCTCAGGTTTCCGCAAACCATCCAGCACTCACCGACGGCTTCAATGCGTGTGTCGCGAAGGCGCGGAGCGCGAGCCAGCTCACGCGCGCCGCGGCCTGCCACCGCCGAGCGACTTCGGGATGAGCCGATGACGACAGGAGAGATGAACCAGTAAACCCGGTCAACCAGCCCCGAATCAAAAAAGCTTCCCAGCGTTTCTCCTCCTCCCTCAACCAGCACGCTGAGCACTCCCTGCTTCGCGAGCGCGTGGAGTAGCGGCCGCAGCGGGACGCGCTTTCCCTTAAAGAGCCACACTTGCGCCCCCGAGCGCTCAAGCTGGGCTTTCTTATGCGGGCTCGCAGTGGCAGTGGCAGCTACGATACAGCGCCCCGTCCGCACAACCCGGGAACGAGTTGGAATTCGCAATTTCGAATCCAAAATAACTCTCCACGGTTCCATCGCGCCCGACCGGCGTGGCCCGAGGTGAGGATCATCCGCAAGCACAGTTCGAATGCCCACAAGAACGGCCTGATGGCGAGCCCTGAGTTCACGGCCACGCCGCCGGGCAGCGGGGCCCGTAATCCATTTTGATTCGCCCGTGCGAGTGGCAATCTTTCCGTCAAGGCTGGTGGCAACCTTGACGCTGACAAAGGGAAGCTCGAGAGACCGGAACTTGAGATAGGCCTCGTTGAGGCGCACCGCTTCCTCTGAGCACAATCCGGAGATGACCTCGACACCACGTTTTAAGAGGATTCGCGCGCCGCGGCCCGCTACGAGAGGATTTGGGTCGCGCAGGGCGTAAACGACGCGGCGGATACCTGCTCGGAGGATCGCGTCTGTGCAAGGCGGTGTGCGCCCGTAATGGCAGCAGGGCTCCAGGTTGACGTAAAGCGTGGCGCCGCGCGCCCGTGCTCCGGCTTCGGCCAAAGCTTCAGTCTCGGCGTGGGAAGTTCCCGGCCCGCGATGGAAACCGCGGCCTACCACTTTCTCATTCTTAACGATAACGCAACCCACCCAGGGATTGGGGTAGGGCGCCACCCGAGCCTTCCGCGCGAGACGTATCGCTTCGCGCATGTACGCTTCTGGAGAGAGCTGCTGGGCGCGATGAGCCATGGAGGGCTATTGGACTTTGCTCAAGAGATGCCCGAGCTTATCCTTCTTGACCTTCAAGTAAGCACGGTTCGTATTGTGCGGTGGGATTTCAAGTGGAATCCGCTTGAGGATGTGCAACCCGTAGCGCTCAATCCCGCGGATTTTCTGGGGATTGTTAGTGAGCAGATGAATCTTGCGCACGCCGAGATCCGCAAGAATCTGAGCGCCCACGGAGTAGTCTCGCATGTCGGCGGGGAGCCCGAGGCGCTCATTCGCCTGCACGGTGTCGAGACCTCGGTCCTGGAGCGCGTAGGCCCGGATCTTGTTGGTGAGGCCAATACCGCGCCCTTCCTGGCTCAGATAGAGGATCACTCCCTCGCCCTTCGCGGCGACTTTGCGCATGGCCGAAGCGAGCTGATCGCGACAGTCGCAGCGGATGGAGTGGAGAGTGTCTCCGGTGAGGCACTGCGAATGGACCCGCACAAGCGCCGGCCGGGCAGGCGAGATGCGCCCCATCACCAAAGCCAGGTGCTCGCGGTTCTGCGAAGGGCAACTGTAAACATGCGCCGTGAAATAGCCATATTCCGTGGGTAGTTGCGCTGTGGCAACCCGCTCGACGAGCTTTTCCGTGTTTTTGCGGTATTCAATTAACTGCTCGATCGTTATGACCTTTAGTCCGAACCGGCGCGACATCTGCTGGATGGCTTTGAAACCCGAAGCCTTCCCATCTTTGTCGAGAATTTCGCACATGACTCCGGCAGGAGTAAGGCCGGCCAGGCGGGCGAGATCAATGGCCGCTTCAGTGTGCCCGGCGCGGTCCAGCACGCCACCCGCGCGTGCGCGCACCGGGAAAACGTGGCCGGGGCGCACCAGGTCGTAAGAAGCCGTGCGGGCATTGCCGAGCGCGCGGACAGTTGTGGCACGGTCTGCGGCGGAGATGCCGGTGGTGACTCCCTTACGAGCGTCGACGGAGACAGTGAAGTTACATCCGAACGGCTGAGTATTCTCTTCTTCCGGCACCATGGAGCTGAGGCCGAGCTTCAAGGCGCGTGCACGAGTGAGGGCCGCGCAAATAAGCCCTCCGCCGTGGTGGATCATAAAATTGAGGTCAGAGGCCGTTACCTTCTGCGCCGCCATCACCAGGTCCGCCTCGTTTTCGCGCTCTGAGCTGTCACACACAATCACCATGCGGCCGCTGCGAATGTCCTTGAGTGCTTCCTCGATGGTGACTTCAGCAGGCATGGTTCTCGTCATTCCTCGATCCTTGAGAGCGTGCGAAGCATGCTGAGCGCGGCTCCGGCAGCTTCGAACCCCTTATTGAAACGGTTGTTACCCGCCCTCCGTAAAGCGTCACCGCGCTTCTCTGCGGCCAGCACTTCAAAGATAATCGGAACATTGTGGTTAAGCGAAACCTCCATAATTCCCCGCGCACATTCATTCGCAACGAGCTCGAAATGGATGGTCTCGCCCCGGATTATTGCTCCCAGCGCAATCAGGACGGCATAACGCTTTCTTGCCGCCAACTTCTGGGCCAGCAGTGGGATTTCAAAGCAGCCCGGCACGGTGAAACACTCAATCTGGCGGGCAAGAACTCCGGCTTCCTTTAATCCCTCGAGACATTTGGCTTCGAGACTTCGCGTGATTTCCGGGTTATATTCAGCCCGGATCACTGCGATGCGCAGACGCTTCGAGACGTCTGCCAACGATTTTTCGGCTTTACGCCTCATCGCGCGAGCAACTTTTCCACGTATTTGGCCAGAATATCGAACTCAATGTTGACCCGGTCACCTGGTCCTTTCCTGCCCAGCGTGGTTCGGCTTCTCGTATAAGAAAGAACGGAAGCGGTGAAACGAGCGCGCTGAACCTTCACCACCGTGAGACTGATGCCATCCACTGCGACCGATCCCTTTTCAACCAGGTAGCGAGTGGACCGGGACGAAATCCCAAAGTGGTACATCGCCGCGTCGCCCTCCGGCTGGACTTTCAGGATGCGAGCCGTCCCGTCCACATGGCCCTCGACCAGATGGCCGCCCAGCAGGTCCCCCAGCGCGACGCTCCGCTCAAGGTTCACCGGGCAGCGCGGCGACAAACTCCCGAGCGTCGACCGGCGCAACGACTCTGCCATATAGATGACTTGGAAGTTACCGCGGTTCGTTCGCTGGACCGTCGAGCACACGCCTTCCACGCACACACTCTCGCCTTCGCCGAGACGCCACCCCTTCGGCGTGCGAATCCAAATGATTCTCTGCTGCGGACTCTCTTCGATCTCCAGGATCGGGCTTGTCGTCTGGACAATGCCGCTGAACACGTCTCTTGAAGGGCCTTTCCTCTCGCCGCCGCTTCGGGGCTGTTGGCGATCCCGCTGACCCAGTTTAGCACAGCGCGCACAGATCGCCGAGAGAATGGCCGCGGTAAGTTGGAGATTCTACTTCGTGAATGATGTCACCATGCTCGCCATCGACTGCGTGCCCCTTTGATCGCAGACATCACATGACGATGTCTGCGCCACCCCCGCGCGCTATTCACAGAATCCCGCTCCGCGGGAGTGCTGCAGCCCGACGTCTCCCGTACGAAAGGACGGACGCATGAAACCAAGCGAAACGCATAATCCCAACTTTTATGTCACGCACCTGAATTCAGGTTGAAAATTTATAACGGTCATGCTTCAGTGTATGCTGAGCATTTTGAACGACCGGATTCTTGTTTCCCGTTTTCAGCCAACGCTGACTCGATCAGGCTGCTGGAGCTGGGCACGGGAATTAGGGTGATATTGAGGAGGGTTGCGACTGCCCATGCCTGTTTCTCCAGATAAGTTCCAGCAAGTTGAAATCATCTCCCGGACGGATTACAGCGAGGACCTCTGGTCGATTCGGGCGCGAGCGGAAGAAAAGCTGATCTTCAAGCCGGGTCAATACGCCACGCTGGGGGCTGAGTGCGGGAATCGTCTCATCCAGCGGGCGTATTCGATTGTCTCGAGCCCGCTTGAAGACGAAATGGAGTTTTTCTTCGAGCTGGTCCCTCAGGGCGAGCTTACTCCTTTGCTCTTCGAGCTCCAGACCGGGCAAAAGATATGGATGCGCCGCCAACCCAAGGGCCTCTTCACGCTGGACTCGAAAAGCGGGCACTCGAACCATTTGCTTCTTTGCACGGTGACGGGCGTGGCTCCGTACGTCAGCATCATGCGCTCGTTCGCGTTAGGCGGACAGAAGGCCCTCCCAGCCGGTCTTCAGATTGTCCTTATCCAGGCGGCCAGTCGCTCATGGGAGTTTGCCTATCGCGAAGAGCTTGAGAAACTTGCTGGCAGCATCGAGGGCTTCAGTTACATTCCTTCCGTGAGCCGGCCGTGGGAAGATATTGAATGGGCAGGAGAAGTAGGCCGAGCAGAAGACGTTGCTCGGAAGTATCTGGATTCCTTCCGTTTTGAGCCCTCGGCCACCACCGCGTATCTCTGCGGGCACCCACAAATGATCGATAATTGTAAAGGGATTCTCACGCGCAAAGGTTTTGCCAAAGAATTTGTTCGCGAAGAGATATATTGGGTGCCATCGAAGCCGGCCGAAGTGAAATCATGAGATGAAACGCAATCCTCGCCCTCCAGGCCCCCCCGGCCACCTTCTCATCGGCAACTTCCCGCTTGGCACTCGTGACCCCCTCCAGCACTTTTCCGAATGGGCTCGCCAATACGGCGACATCTTCTATTATCGTGCATTTACCATTCGCGTTTTCTTTTTGAATCGTCCGGAGATCATCGAATCCGTCCTTGTTAGCCGCGCGGGTGAGTTTGCCAAGGGCCGGGGCCTGCAAGCGAACCGGCGACTCTTTGGAAACGGCTTGCTCACCAGCGAAGGAGATTTCTGGCGGCGCCAGAGAAAGTTGTGTCAGCCGTTCTTTCACCGTGACCGCGTGGAAGCTTATGGCGAAGTGATGGTGAAACATGCGCAGCGCATGCTCGATGGCTGGCACGACGGGGAAGTCCGAGGCTTTCACCGCGACATGAGCGACTTAACGCTGGGAATCGTCGCCAAGGTTCTGTTCGGAGCGGAGAGCGTCGGGATGATCGAGGAGGCGAGGCGGGCCGTCGGGCCCATCATGAAGTTCAACACCCGAGGCTGGATTCTGGTGCCGCTGCTGCGCTATCTTCCAACGCCTCTCACGGTGCGATACCGCTTCGCCGTGCGACGCCTGGAACGCATCGTCCACGCCATTCTCCACGAACACGAGAGGAAGACCGGAAGTGACGACCTTCTTTCCGGGCTGCGGCTGGCACGCGATGAAAATGGAAAAGCGATGAGCGAGCGGCAACTGCGTGACGAGGTGATGACGCTCTTACTCGCGGGGCACGAGACAACGGCCCTGGCCCTCTGTTGGACCTTCTATTTGCTCGCGCGCAACCCTGCCGAGGAGGTTAAATTACTGGAAGAAATCGAGCGCGTGCTTGGCACGAGGCCGCCGCGCGCATCCGACCTTGCCCACCTGCCCTCTGCCGGACGTGTCGTAAGAGAATCGCTGAGGCTCTATCCGCCGGCCTATGCCATCGCCCGGCTCGCGACGCGGGATTCCACCGTGGGTGGCTTTCATGTCCCCAGGGGCGCAAGTCTCGTGATGAGTCAATGGGTGATGCACCGCGACCCAAGGTATTTCGAGAAGCCTGAAGAATTCATGCCCGACCGTTGGACGGACGAATTCACCCGGAGGCTTCCCAACTTCGCCTATTTCCCATTCGGGGGAGGACCGCGCGTTTGTATTGGGGCGTCCTTTGCAATGACGGAAGCAGTTCTGCTGCTCGTCACCATCCTGCAACGATTTCACGTTGAGTTGGCGCCCGGTCAGACGATATCGCCGCTTCCGGCCATCACGCTGCGCCCGAAGGGCGGGATCAAGGTTATAGTTCGCCGCCGACGATCAGCGGGATTAAATACGCTAGCGGCAGAGCCGGGGGCTCTATGATTGGCGGCCCCTTAGAGGGCCTGATGGAGCAAGTAGCGCGGAGTTGTCTTTTAACTCCGCGGCTTTTGTTTTTTCCGAACGAAATGCCGCAGGGTTTCTGGACAGCGAAACTCTGCGCTACCCCGCTTTCCAGTGGGAGAGAGCGAGTAATCTCACTTCTTTTTCATGCCTTCTGAGTGTTACGCGTAAATTCCCCGAAGCTTTACGGTGAAGGCAACTCTGTCTATGGCGAGCATATAAGCGGCAATCCGATTATTGACGTTATGCTTTTCCGCATAGCGCACGACGTCGTGAAAAGCGGCAACCATAATATGCGCGAGCCGATCGTTCACGTCGTGTTCCGGCCAAAAATAGCCCTGCCGGTCCTGCACCCACTCAAAGTAGGAAACCGTCACTCCGCCGGCGTTGGCGAGGATATCCGGAATCACGAAGACGCCACGTTCAAAAAGGATAGCATCGGCAGGTGGAGTGGTGGGGCTATTTGCGCCTTCTACAAGAATGCGGGCTTTGATCCTGGAAGCGTTTTGACTGGTGATGACGCTTTCCGTTGCGGCGGGCAAAAGCAAGTCACAATCCTGCTCGAGGATCTCTTCGCTGCTGATAGCTTCCCCGCCCGGAAACTCCTTCACCGTCTTCGCCTCGTGGAAGTGCTGGAGTAGGTCGGGGATGTTCAACCCCTGCGGATTGTAGACTCCGCCGTGAACGTCAGCAACCCCGATGATCCGGTACCCTGCCTCGAAGAGCTGGCGGGCAGCCTGAGAGCCGACGTTTCCGAAACCTTGGATGATGACCCTTGTGGCGTCTCGCGGACGATTAAATCGCTTCAACGCCTGGTCACACACGATCTTACAGCCCCGCCCTGTCGCCTCACGCCGCCCCCGCGAACCGCCCAGATCGAGCGGCTTGCCGGTAACGCTCGCCGTCACCGTGTGACGAACGTGCATAGAATAGGTATCCATCATCCATGCCATGATCTGCTCATCGGTATTCATGTCCGGGGCGGGCACGTCCCGTTCAGGTCCGATATAGTCCAGGATCTCCACTGTGTAACGGCGGGTGATGCGCTCCAGTTCACCGCGCGTCAACTTTTCCGGATCGCAAATCACCCCGCCTTTCGCGCCCCCGAAGGGAATGTTGACGACCGCGCACTTCCACGTCATTTCAGCGGCGAGGCCTCTGATCTCGTCAAGCGAAACCTTCGGGCTGAAGCGTACTCCTCCCTTTGAAGGTCCACGCGCGATGCTGTGCTGTACTCTGAATCCGTCAAAAACTTCTAATCCGCCGGCTTCCAGCTCAACCGGGATATGAACGATGATCTCGCGGTTGGGAGCCAGCAGGTACTTGCGCAGGCCCTCATCCAGGCCCAACTTCTCGGCGGCCACGACAAAACGCGCCGCCATCGATTCATAAACGCTCAGCTCTTTTTCGGTTTCGGTGACGCTCATGCTGCCTCCAGCAGCTCACTTGCGGCGTTTAGGCCGGTGGTGGTCTAGGTGGTTTTCTTCTATCTTGCGACTCAGGGTGTTCCGGTGGATGCCGAGCATTTGCGCAGCCTTAGACCGGTTGCCGTCGTTCTTTTCCAACGCTTTCAGGATGAATCTTCGCTGGAATTCGCTGACCGCGTCTTCGTAATGCAGGCCATGTTCAATCATTTGATGTATGAGGGCGTCAAGCTGATCTTTCACGGTAATACTCCGCAGAGAATTCATAAGATGGAGTCCCTGGTGGCGGCGCGCTTTCCGGCTTCCATCACCGTCTGCCGGAATTTCGCGAACCCGGCCCGAAAATCAGCCTTCAGGTCGCTGGGCATGACCAGCGCCAGAGCTCGTGCGCCGGTGGAAACATAAGGCGCCAGACGGGACCGTCCTACAGCATTGGGTTTGATGGCGAAGGCCACCAGGATCATCAGCAAAATCGAGTCAATGACAACTCCGCGGATCAGGCCAAAAACCCCGCCAAGAAAACGATCGAACCATTCCACGCCTGCTGTCCGCACCAGCAACCGGGCCACAACCGAGGCAATGGCTCCCGCCACCAGCACCGCCACAAAAATCGCTAAAAAGCCGGCCGCCAGAGCGACTTCGTGCGATTTGGTGAGGTCTTCAAACCAACCAGCAGCGCGGTGAAACTCCAACGCCGCGATCACAATGGCCGCCACCAGAGTGGCGAGCGAAATCAACTCACGGATGAATCCTTTTCGGATCGCCAGGATGACGGAGAGAACAATAATGATTGCGAAGGTCCAATCGACCCAATTCCAAACACCCATGTGTGATCAAGCGGAGTTGCTCAATAAATGTCCCGCCCCGTGAGCCGGCGGAGCGCCTCCCGATACTTTTCGCTGGTCCTCCGGATGACTTCGGGAGGCAATGGCGGGGGAGGAGGCTTTTTATTCCACGGGATTGATTCCAGATAGTTGCGGACGTACTGCTTGTCAAACGAAGTCTGAGGACCGCCCGGACAATACTTTTCGAGGGGCCAGAAACGGGTTGAATCCGGTGTAAGCACTTCATCAATTAGAATAATCTCTTCCCCATACAGGCCCCATTCAAATTTCGTGTCGGCCAGGATGATGCCACGATTTTCCGCAAAGTCTCTCGCGCGTGAATAGAGCCCGAGGCTCAGATCGCGCAGCTTCCCGGCATATTTGTCGCCAATCCTCGCTGCCATTTCGTCGAGCGAAATATTTTCGTCGTGTCCAGATGTGGCCTTCGTGGCCGGCGTGAAAATCGGCTCTTCGACCTTTGCAGATTGGGTAAGACCCACCGGGAGCCGCACGCCGCAAATTTCCCCAGTCTCCTTATATTCTTTCCAACCCGACCCCGCAAGATAACCGCGCACCACGCACTCTACTGGAAAGGGCCGGGCCTTATGCACCAGCATCGAGCGCCCTGAAAGCTCCTCCGTGAAAGGATGAAGCTCCGACGGGTAGGCCCGTGTGTTTTCGGTGATAAAGTGGCTTCGGCAGAAATCCCAGAACATCCGGAACCAGAAGCAGGAAAGCTGATTCAGCACCCGCCCCTTGTCGGGGATTCCCTCTTTCATTACTACATCAAAGGCGGAAAGGCGATCCGTAGCGAGAATCAGGAGGCGGTCTTCTCCCAAGTCATAGATATCCCGCACCTTTCCCCGGGAGAACAGCTTGATGCCCGGCAAGGAAGTTTCTGTTAAAGTCGCGGGATAGATTGGATGAACCACAACACTTCGAACCTTGCTCATTGTAGACCATCGATTTGCTTTGTCAACCCCCCGTATCGTCCGTCGAATCGTCCGTCTTTATTTCCCATTTTCCGCGGAGGAGTGAGCGCCGCACGCTCCGGATGCTGCTTTTGCTTCAGTTCCTATGGTGGGACAGAGGAGAACTACGGTATTCGAAATCGGGCAAAACGCTTAGGCCAGTTCTACTCGACTGCGGGATTCAGAGTTTCGGAAGCCCGAGCCGGGCTAAGCTGTCTTACGGAGCTTGAAAACAAATACGGAGATCCTTCGCTGTCGCTCAGCATGACATGCGGCCTGCTCAGCGTGAGAAAAACGACACCTCATCCGCCCTCCGGAGTTTACCCTGAGCGAAGCCGAAGGGTCGGGCACCTTCTCCCCGGGGAGAAGGTGGGGAGCGTAGCGACCCGGATGAGGGGTCTTGATCGAAATTTTCGCGTAAAGATTGGCAGCCCCGCCGTGCGGGGCCGTGGGCGCTCAGGATGGCAGCCGTTGTTGATTTTTTCACACGCTCATGTGCGGCAAAGCGAGTCAGATTGTGGCAAGTCCTCAGATGGGCCGCCGCGAGATGCCGCGCCTTGCGAAGTAGATGACCACTCCGCTGAGGATGACGACGGGGATAATCCCGAGTCGCAGAACAGAACCGCCTTCCAGGGTTGCTACCGCAACCACCCCCGCAAGGCCGAGTGGCAAGACAGAAACCAGGATAACGCCTGGCCATCCCCAAGGCACACGAAAGGGTCGTTCCATCTCCGGCCGTTTCAGGCGAAGAGCGATGAGCGCCAGGAATTCGAGCAGAAGCTCGGCGGAATAGAGAAGGATGTCAATGACGACAAGCTTGGTGAACGGAAGGGCTGCGGCAATTCCTGCCACGGCGCAGGCAAGCCCCAGGGAGGCCATCGGCACCCCGGCTGAAACCGAGATGCGAGCGAGAGATGAGGGGAACCATCCATCGAGCGCCATGGCGGAGGGCAAGCGGGAAACGTAGAGCAATTGGCTGTTGAACATCGACCACGCCGAGACAACCCCCATGGCCGCTACCGCAGCCGCCAGCCAGTTTCCGGCCACGAGCCGCGCAATTTCCGGCCAGCCCGCGGATTCGCTCCACAGGGCGGGGCTTGAGGTTCTTCCCACGCCCGCGAGCACCGGGAGGAGGTATGCTACAACAATCAGAATCTGCGCCGCGGCGAGGGCCGCAGGATAGCTCCGCGAGGCATGTTTTACTTCGGCCGCGAATGTGGAAACATTATCCCAGCCGGAATAGTTCCACAGCACAACAGCCAAGCCGAGAGCCAGAAAATGAGCATTGTGCCCACGCGTCAAGCCATATCGGATGGCGGAGAACGCATTCTCCAGCGAGCTCCAGTGGTCGAGGCCGATGAAAGTAAGAACCCCGAACGGAGCAAGAACCAGCGCGGTTGTGACGGCAGAACTCCTGCCGACCATCCGAATCCCACGGGCGTTCACGACGAAAGCACTGAGGATGACGGCTAAAGCAATCAACCAGCGGAAGATAAACACCCTCCACGAAGGCGAGCCCGAGGAGGGAAGAGCAACGGAGGGATAAAAATAGGCGAGATAGTCCACAAAGAGAACGGGGTAGATTGCCATATCGATCGCGGTATAGCAGAGCGTCCACCAGCCTTCCTGGAATCCCCAGAACGACCCAAGCCCTTCCCGCACCCAGGCGTAGTAGCCGCCTTCGGCGGGCAAAGCGCTTGAAAGCTCCGAAACCATCCAGGCAATGGGTAAGCACCAAAGGAGTGGCGTGATGAGGATCAACGCAACCGCCCATCCGGGGTCAAGGGACCCCACGAGAGGCTCAAGACCATAGGCCCCGCCCGAGACGGTAAAGAAGATGACGCACGTCAGGCCGAGGCGGCCGAGCCGGGGTGAACCTTTATCTTGTGGAGGTTTCGAAATCATCGAAGTTAAAGCCGGAGTCGTACGCTCACGTCTTCTGGGCCGGCGAAAAGTATACCTGGAAGTTGGGTCCTGCGTTAACATGATGAGGGCGCAAACAGCGCCGGGAGGAGATGAAAAATGGGCCAAAACCACCGCCCGCCTTCGCCTGACTTGATCTTCGACACGCTGAATGCGTTCCAGCGCTCGGCGGCGCTAAAGACCGCTATCGAGCTGGAAATCTTCAGCGCAATAGGGGCTGGCGCGACTACCGCCGGCGCGATGGCGGCAAAAACGATTGCTTCCGAGCGTGGTCTGCGCATTTTGTGCGACTTTCTCGTCGTCTGCAATCTGCTGACGAAGGACGGAATGAAGTACGGTTTGACGCCGGATTCAGCCGCTTTTTTAGACAAGCGCTCACCTTCCTATATGGGGTCGTGCATCGGGTTCCTGAGCGCTCCGGAGATTCGAAAGGGTTTTGATGACCTGACCGCGGCGGTCCGCAAGGGCGGCACAACATCCAGGGGCAGCACAGAAGCGAACTGGCCCGCCTGGGTGGAATTTGCGCGCTCGATGGCGCCGATGATGGCGATGCCGGCGCAATTGCTGGCCGAGCGTTTCGCTGCCATGCTGGGCGACGGCCCGGTTAAGTTGCTCGATATTGCCGCGGGTCACGGCCTCTATGGCATTGCGATGGCGCGGAAGAACCCGCAACTGGAAGTGGTAGCGCTCGACTGGCCGGCGGTGCTGGAAGTGGCGAAAGAAAACGCCGTGAAAGCTGGCGTGGCCGCGCGCTACCGCTGGCTGCCGGGCAGCGCGCTGGAGGTTGCGTTCGGCGACGGTTACCAAGCTGTGTTACTCACCAATTTCCTGCATCACTTCGATAAGCCCACGAACGAAGTCTTACTGCGCAAAGTGCACAGATCCCTGGCGCCGGGGGGCAAAGCCATCGCATTGGAATTCGTTCCGAATGAGGACCGCGTTTCGCCGCCTACCGCTGCCGCCTTCAGCCTGACGATGCTGGCCAGTACGCCGGCTGGAGATGCCTATACTTTCTCCGAATATCAGGAGATGTTCACGAATGCAGGCTTCGCGCAGGCGGAACTCTACCCGTTACCTCCGACGTTTTCGCGGGTGGTGGTTGGCGCGCGGGACAAAGCGGCCGCGAACTCGCCTCCGCGTCCGCAGCTCTAGTATGTTGCTGAAGGACGCCGCAAACTGTCATCCTGAGCGCCCACAGCCTTTTCGCTGCCAATCTGAGGCATGACATGCGACGCGGAGACGCGAAAATTTCGATCAAGACCCCTCATCCGGGCGCGATGCTCCCCACCTTCTCCCGAGCGGAGAAGGTGCCCGACCCTTCGGCTTCGCTCAGGGTAAACTCCGGAGGGCAGATGAGGGGTCGTTTTTCTCACGCTGAGCAGGGGCATGTCCCACAAAGGAGCCGAAGGCGTTCCCGCACTACGCCAGATGAAAGGCTTCTTCCAGGCACTGGAAATCTTCATCGGGCCGTCTTCCCCCTAAGTTTTCAAAGAAGGGGGCCATCTCGCGCTGCCACCGGGCGTTCACTTCCCGCGCGGCCATACCTGCGAGGGCGCTCTTGAGGTCCGGGGTTTCGAAATAGCCCACCAGCAAGCCATCCTCGCGCAGGAAAAGCGAGTAGTTATGCCAGCCTGTCTCGGTCAAAGCTTCGAGCATCTCCGGCCACACCTTCCGGTGCTGCTGCTTATATTCCTCCAGGCGCTCGCGCCTTACTTTCAGCAAAAAACAGATGCGCTGCATGAGAACCTCATTTCAGCAATGATTCTGAACTTCTCTTGATAGAATAGAAGCTTAGCTCAGGCATGGCTCAAAGTGGATGGGAACTCGCAATAAAGAGGCTGGCCAGAAGAACTTTGCGGTAAACCGCCAGGCGCCGCACTCTTACCATCTCCTGGAAAAATTCGAATCGGGCATCGAGCTCACCGGTACGGAAGTGAAGTCCATCCGTGGAGGAAAGGCCAGTCTGAAGGATGGCTATGCGGTGGTCCGGAACGGAGAGCTTTGGCTGGTGGACTGCCATATTGGGGCTTACGCAGCGGGAAGTTACATGAACAAAGACTCGCTGCGCGACCGGCGGCTGCTTCTGCATCGCCAGGAGATTGATAAGCTGATGGGCCGGACGCGGGAGAAAGGTCTGACGCTGATCCCGCTCCGGTTTTATACGAAAGCAAACATGATCAAATGTGAAATCGCACTGGCCAAAGGAAAAGCCGGGGAAGACAAGCGGGAAACACTGCGGCGCCGCACGATTGATCGTGAAACCGCCCAGGACATCCGCGAGCACCGGAGGAAACATTCTTAGCGGAGTGACAGACATTGAAAATCGAGTTTCATAAGGAGTTGATCGAACGGATTAAATCGCCGCTGCTGGCTGCGTGGGGATTCGAGGGAAGCCCCGAGTCCAGCGGCTCGGCGGAAGACCTTCCTCCCGCAACACGAAAGATGCTCGGCGAGCTTCATGCAAGCGGCGAGCTCAGTGGTAGGGCTTATGAGTGCACGCTGGTCCATCATCCCTCCGGCTTGGCCGCAGAGCGGCTGCTGGTGGTGGGCGCGGGAAAGAAGGAGAAGTTCAGTGATGCACAATTGCTACGACTTGCAGGGACCGCGACACGATACGCGAGGGCCAGAAACATTCATCATCTGGCGTGGCTTGCTCCGAAAGACAAAATGACACCTGAAGCCGTCAAGAATGTAGTTGAAGGCGCGATTCTGGCCGACTATGACGCGGACAAATACCGGTCTGACCGGGATCCCGAAAAGCGCGTGGACCGTTTCCAGCTCTTGAAAGATGAAGCGGAAGCCGGCCGGGCGGAAATCGAGGCGGCGGAGGCGGGGCGCATCATTGCGGAATCCGTAAACTTCGCGCGCGACCTGGTCAACGAGCCCTCGAACCGCATGACGCCCACGCAGCTCGCAGAGCAGGCGGTAGAGATGGCGCGGCAATTCGGCTTGCAATGCGAGGTTCTCGGACCAGATGAAATCCGCGCCTTGAAAATGAATGCGTTCTGGGCGGTGGCGCAGGGCAGTAATGAGCCTCCTCGCCTCATCGTGATTCGATACGCGCCAGAAGGTGCTCCCACCGCCCCCGTTATCGGCCTGATTGGAAAAGGAATCACCTTCGACACCGGTGGCATCTCGATCAAATCCAGCCAGAATATGGACGAGATGAAGACCGACATGGCCGGCGGCGCCGCAATGCTCGGCGTGATGCGGGCCATCGCGCAACTCAAGCCGAGAGTACGCGTGCTTGCGGTCGTTCCGGCCGCGGAAAACATGCCGGGCGGCCGCGCCTACAAGCCCGGCGACGTGATTACCTCGATGTCCGGCAAGACCATAGAAATCCTTAACACCGACGCCGAGGGCCGCCTGGCGCTCGCCGACGCCATGCATTATGCGAAGCTTCAGGGCGCAAACGTCCTGATCGATGCGGCCACGCTCACCGGCGCGGTAACCGTCGCGCTCGGCAACATCACCACCGGCATCTTTGGACGAAATAAGGAGTGGGTCCATCGGGTCCTCGCAAGCGCTGCCGCGACGGGAGAAAGAATGTGGGAATTGCCCGTGGACGATGAATACCGCGACCTGTATAAGAGCTCGATTGCCGATATCGCAAACAGTGGTGGACGCTGCGGTGGTGCGATTACCGCCGCGATGTTTGTGGGTGAATTTGCCGGCGAGACCCCGTGGGTTCACCTCGATATTGCAGGCACCCGCTGGAATTACGAGGAAAAGCCCTATTTAGCCAAAGGGCCGACGGGACATCCTGTCCGCGCGCTCGTCGACTTGCTGACAAGCCCATCCAAGCTACAAATTCATTGAGGCGGGGCCGACGAGTGCTCAGTTGGAGAAGTTCGCGCCATTATTCAGTCGCGGATCAGTTCGTCATTTTGCTTTGCGACGCTCGCAAACGGAAAAACGACCCCTTATCCGCCCTCCTACGTCGGGCACCTTCTCCCCTGGGGAGAAGGTGGGGGAGTGTAGCGACCAGGATGAGGGGTCTTGATCGAAATTTTCGACGCGCGCGCTCCCGCGGAGCAGGACACTGTGAATAGCCGTAAGTAGAACCTACGGAGGTGGCCGTGCCATCCGTAGGTTGCACCTACGGCTACGCACGGCCCGGCCCCTTGCGGGGCCATATTAACTTCCCACGCCCTCACTTTTATGTCGCGCACCCCCATCTTTCGGTCTCATTGACAGAGGGATTGAGGATTCGTTATATTGAGCGCAGGGTTCTTGGGCCTCATCATTATCTGTGCAAGATAATCTTCGGCGCCGCGAAGTTCGCATAAACGATGGCCGGCTGAGGTCCTGATTGAAGGCTCATGAGTCTCCCCAATTCGCTGACCCTTCTCCGCATTTTCTTCGTTCCGCTTCTCGTGGTGTTGTTGCTGACCAATGCCCAAAATATGGACTTATGGGCCGTAGGCGTTTTCGTGGCGGCAGCCATCACGGACCTTCTCGACGGCTATTTTGCCCGCCGTCAGCAGCGAATTTCGCGGCTGGGCATGCTGCTCGATCCCATCGCCGACAAGCTTCTGGTCTGCTCCGCCTTCATCTCCCTGGTGGCGCTCCATCTTGTTCCGGCCTGGATTGTAGTGATCATTATCGGCCGCGAGCTTGCGGTTTCAGGCTTGCGCGCGATCGCCAGCGCGGAGGGCTTCGTGATCCCCGCCTCCGAGCTGGGTAAATCGAAAATGGTGTTTGAGGTGATCGCCATTTGCGTGATTGCCCTGGTGCCGCGTTTCCCAAACTTCAACATTCTGGGTCAGGTTCTTTTATGGCTGGTCGTTTGGTTCGCCCTGGCTTCCGCCGCGCAATATTTCTGGCATTTCTGGCGCAAGCTTGAGATCCAGGACAAAGAGGGCTCCGCTCGACCTCGCATGGTCGTGATTCATCGGGACGACGACAAACCGGAGGACAAAAAGGATGCAGCCGCTCAGTGAGGTTGAGCAGCGGTTCTTGTTGCACGTAGCGCGGAGCGCAATCGAGGGGCAAATTGTGGGCAAGGGCTCATCGCCCGCGCAGAAGGAAGCGTCCTGGCCGGCACCGGGCAAGATTCCGGCGGCGCTAGAATCGAGGGCAGGGGCCTTTGTAACGCTGCGCAAAGCCGGATTGCTCCGCGGCTGTATCGGCCGGCCCGAAGGAGTTTCGCCGCTTTACCGCACAGTGCGCGAATGCGCGCTCAGTGCAGCTCTCGAAGACCCTCGTTTCGGTCCCGTTCAGCCGGAGGAAGTTCCATTTCTGACGATTGAAATTTCCGTGCTTTCTCCGCTGGCGGAGGTGCGCGCGGAAGAGGTTGAAGTGGGTCGCCACGGGCTGGTCGTTTCGCTTGGGAGCCGGCGTGGCCTGCTGCTGCCCCAAGTGGCTTCCGAGATGGGATGGAATCGCAATCGCTTTCTTGAAGAGACGTGCCTCAAGGCCGGACTTCCGAAGGATGCCTGGAAGCATGGAGCCCGGTTACACGTGTTCACAGCGCAGATTTTCCGGGAGAGCGAAGCCCGATTATCTCCGCGGAAAGTCACGGTCCAGGGCGAGGTTAATCTCGAGAACGTTCACCCGCGGCTCGCCCAGAAAGCCAAACTGGCGGCCTTCGATGTGATGCCGGATGAGGCGTCGTAACCGGCGCAGCCCTACCCGACGGGCCGTCGCAATCCGGCGGGCCTGTGCGAACGCAGAGGCGGGGCTGATGTCCGGATCAAGGCCGCTGGCGGAGGCGGTCACCATATCCGCCGGGATGGAGCCTTCATACGACGGATTTTCCTTGCGAAATCTTCTGACGCCCGCCTGCACACGACGATACAAGGCGCGGCTGGTAGGGCCAAGGTTTGAGCCGCCCGACGCTAAGGGATCATAGCCGTTTGCGCCCGCGGCCGATGGACGAGGATGAAAATATTTAGGACCGGAAAAGTTCTGGCCAATTAATGACGAGCCGATGATCCGGCCGCCATCGCGGATCATGCTGCCGTTGGCCTGATGATGAAAAAACACCTGGCAAAGTCCGGTCATCACTCCAGGGTAGATGAAGCCCGTCAGGATCGTCAGCGCAATCATGATCTTGAATGCGGGAGCAATGTGCCGCCACATGTGAATTCTCCTCAGGCCAGATGAAGCAAGCCTAACAAACGATCAATAATCCAGATTCCAGGAAACGGAGCAATCAGGCCGCCCAGGCCGTAAATCAGCAGGTTGCGCCGCAGCAGTGCGGCTGCGCCTTGAGGACGATAGCGTATCCCGCGCAAGGCCAGAGGGACGAGCGCGATGATAATGAGCGCGTTGAAGATGACTGCAGCCAGCACAGCGCTTCGCGGCGAATGCAGGTGCATGATATTGAGCGCCCCCAGCGCCGGATAAGTCGCGGCGAACATGGCCGGGATAATGGCAAAATACTTGGCCACGTCATTAGCGATTGAGAATGTGGTGAGGGCGCCGCGCGTGATTAAAAGCTGTTTTCCGATCGCTACAATTTCCACCAACTTCGTGGGATTGCTGTCCAGGTCCACCATATTCCCCGCTTCTTTCGCGGCCATCGTGCCTGTATTCATGGCGACGCCCACGTCCGCCTGGGCGAGTGCCGGTGCGTCGTTGGTGCCGTCGCCCGTCATGGCGACCAGGCGGCCCTGGGCCTGCTCCTTCCGGATGTAATCGAGCTTATCTTTCGGGGTAGCCTGGGCCAGGAAATCATCCACGCCGGCTTCGTTGGCGATCGCGGCAGCGGTGAGCGGATTATCGCCGGTGATCATGACGGAGCGGATGCCCATGGTGCGCAAACGGGCAAGCCGCTCACGCATTCCTCCTTTGACGATGTCTTTGAGATGAACGAGCCCCAGCAGCCGTCCCCCGTCGGCCACGGCAAGGGGTGTGCCGCCTCCGCGTGAAACGCGATCGGACATTTCGACGAAATCGACGGGAACATTGCCTCCGTGGTCCTTCACGAAGTTGGTCACGGCTTCGGTGGCTCCCTTGCGGAGGGCCCGACCCTCAAGATCCACGCCGCTCATTCGGGTATAGGCCGAAAAGGGGATGAAGCGCGCTTCCTGCTGCTGAAGCTCGCGCCCGCGCAGGCTATATTTCTCTTTCGCCAGGACCATAATGGACCGTCCCTCGGGCGTTTCATCCGCGAAGCTGGCAAGCTGCGCCGCATCCGCCAGGTCTGCCTCCTCCACCCCATCGGCGGGAATGAATTCCACGGCCTGGCGGTTGCCGAGCGTGATCGTCCCCGTTTTATCGAGCAGCAGCGTGTTCACATCCCCGGCGGCTTCTACGGCGCGGCCGCTCATTGCGAGCACATTGTGCTGCATGACGCGGTCCATCCCCGCGACGCCGATGGCTGAAAGCAGGCCGCCAATCGTGGTTGGGATCAGGCAGACCAGCAGCGAAACCAGGACGGCGATGCCGGGAACGCGGCCGCCGTGCGCGGCAGCCACAGCATAAACAGCGTAGGGATGGAGCGTCACGACTGCTAGCAGGAAGATGAGTGCGAGTCCTGCGATTAGAATGTTGAGCGCGATTTCGTTGGGCGTCTTCTGTCGCTCCGCGCCCTCGACCAGCGCGATCATGCGGTCCAGGAACGTCTCGCCGGCATTCGAGGTGATTTTGATCTTAATATGATCGGAGAGAACGCGGGTGCCTCCGGTGACCGCGTTACGGTCTCCTCCGGATTCTCGAATCACGGGCGCGCTTTCGCCTGTAATCACGGATTCGTCCACCGTCGCAATACCCTCGAGCACTTCACCGTCACCCGGAATAACGTCGCCGACTTCACAGATGACGCACTCACCGGCGCGGAGCCTTGAAGCGGGCACCGCCTCGGTTTTGCCTCCAGCGACAATCCGCTTGGCGACCGTGTCGGTCTTCGCCTTCCGCAACGTATCGGCCTGGGCCTTTCCTCGGGCCTCAGCCATGGCCTCGGCAAAGTTAGCAAAGATCACCGTGAACCATAACCAGATGGCAATCTGGATAACAAACCCCAGCGCTCCTGGACGGTGCGCAACGGCTTCAAAAACCAGGAGCGTCGTGAGCGCGGCGCCGACTTCCACCACAAACATCACCGGATTCTTGATCTGAACGGCAGGGTTCAGCTTCAGAAACGCGTCCTTCGCCGCCCGCTTCAGGATTTCACGGTCGAAGAGCGGGCGCGCGCGCACCAGTCGCTTCGGGATGAGCTCGGTTTCCTGCTCGGTCGCTAAGCTTGACATGCTGCCCTGAAAACCCTCTTCCAAGAACCCTCACCCGGCTCTCTCGCGTTGCGGGAGAGTGAGAGGTCATGGCTACCTTGCTAATACTTAATTGGAGAAATTCGTGCCGTTATTCAGTCGCGGATCAGTTCGTCATCTCGCTTTGCGACGCTCACAAACTATGAAACACGACCCCTCATCTGCCCTCCTCCGTCGGGCACCTTCTCCCCAGGGGAGAAGGTGGGGAGCGTAGCGACCCGGATGAGGGGTCTTGATCGAAAAGTTCGAAACGGGACACGCGTGTGATACGC
>JBOGJS010000375.1:0-12773 GCA_050745365.1 Terriglobia bacterium
GCTCAGGGCGATTCGATGAGGAGCGAATCGGCTCCCCACCTTCTCCCCAGGGGAGAAGGTGCCCGACGTAGGAGGGCGGATGAGGGGTCGCGTTTCTCACGCTCAGCGGGCCGCTTGTCATGCAGAACGCAGCGAAGAATCCCATATTCCGTTTTGCCCAATACAGAGATTCTTCGCTGCGTTCAGAATGACGGTTCCCCTGGCTCCGGCCGAAAGGCCGGGCAGCGCGCCGGCTACTTCCCCACACAAAACCTGGAAAAGATGATCCCGAGCAGATCATCGAAGGCGGTCTCGCCGGTGATGCTGTCGAGGGCGTGCAAAGCGTCGTAAAGGTCGAGCAAAAGCATCTCGTGCGGCACACAATGGCCTCCTGCTTCACGGGCTTTTGCGAGGGCGGTGAGCGATTCATTCACCGCCTGCTGGTGTCGAAGGCTGGTGATGAAGTCGCTTTCCGGGTCCGTTTCGCGCGCCGGATGGGCGAGGGAAAGTATTTTCTCGCGGAGTACGCTGACCCCTTCACCGGTCAGCGCGGACGTCCAAACCACCGGAACAGCCATTGGTGACTGAGCGTCGAAATGCGGGATGCCGCCGTTCAGGAACGGCAGGCTTCCCGGAAGGATGCGTGCGGGCAGGTCGGATTTGTTGCAGGCAATCAGCATGGGCCCGAGCGGCTGAATCTTCGTGAACAAGGCTTGGTCTTCTTCTGTCCAGCCCTCGGAAGCATCCACCACCAGCAGCCGTAGGCTGGAATCCGCGATCGCCTGGAATGACTTTTCCATGCCCATTTTTTCCACGCGCCCCGTTGTTTCTCGAATCCCTGCGGTGTCGACGAGGCGCAGCGGGATGCCGTCCAGGCTGGCCGTCTCAGTGATGAGATCCCGTGTGGTACCTGGAATTTCCGTGACAATGGCGCGATCTTCATTCAAGAGCCGGTTAAAAAGGCTGGATTTCCCGACGTTGGGCCGACCGCCGATGGCGAGACTTAAGCCTTCGCGGATAATTCTTCCATATTCAAAGCTCTTCGTAATCGGAACGAGCTGGCCTTCGAGATCGGCAATGCGGGAAAGAATATCCTCCCAGCTTGAAACAGGGACGTCATCCTCGCCAAAATCGATGCCCGCCTCGAGCAGAGCGATAAGCTCTGCCAGCCCTTGCTTCAAAGGCTTCAGACTTCTCGCAACAGAGCCTTCCATCTGCTGCGCGGCCACTCGCGCCTGAAATAATGTGCGGGCGTCAATGAGGTCTCGGATGGCCTCTGCCTGCGCCAGGTCGATGCGACCATTCAAAAACGCGCGCATCGTGAATTCGCCAGGCTCCGCCGGGCGCGCGCCCTCCTTAACACAACATAAGACGAGATACTCCAGAATCACGGGAGCGCCATGGCAGGAAATTTCAACCACATCCTGGCCCGTGTAAGAATGTGGCGCGCGAAAGCAGGTGACCACGACGCGGTCAAGGCTTTTGCCGGATTGAGGATCGGCAAATTCTCCGAGTGCAGCCCGCTGAGTTTCGATTTCCGGCAGCCGGACCAGCACCCGAAGAATGCGAATGGCTTGAGTGCCGGAAAGCCGCACCACGCCAATGCCGCCCCGGCCAGGCGGGGTGGAAATGGCTACAATCGTGTCTTCAGGGATCACTGTTGGCTAGCGAACGGTTGCGGATCATCGGGCGTGGAGCAGAGCAAAGCGTAGCGCGGACCTGCGCCGTTTAGGTCCGCGGCTTTTCGCGGTCCTCGGGTAAAAACCGCAAAATTGTTGACAGAACCCCTCATCCGGGTCGCTCCGCTCCCCACCTTCTCCCCTGGGGAGAAGGTACCCGAAGAAGGAGGGCCGCAAAAGGATAAATCAAAAGGCAAAGCGCAAAAGTCAAAGGGCCTGATATTTTTGATTCTTGTCTTTTCACTTTTGCTTTTCGGTAACCGGCGCGGAGCCGGGCAGGATCACCACCTGCCGCTGCGCCCCGATGCCCTGGCTCTCGGTGCGCACCTGAGGCTGGTCCCGCAGGGCCAAGTGGACGATGCGGCGCTCGGCGGCATTCATTGAGGCTAACGCGAATGGCTCCCCGGAGTCCACCACGCGCTCGGCGGCAATTCGCGCCATCAGCTTAAGCTCCTCGGCCCGGGTTCGCCGGTAATCGTCGCAATCAAAAAGAACTTTCTTATGGAGATCTTCCTCCAGCCGCGCCGACTTGGAGGCGATATAGGCCAACGCATCCAGTAACTCAGCATGAGACTCAAGTAACAAGGCGGTATCGCTTCCCGAAAAGTCCAGCACCCATTCAACGCCTTCCGGCACAGGAGCGCCCGCTTCGACGCTCCGGATGGAGACCTTCAAGTTAAACTTGCCCAGTTGAAAAACTTTTTCGAGAAGGTCTTGCATCTGGCGGAGGCGGCTTTCCACCTTTTCGGAATTTTGTTGTATAGGCTCTGAGGTTCGAGTTTCCATCAAGTCTAACCTTTCACCGTCACTGTTTTTCGTCGGCCGGGTGCCGGCGCGCGGCCCGAAGCCGCGGCAGGAGCAGCGGATGCCGCGGGAGTCGAAGGTCGCTGGGGTGGTGCAATGCGGTTGATCAGCAACTGCTGGCCGACGGCAACGAGGCAATACACAAAATAATACAGCGTCAGTCCGGCGGCCTCATAGAAGAAGATGAAGCCCACAAACAAGGGTGCAATCATCATCATCCGCTGCTGCGCAGGATCGACCGACGGCATGGGCGTCATCTTCTGCATGATGAACGAGAGCACGATGGCAAGGCTGGGCAGAATGTAAAGAGGATCCGGCACTGAAAGGTCCTTAATCCACCAGATCCAGGGAGCGTGACGCATCGCGATACTCGCTTCGAGCACTTCGTAGAAAGCATAAATGATGGGCAGTTGCACGAGCATCGGCAGGCAGCCGCCCAGCGGATTCACGCCGTTCTCCTGATACACCTTCATCACTTCCTGGTTCATTCTCGCCTTGCGGGGATCGTTGAATTTGTATTGCTTGTACCGCCCCTGAATCTCTTTAACGATGGGCGCCACTTTTTGCATGGCCTGAGCCGAGCGGATGCTTTTCAGCTTCAACGGGAAGAAGGCCATGTTGATGAGGATGGTGAGAATGATGATAGCCCAGCCCCAGTTTTGTACGGTATGGTCATAAATCCATCGCATTCCCAGGAAGGTCGGCTTCGCAAGCACGCTGAAAACCCCAAAGTCCACCAGGTTTTCCAGTCCCGGGCTTTCGGCCTTCAGCACGTCCACCACCTTAGGAGCAATGAAGAGCCGGAAAGAAAGCGGTCCGGCCTCCGGCGTTGCCAGAACGGCCGTGAGGGCTTCGATGGGCTTATGGTCTTTTGCGCCGGCCGGCATCCAACTCTCACGCCGGAAATGAAAAGCATCCTGCGGTGAGCCAGGGAAAAATACGCCGGCAAAATAAAGATCTTCGAGCCCGGCGGAGGTGAGAGGACCGGGGATCATCCTACTCTCGTTAACTTTTTTCCCGGCGACCGTCTTAATGCCATCCTCCTGGTTGTAGAATGCGAGGCTGTGCTTTCGCCTTGAAGACACGGATAAAGACTGGTCACCCACCCCGCCCGGCCACTCCACGGCCACGGGCACGTCGTGCTGTCCGTCGAACACACTCACCTTCACCTGGATCGCATAGCCTTTGCCAAATGAAAACTCCTTGCGGACGCGGTCTTTGCCGTTACTGTAAGTAAAGGTAACTTCCTGGGGCGCGGTGAGATTTGTCCCCGAAGGCTGGACGCTGTAAATCGCAGAGTTGAGCTTCGCAGCCAGCGAAGAGTCTGCCATTTCAAGGCTCAGGGGATATCCGAGCTGCTGGCAGGCGCTTTGATTGACGACATCGAGCGGCCTGTTCTTGGCATCCGTGTACTTCCGCAAGATCCAGCTCTTGATCACCGCACCCTGGGTCGAGAAGGTTACGCGATAATCGTTGTTCTGGATGCTGATGTCCTCGGCTTTGGAACCCTGAACGACAGGAAGCTTCACGGAAGGCGGCGCCTTTTGAATTGGGGCCGGAGCGTGATGTGGGCGGACGTGGACCGTAGCCGTGGTTTGCGTCTGCGCCTTGGAGTGCTCTGAGGGTGGCGGCGGAGGGGGATGCCAGAGGAAGGCGCGCCAGAGCAGAAACACTCCGAACATCAGAACGAACGCGATAAACACCCGTTTTTCAGTATCTAAGTCCATTTAAAAAATCGCAAGATTCAAGGGATCGGATCGTAGCCGCTGCCGCCGAAGGGATGACACCTCGCCAGCCGACGAAGAGCGAGCCAGGCGCCGCGCCTCACACCCCATTTTTGAACCGCTCCGTAGGCGTAAGCAGAGCATGTGGGATAGAACCGACAGGAGGAAGGCAGAATGGGAGAAACAAGCACCTGGTATAACCGAATGAGAATCAGCGCTCCGCGCTTGGCTACTTTCGCGCCGGCGCTGCCGAATCCAGAGGCGGAGTCGCGCGAAAGAGGCGCAGGATCTCGCGTGTCAGTGCCGGGAAAGGCATCTCGGCCACGATAGGCCTTGGGTTTAAGACGATATCCCACCCCGGCGGGATCGAGGCCTGATGTAGCCGGAATATCTCCCTTAGCCGCCGCCGAATGCGGTTGCGAATCACAGCGTTTCCTATAGCTCTGGGTGTGGTTATCCCCAGGCGCGTTCGAGGGAAGCCGTTGGAGCGATAAAAGATGGTGCATACTCGCGCGCTTCCACGCCGTCCTTCCTCATACACCTTTCGATACTCGGTTCGGCGCAAGAGGCGCAGCGTTTTGGGAAAGGTGTGCGCAGGCCCACCTCCCCTCATGGAGTCAAACGATGGCGGCCTTTTTGTCGGCGTCGTTTCAGGACGTTGCGGCCACCTGCAGTGCGCATGCGCTCTCGAAATCCGTGTGTCTTCGCTCGCCGTCTCCGGTTCGGTTGGAACGTTCGCTTCAAGGGATGATTCCTTTTCTCAGGGTGTGTTCATCGCGTCTCGGCGTTTGCCTAAATCCTTGCCCGCATAAACTTCTCGTTCCTTAGACGAAGAAGTCGAGACTCACGGACGCGACACTAATTCTAAAATAACGTGAGGCTTCGTGTTCCGTCAAGGCGAGCCTGCCGCCTGCGCGCTACAGAAGCGGCCTACCGTACCGCGCCTTCCAGGGGGCTTGAAGCACTGGCGTAAAGCTTCTTAGGCATTCGTCCTGCAAGATAAGCATCGCGCCCGGCGACGACGGCGTGCTTCATCGCCCCAGCCATCAGCACGGGATTTTCTGCCGCCGCGATGCCGGTGTTCATCAGTACGGCGTCAGCCCCCAGCTCCATTGCGAAGGCAGCATCAGAGGCGGTTCCCACTCCCGCGTCCAGGACGATCGGCACGTCGGCGAGCATTTCCCGCAAGATGCGAATGTTGGCCGGGTTCTGCACGCCCATCCCCGAGCCGATGGGCGCTCCGAGGGGCATTACCGCTGCCGCTCCAGCATCAATCAGTCGGCGAGCCGCGATCAGGTCATCATTGGTATAGGGCAGCACCACAAAGCCCTCTTGAGCCAAAGTTTCAGTCGCTTTGAGCAACTCAAAATTATCGGGAAAGAGCGTCTTCTGGTCGCCGATCACTTCCAGCTTGATCCAATTGGAGAAGCCGGCTTCGCGAGCCAGATGCGCAGTGCGAACGGCCTCATCGGCCGTGTAAGAGCCGGCAGTATTGGGCAAAATAAAGTATTTTTCGCGATCGATGTAATCGAGCAGCGACTCTTTCGCTCGATCCGTCAGATTTACCCGCCTCACCGCCACGGTGACGATCTCCGCCCCGGAAGCTTCATGTGCACGGGCCATTTCCTGAAAACTCCGATACTTTCCCGTACCGGCGATTAGCCGAGAACGGAATTCTCTCCCTCGAATCTTGAAGACGTCGGCTTCCATGTAAACTCCTTAAAGCTAATTCTAGCGCATGTTCAGCCTTTTGACCCCACTTCGGCCTTTAATCTAGTTCCTCCGGCTCTGTCCGGTGCATACTTACTTGGGACAACCTTGATGTAACATGGAATCGGAGGCATAGTGCCGAGCTAAAGGTCTGTCATGCAGGAGCGTTTGCAAAAAATCATCGCGGCGGCGGGTGTCAGCTCGCGCCGCAAGGCCGAAGAGCTCATTCGCCAGGGACTCGTTTCCGTGAATGGCCATACCGTAACTGAGCTCGGCAGCAAAGCGGATGCCGCAAAAGACCACATTCGTGTCGGCGGAAAAGTGTTGAAGCCCGCCTGGAAGCGACTCCATATTCTCCTCAACAAGCCGGTGGGTTTCGTATCAACGGTCAGCGATCCGGAAGGCCGGCCCACTGTTGTTTCTTTGCTCAACAGGCAGGGAATCCATGCCCGGGTCTATCCTGTGGGGAGGCTGGATTACGCCTCTTCCGGAGCAATCCTCATGACCAACGATGGCGAGTTGGCCAGCATTTTGATGTCGCGCGCCTCCGCCGTACCCCGCACCTATCACGTGAAGGTCGAAGGGACGCCGGATGCAAAGGTTCTCGGGAAGCTAGCAGCCGGAATCGTGTTGGACGGACGCAAGACTGCTCCCGCCATCGTGCGCTGCCTGAGTGAACTTTCAAAACCCTGGTACGAGATTACATTGGTGGAGGGGCGCTATCACCAGGTGCGGCGCATGTTCGAGCGCATCGGGCATCCCGTCGTCAAGCTGAAGCGGGTGCGGATTGCATTTCTCACTAGTGATGGGCTTGCCCCTGGCAAGTTCCGTCATTTAACACCACGGGAAGTCGATCGCCTTAGAAATTGGCGGCTTGCCGTTCCGGGAAGGCCGCAACGCCATGAATCTAAGCCCCATCAAGTCGATGCTTCCACCCTGGGCGAGTCGCATTCAGCCTTATCCCACCGGAAAGCCCATTGAGGAAGTGGAGCGCGAGCTCGGCCGCAGTGCCGTAAAGCTCGCCTCCAATGAAAATCCGCTTGGCCCCTCACCACGGGCTCTCGAAGCGATCCGGCAGAGCCTGGATCGCGTTCATCTCTACCCGGACTCCGCAGGCTACGGATTGAGACGGAAGCTTGCCGAGCTTCTTCAACTGGAAATGAAGCATCTCATTCTCGGTGCAGGCTCAACGGAACTCATCGAGCTCGCCGCAAAAACGTTTCTTTCCGGCGGAGATCAGGGAATCGCTTCAGAATCTTCTTTCCTGATCTATCGTTTGGCCATTCAAGAGGCCGGCGCGGGCCTGGCGCTTGTTCCATTAAGAGGGATGACCATCGATCTTGCGGCCATCCGGCAGGCCGTCACACCGCGCACGAAGCTCGTCTTCCTTGCCAATCCCAACAATCCTACCGGCACGCTTTTCACCGCCAGCGAGTTTGACACTTTTCTCGATGCCCTCCCGGCCCATGTCCTGGTCGTCCTCGACGAAGCCTACTACGACTACGCCCCTCCGGGCTATTCCCGCTCGCTTGATCTTGTGCGTTCGGGGCGGAACGTCCTGGTGTTGCGGACTTTTTCAAAAGTCTATGGTCTGGCCGGGTTGCGACTGGGTTATGCCTGCGGGCATCCTGAGTTGATCGAAAACCTCAACCGCGTTCGCGCGCCTTTCAACACTTCCCGCCCCGCGCAGGCTGCTGCTCTCGCAGCGATCGAGGACCGGGAGCACGTCGGGAGATCCGTTGAGTTGAATTCCGAGGAAATGCGCTTCGTGACCGAGGAGCTGACGTTTCTCGGGATAAGGTTCACTCCTTCCCATGCGAATTTCCTGCTCATTGACACAGCAAGGGATTGCGAGCAAGATTTCCTTAGGCTACTCGAAGAGGGAGTTATTGTGCGACCCATGAAAGTTTATGGTTTTCCTACCTCGCTGCGGGTGACGATCGGAACTCATCCTGATAACGAGCGGTTCCTTCTCGCGATCCGCCAAATTACGCGCTTTCCTGCTTCGGTCAGTAGCCAGTCTTCTGGATTCTGGAGACGTTAGATGGGTTCTGTAGCCGTTCACCATCGGTTTCCTTCTACGGCCCGTTCCGGCGCGGTCCCTTCGGCGTTCTCCGACCGCATCACGGATATTCTCGAAAGGTACAAGACGCTGGCCGTTGTAGGACTTTCTCCGAAGCCTTCGCGGCCGAGTCATGGCGTTGCGGCCTACATGAGGTCGCATGGCTACCGTGTGGTTCCCGTCAATCCTGCCATAGACTCCATCTTTCATGAACACTGTTATGCCTCTCTGGGCGAAATTCGAGAGCCTGTGGACGCCGTCATCATCTTTCGCCGCTCGGAGTTTGTTCCCGCTATTGTAGAAGAAGCGATTCAAATCGGCGCCAAGGTCATCTGGATGCAGGAAGGCGTCCAGCATAAGCAAGCCGCCCACCGCGCACGCGATGCCGGACTCGAAGTGGTGGAAGACCGCTGTATTCTGAAGGAGCACGCCAAACGCTTCGTCACCCATGACGTTTGAAGCTATTTTGAGGCACGCACCTCAGCGGAGTAGCGCACGCCTCTCGGCTTGCCTAGCCCGAATGGTCGCTGAAGCGTGCGGGAGAGTACGGCTCCATCGGGAAAGATGCGGAGCCGAGTAGAAACAATTCGGAGATGACTTGGGCGGTAATCGGGGTGAGAAGAATTCCGTTGCGGAAATGCCCCGTGGCAAAAATAAGGTTTTCAAGTTTTCCGCGCCCTAGGATCGGACGATGATCCCTGGTGTCCGGCCTCAGGCCGGCCCAGGTACGCCGGAAGTGAAGCGTCCTGAGGAACGGAGCGATCGAGCTTGTCCCTTTGAGAATCGAAAGCAGCCCTTCGCCTGTAACCGCCTTTTCGAAGCCTGCATATTCCATCGTGCTGCCGGCGATCACCCTTCCCTCCGAGCGCGGAACTAGATAATAGTGGCCTGCTCGGACCGCATGTGGAAAGCTCGCGGCACCGTCGAACTCAATCATCTGCCCGCGGCAAGGTTGGGTGGGAAGCAAAATTCCCGCCGAGCGCGCTATCTCACCGGACCACGCTCCGGCCGCAAGCACAAACTCGCCCGCAGAATATCGACTTGCCGCTGACGCCGTTTCTACCGCTTCCACGCGGCCGTCATGGGTTACGAGCCTCTCTGCCGCGGTGTGAGTCTCAAAGTTCACGCCGAGCTTCCGGCAAGCCTCGGCAAGGGCGCGTGCCAGCAGTTCATTATCAAGCCAGTAGTCGCCACCGATCCAGAGCGCGTCCGAAATCTCAGCCGAGAGTTGCGGAAGGCGGCGCCGAGCCTCGTCCGGGGTGATGCGCTCGAGGGGCAGGCCTGCGCGCCGCTGCCCCTGAAAGATCGCGTCAAGGTCTCCCTGGCCGCCAAGCTGAACCATCAGCGCGCCATCACGTCTGAAGTTGACAGATTGGCCGCTGATCTCCTCAACTTCACGGACAAAACCTGGGTAGAGGTCCCGGCTTGTTGCGCAAAACCGGAAGTACTCACCCACCTCAATCGTCTCGCCTTGCGGAGCGATCATGCCGGCTCCGGCACTGCTCGCTTCAGCGCCCGGCTCTCCGCGTTCAACAATGCGAACGCGAACTTTCTGCTGCGCGAGCCGCATCGCGATGCTACACCCGATCAAGCCACCTCCCACAACAAGCACGTCCGAGTGAGCAGAATTCTTGTCAGTAGCCATCCTTTAAAGTGTACCTCAAAACAGCCGGTCTTCTACGCCGCGGGCCCGGTGGATTTGTCCCGAGACAGACGTTCGATCAGAATGTCTTTTGCGTGACGCACGCCTTGCCAGCCACGCAAGGCGCACGATGACAACCAGGCGTAAGAAGCTGCCTCGAAACCGCGGGCAAGACCCCCTTATCCGGGCCGCTTCGCTCCCCACCTTCTCCCGAGGGGAGAAGGTGCCCGACGTAAGAGGGCGGATGAGGGGGCATTTCTCGCGGTTCGCGGTTGGCGGGCTGCGGTTGGCGGCAGGGCGGCATGAGTGGGTAGCCACGACACCGTTCTTGTGTCGTGGGCCTCGCTGTTAAATCTTGCCAGCGCCGAAAAGCCAGCGCCATCTACCCAGAACGTCCCAATTCATTTACAATCGCTCTGTCTGCTGGAAGTACGGGAGGATTTAGCGTGTCTGCCCTTATCAGTTTGACCACGGATTTTGGACTCAGAGATCATTTCGTGGGAACCATGAAAGGCGTGATGTTGAACATCAACCCTTCCGCTCAGTTGGTCGACGTAAGCCACAACGTCACTCCGTTCGATGTCTTTGACGGAGCCGTCACAATTGCTCTTGCGTACCGCTACTTCCCTCCTCAGACAGTTCATCTGGTGATTGTTGATCCCGGCGTCGGCACGTCGCGGCGGGCCATTGTGGCGCGCACGCGGGAACACGTCTTCGTCGCTCCCGATAACGGCGTGCTTTCGATCATCTATGAACGTGAGGAGCAGGTGGAGGTGCGCCATGTAATCGCCGATCGTTACTTTTTGAAGCCGGTCAGCAACACGTTTCATGGCCGGGACATATTTGCGCCGGTAGCCGGCTGGCTCAGTAAGGGGCTAGGGCCCGAGAAGTTCGGCGAGACGGTTACAGATTATGTGAGGCTCTCCGTGCCAAAGCCCAAAAGGGCCGGAGCTCGTGAAATTCAGGGCGTGGTGATCAAAGTAGATCAGTTCGGGAACCTCATCACGAACATCGGCCCGGAAGACGTTCCGGAGCTTTTCGCTACGCCGCCATCGGAGTTTTCGATGAGCGCCGGACAGCAGCGAATTACCCGAATGTACAATTCCTATGCTTCGGGGAAATCCTCGGAGATTTTTGCCATTCTTGGGAGTTCCGGCTTTCTCGAGCTCGGCCAGAATCACGGCTCCGCGGCAGAAACCCTTCAGGTGAGTCGGGGCGCAGAAGTGAAGATCGCGTTGGGAGCCGCGCACGGATAAATTGAACGTCTACGGCAGGAAAGCAGAGTCACTCGCCGCCGCGCTTCGCCAGAAAACTCACGGTGAAGTCCGTTTCGACGCCGGTGCACGAGCCCTCTACGCGACGGATAGCTCCAATTACCGCCAGGTTCCTATCGGCGTGGTGATCCCGCGCGACAAGGAAGACGTCGCGCAGGCCGTTGCGATTTGCCGTGAGTACGGCGCGCCACTGTTGCCGCGCGGCGGCGGCACCAGCCTGGCCGGGCAATGTACCAACGTTGCGGTCATCCTCGACACATCGAAGTACCTCCATAACATCCTCGAAATCCATCCGGACCGCCGAACAGCGCGGGTCGAGCCGGGCGTGGTGCTCGACCGCTTGCGAAACACCGCGGAGCAGTTCGGCTTGACGTTCGCGCCGGACCCTTCCACTCACAGCCGATGCACGATGGGCGGCATGATCGGGAACAATTCCTGCGGCACTCACTCGCTGATGAGCGGGAACACGGTGGACAACGTCGAGGAGCTCGAAATTCTCACTTATGACGGCCAGGTGTTACGAGTAGGCCGGACAGACGATGAGCGTCTGGACGAGATCATCCGGGCCGGCGGCCGGTCGGCCGCCCTTTACGCCGGCCTGAAGGAGTTGCGGGAGCAATACGCCCCCTTTATCCGCGGCCGATTCCCGCGCATTCCTCGGCGCATCTCCGGTTACAACCTTGACCAGTTGCTTCCGGAAAATGGTTTTGACGTAGCGAGGGCGCTTGTGGGCGCGGAGGGTACCTGTGTTACCGTGCTCGAAGCTTGTGTGCGGCTTGTGCCGAGCCCCAAAGCGCGGCCCTTGGTTGCTCTCGGTTTCGCTAATCTCGCCGGGGCCGCCGATGAGGTGATGCTCATCCTGCGCCACAAGCCGATTGCGCTCGAAGGTCTCGACAGGCCCATGCTTCGCTCGCTCGAGCAAAATCCAGCTCTCGGCGCAAGGATCGCTTTGCTCCCTGAGGGTGGCGCACTGCTGCTCGCTGAATTCGGCGCGAATTCACAGGAGGAGGCACTCGATCAAGCTCGCGCGTTGCTGACGGAGCTTCAAAGTCTGCGCCAGCCTCCCGCGATGAGACTTTTTGAAGACCGTCGCGAGGCCCGCAAGGTTTGGGAAGTGCGCGAAGCGGCGCTGGCCGCAAGCTCGCGCGGCGAAAACGGCCAGGAGTTCTGGGGCGGCTGGGAAGATGCCGCGGTGCCTCCTGAAAAGTTGGGCGCCTACTTGCGTGATTTCCAGAAGCTGATGGAAACGCATCATTACCGGGGCAACATCTACGGCCATTTCGGCCAAGGTTGCATTCACGTGCGCATCAATTTCGACCTGCGAAGCGAAAAGGGCATTCTCAATTTTCGGGCCTTTATGGAGCAAGCAGCAGACCTCGTGGTGAGTTACGGCGGCGCTCTTTCCGGGGAGCACGGCGACGGGCAAGCGCGCGCCGAGCTTTACCCCAAAATGTTTGGCCCGGAGCTGGTCACGGCGTTTCGGCAGTTCAAATCCATCTGGGACCCGGACGGCAAAATGAATCCCGGTAAGCTCGTGGATCCTTACCGGATGGATGAGAACCTTCGCGTTGGATCGGGATTTAACCCTCCACATCTTACAACCCATTTCACGTTTCCTCTTGATCGTGGACGTTTTGAAGAGGCGGCCATGCGCTGCATCGGAATCGGAGTGTGCCGGCGCGAAGAGGGCGGAACGATGTGCCCGAGCTACATGGTGACGCGCGAGGAGCAGCACTCCACGCGTGGCCGCGCCCGCCTGCTCTTTGAGATGCTGCACGGCGAGGTGCTTGGCAAGGGCTGGCGCGATCCGCGCGTGCGCGATGCGCTGGACCTGTGCCTCGCCTGCAAAGGTTGCAAGGCCGAATGCCCCGTGAACGTGGATATGGCCAGCTACAAGGC
>JBOGJS010000376.1:0-12663 GCA_050745365.1 Terriglobia bacterium
GTCAGTTTTTCGGAATCCACGCTTCGAATGACGGACGCATCATGATCTTTGCGGGTGGCATCCCCCTTAAGCGTGACGGCAAAGTTGTAGGCGCTATCGGCGTCAGCGGCGGTTCCGGCGATCAGGATCACGCCGTGGCCGAGGCAGGCGCGGCAGCATTTTAATGCAACTCGCGCGGACACTGCACACGTGGTCCGCGGATTTCCTTTCGGGCAGAAACCGCAGTATCGAAGAAGGAGGTCTGCGGCAACACGCTTTTGAAGGAGAGATTTATGGCCAGCAATCGTGGACTTGCTTACATGGGGCCGGGGCGGGTGGAAGTCCAGAGTATTGACTTCCCCAAACTCGCGCTGGGCAGCCGAAAATGCGATCACGGCGCCATCCTCAAGATCGTTTCAACCAACATCTGCGGCAGCGATCAGCACATGGTGCGGGGTCGCACCACCGCCCCGCACGGCCTGATTTTGGGGCATGAAATCACCGGCGAAGTCATTGAGGCGGGCCGGGACGTGGAGTTCATCAAGGTTGGCGACCTCGTCTCTGTCCCGTTTAATATTGCCTGCGGGCGATGCCGTAACTGCAAAGAGGGCAGGACAGGCATTTGCCTGAACGTTAATCCGGCGCGCCCCGGCGCGGCTTACGGGTATGTGGATATGGGCGGCTGGGTGGGAGGCCAGGCGGAATACGTTATGATTCCCTACGCCGATTTCAACTTACTGAAGTTCCCGGATAAGGCTCAAGCGATGGAGAAGATCCGCGATCTCACCTGTCTTTCCGACATTCTCCCCACGGGCTATCACGGCGCGGTGACGGCGGGGGTTGGGACTGGGTCGATTGTCTATGTTGCCGGAGCCGGCCCGGTGGGCCTTGCGTGCGCGGCGGCGTGCCATCTGCTCGGCGCGGCCTGCGTGATTGTCGGGGACTTGAACCCGGAACGTCTGGCGCAAGCCCGGAGTTTTGGCTGTGAGACCGTGGACATTTCGAAGAGCGCCTCGATCGGTGATCAGATCGAGCACCTCGTGGGCGCGCCGGAAGTCGATTGTGCGGTGGATTGTGTCGGCTTCGAAGCACGCGGCCACGGAGGAGACGCGAAGAAAGAAGTCCCGGCCGCGGTGCTCAATTCTTTGATGGAAATCACGCGTGCTGGCGGCGCCATCGGCATCCCCGGACTCTACGTCACTGAGGATCCGGGGGCGGCAGATGAGGGAGCGAAGCTGGGCAATCTCAGCATTCGCATTGGCCTTGGCTGGGCGAAGTCGCACGTGTTTACAACGGGACAGTGCCCGGTGATGCGGTACAGTCGCCAACTCATGCAGGCAATTCTTTATGGCAAGATCCAGATCGCGAGGGCCGTCAATGTGACGGTCATAACCTTGGATCAGGGACCTCAGGGCTACAAGGATTTCGACAAAGGCGCTGCCCGGAAATTTGTGATCGATCCACATAGCACCTTTTCGAAGAATTAATGCGAACGCTCCGCGCAAAGACCTTGAGAGCAGCCGTGCCTGCCGTTTTGCGGCACTCAGAAAACATGAAAAATAACCCCTCATCCGCCCTCCTACGTCGGGCACCTTCTCCCCTGGGGAGAAGGCGGGGAGCGTCGCGACCGGATAAGGGCTTTTGTAAGTAATTTTGCAAGCAGGGAGAAAAATCCCCGCGTTGTGTGAATGAAGCTCATCCTGGTTTCTTCTCTTCTGGCAGTTCTGACCGCATTCCCCGCCGCATCAGCACCGCTTCCCGTCAGCATCATCAACGTTAAGCTGAAGCCAGAAACCGTAGCCGGGTTCGAGCATTACGTCAAAGCGACGGAGCTCCGCATCGATCGCCAGATCAGCCGGCCGGATACGTTTCTTTACCTTGACGATATTCCCGGGCGCGAGCGCATTCTAACCTCGCTTCAGCACGGCGGGCTCTTCATCGAACGCCTCGAAACGCGAGATGCTTCCGGACGCGTCCTTACCACTCCCGACGGACTGATCCATCACTGGATCGGAGATGTTTTTATTCCGGGCGTCTCGCTTCGCGATGTGCTCGGCGCAGTCGAGGATTACAATGATGCGGCGAAGTTTTATGCGCCGGAAGTGGTACGCTCCCGCCTGCTCAGCCGCAAAGGGAACGACTTCAAGGTAGCCATGCGGTTCAGCGAAGTTAAGCTGATTACGGTGACGTTCGACACGGTGCAAGATGTGCGCTATACGGAGCTCGATCCAGACCACTGGAGCAGCCGGTCGGTCTCTCGGCGAATTGCCGAAGTGGTGGATGCCGGGAAGCCTGACGAGCACGACAGGCCGCCAGGAGATGACGCGGGGTTTCTGTGGCGGATCAATTCCTATTGGCGATTCGTTCAGCAGGATGGAGGAGTCTATGTTGAGTGCGAGTCGATTTCTCTGACCCGCGGCATTCCCACCGGTCTCGGCTGGCTAGTTGGCCCGTTCGTGACCACCATCCCTCAAGAGTTGCTCCGAAACACGCTTGCTGACACGCGCAAGGCTGTGCTTGCGGCGGGCAGCGTGCGGAAGCCATGAAAGCATCCGCCTCGTATCATACCTGCTACTGGCAGCCGCAGGCTGTTGGGGTGCTCTGAATGACGGTTTCAAACGCTTTTCAGCGACCCGTTCGAGCTTTCCATCGCTCGCGTCGAAGGCTCCGCCGGGCCACGGCGCACGCTCGCAACTACAATCAAAAGGTTGGTAATGAGGATGATGGCGAACGCAAGAGCCGAGAGGAAAGCAAACGAGTTGCCCCGCGCCGCAATCACCTCAATCGCAAGCACGGCCGTAATGAGGCCGCGCGGGAAGATCCACAAGGCCACGTTTCTTTCGCGAGGATCCTTCTCGCCCCATGTGAAGCTCGTCGATTTGACGGCGAGCCATCGCGCCACCACCAGCGCGATGAACGCCCCGGCCGTCAGCAAAGCGTATCCGCTCAGTCCGGAGAGCTCCACCACCACGCCGAGCAGAATAAAGAAGAAGCTGCGTACCAGAAAAGCGAGCTCGGAATGGAAGGAAAGTATCTGCAGGTGATGCTCGCCGCCGCCGGCCTGGAGCCCCAGGACGGCTTCGAGCATTGAAAAGTTCGTATGCCGGGCGTTTGCCAGCGTCAAACCAAAGACCAGCACCGCAATGAGTCCCATGTGGGCGGCAGCCTGGGCGGCCGCATAAACCAGCAGCAGAGCCGAAAAAGTCAGCACTTGCCAGAATTGCTGCTCGGAAAGAATCGGAAGCAGCCGGGACCAGACGAGGCCTACGACAACGGTGCCCACAACGCAGACGGCCAGCTTTGAAAACAACCCGGCGACAAATCCCGCCACATGGGGCGATGCGCCCGGCGGCAGCTCGAGCAACATGCTGACCGTGAGAACGCCGATCACGTCGCTGAGGGAGGATTCCACCAGCAGCGTCAGACGGACGGCATGACTCACCCTGATCTGCTGCAGCACCGGAAGAACGATGGTGCTGCTAACGCATCCCAGCACCGCGCCAATCATCAGCGCGGGACGCAAAGCAAAGTGTTGGATTTTCCACGCCGCCAACGCGACCAGGGCGAGGCTCAGGCAATAGCCGAGAACGGCCAGGAGGACGCCGCCCGGAAAGTGGCGCAGCGTATCGCGCAAGTTGAGCTCAAGCCCGCCTTCGAAGAGGACAAGAATGAGAGCGAGCGTGCCCAGAATGTGCGTAATCGGCCCGAACTGAGCGGCCTTTATCCAGCCGGTGATTGGACCGAGCAGCAGCCCGACGCCCAGCAGGACGATGACATCCGGAACGCGCGTGATCCGATACAGCCGGTTCGCCGCGAAGGCGAGAGCAAGAAGCCCGCCGAGGAAGGCAAAAAAAATGGTGGGTGTCATTCCGAATCAGGCTCGCCCGCCGAACTTCTCCCCGGGGTGCAAGCGCTCGAGCGCTTCGATGACCTGCTGGTGAACCGCTTTGCCCGGCACAGTTTGTGAATGGGCCGTTTCTGTCAGGACCTGCCGGTACAGGGCCTCGCCCTCGCGGCGTTGCCCCAGTCGCATACGAACGCTCCCGACCATCAACATCCAGAACGGATTCTGAGGGAACTCCTGTTCGAGTTCTTGAAAGAGGTGAAGCGATTTTTGGAACTGCATCTCGTTGCGCCGCGTGTAATCCTTCGCGAGATAAAATTGGGCTTCCGCTCGCGTGAACTCGCCCTGTTCTGCCGCTTTCTCGAGCTGATGGAGTCCGGTTTCGCGATTGCCGCCCGGCAGCCCGATCAAAAAGCGCAGCATTTTAATGATGGTCGGGAGTGTATCAACAAAGTAGTTGTAGAGGCCGATGCCGGCGTAAGCGTCCGTCAATCTCGGATCGAGCTCTAACGCGGTGAGCAGCAGCGCACGCATCTTTTTGCCGGCTCGAGCGGTCGGGAGGTCGCGGGCGCGCAGCCCGTCCAGCCGCGCCCGGAGGGCATACGCCATACCTTCGTAGAGATAGCTGCGCGCCAAGTCCTGGTGCGCGTGGATCCGCGCTTTCGCCCTGTCAATCGCTTTACGGATCAGCCTGTTGAAACGCGAGTCGTAAGGAGTGGTTGTCGAACGTACCACGTCAAACACGTCCGGGTCAATGAGATCGGCGGTGGTGTAGTAGATTTTCCACCACGTCGCATCGGCTTCAAGGACGTAACCGAGCGGTGAAGACGGCTCCTCCTTTTCCACCTCCTGAAAGGTGGCGATGGCCGCATCGAGTTTTCCGTTCATCATCTGATTGACGCCGCGCTGGGCCAGCGCGTGAGTCTGCTTGCCACTCGTCACTTCTCACTGCCTTTCATTATTTGCGTCGCACCGGTCAGCCGCAGAGTGCGCAAAAATTCATACATCACCAGGCACTCCACGGCAAACGGCGGGAAACCTAAAAAGCCCGGAGCGGGCATCTCAAAAATTTTCGTCCTTTGAAGGATTGGGAAGATGTAAACCCAGCGTGCGTGGGCCCAGTAGTTCCAGAATTCCCAAAGGAAACCACAAAAGATACCTGAAAAAATAAAACATTTGAGCGTAGCCACCCGCCCGTCTTTCCACTCTCGCAACAAAGAACGACCTTTCCAACGAGCGTTGAGCGGGTCGAGCAGAAGCGCGAACCCTATCCAGACGAGACCGAAGAGGTAGCTCCCGACGTGGGAGGGAAGTAAAAGGGGAACGGTGACACACAGGGCGCCCGCAATCCCAATCCCCCAAGTTGTCGTCGCGCTCAACGAGGCTCGCGGCTTAGGAATCGATCGAAAAAAGCCCAGCGCCCACGCCAGTTCGGCAGTTTCGAAGATGGCGGGCCAGATGGTGGAGAAAGACCAGACGTAGCCTGCATCGCGCGCCCATACATTTGCGGGCAGCCCCACGTACGTCCAGTTCTTAAGGCGGAGATTATAAATCTCAAAGATCACCCATAACGGAACTGACCACGCGGCCAAGGCAAAAAATCCACGAGGAGAGCGCCTGAATAAGGATGTGCCCTGGAGACTCGCAACCAGCGAATCGGTTACGAGAAGATAACCTGTCCAGGCGAGAGGGGTGAAGTAGATCGCTGCCCAGCGCACCCCAAAACCCAGCAAAACCTCCGCGGCGAGGATAACCGCGGCGCCTGCCCAGCCGGCCCAGGAGAGAGATTGCCGCCGCTCCGCTTGGGCATAGCGCACGGCCAAAAGAGCGATGAGCGCCGCCAGTATCAGAATGCCAATCGCGGGATGCCTGTTTCCCATGCCCACCCGCTTGAAAGTTCAGGATAGCCGCAGGCGCGGCAGTAAGGCAATCTGGCAAGTCGCCCTATGCAAATCCCAGTTTTTTCTGCATTTCCTCGAGAGAGATGCCCTTGGTTTCGGGATACAGGAACAGAACGACAAAAAACTGGAACACCATCATTGCGCTGAAGAATACAAATGGGTAAGCGCCGGAAACCGCGGCCATCAGCGGGAATAATCCTGAAATCAAAGAGTTCATGGTCCAGTGGGTGAAACAGCCCAGGCTCTGCCCTTTAGCCCGCACGCTGTTAGGAAACACTTCGCTAATGTAGACCCAGATCACGGCGCCCTGCGAGGAGCCAAAGAAGGCGATATAGGCCATCAGCAGCCATACCAGGAGGTCATCGTGCCGTGCTGTGAAGAAGATCACGGAAACGCCGGCCAGGCAGACGGCTGTGCCGACGGCCCCGATGAGAAGCAACGTCTTGCGGCCAATACGATCAATCACCGCCATCGCAATGATCGTAAATACCAGGTTCGTTGCCCCGACGGCAACCGCCTGGAGGTCTCCGGAAACCTGGCTGAAGCCGGCCCGCGCGAAAATATCGTTCAGGTAATATAGGATGGCATTGATGCCTGAGAGTTGGTTGAACATGGCGACGGTTACCGCCAGGAAAATCGGGACGCGATAGCGGCGTGTGAAAAGAGCCTCCTTGCCACGTCCCTCTTCAAGAGAGGTCACAATGCTTTGGAGTTCTTCTTCCACGCTGATTCCTTCGGTCATCCCCAGCACCTGGCGCGCTTCCTCCACGCGCCGCGTTTTCACGAGCCAGCGCGGGCTGCGGGGAATGTAGAACAGCATCAGGAAAAAAAGGCCCGCCGGTAATGCGGCAACGCCCAGCATCCATCGCCATGCCAGGTTGCCGAGGACTACGCGGCTGATGATGTAGTTTGAAAAGTACGCGAGCAGAATGCCGAACACGATATCGAACTGGAAGACGCCCACCAGCCGGCCGCGCCAGGCAGCGGGCGAAATTTCCGCGATATACATTGGGCCGAGCACGGAAGAGCCCCCGATGCCTAAGCCGCCCACGAATCGAAAGAAAACCAGCGCGCCCCAACTCCATGCGAAGGCGCAGCCAATGGCCGAGACCAGGTATAAGATGGCCATCAACCGCAGGCTGTCGCGCCGCCCGAAACGGTCCCCCGGCACACTGGCCAGCATCGCGCCCAGCACCGTTCCCCAGAGCGCGCTCGAAACCGTGATGCCTAAATAGGCTGGCGAGAGGTGATACGTCACCGTGAGGGCATGCGTAGTGCCGGCAATCACGGCCGTATCGAATCCGAACAGGAGCCCGCCCAGCGCCGCAACTGCCGTGCTCTTCATCAGGTAGGCGTTCAGCTTCATGGCCTCACATCCCAAAAATGTGCGCTGCGGCAGTCGACAAGCCTTCCCAATCTAACACACGCGCTGGGAGGACCCGCCACGGAAAAATTCCCCGCGCTTTTCCAACAAAAATTTTGAAGCCTGTCATTTCTGAGAGCCCACAGCCTTCGGCCGCCAATCTGGGGTATGACAAAGCTTGCCACCGAGACGCGGTAAATTTCGATCAAGGCCCCTCATCCGGGTCGCTACGCTCCCCACCTTCTCCCCAGGGGAGAAGGTGCCCGACGTAGGAGGGCGGATGAGGGGTCGTTTTTCTCATGCTGAGCAGGCGTCATGTCATGCAGAGCGTAGCGAAGAACCCCGTATTCCGTCTTGCCAAATACAGAGATTCTTCGCTCGCTGGCGCTTGCTCAGAATGACAGTTCGTTGGTTGCGGCGCTCGGGCCGCGCTGCGCTACGCCGTTTTAATTTTCAGCGGATCCTGGAAAACGGAGGGTGGAATCCACGATGCCGATTTCGACTCGGCGGTTGATGGCGCGTGCCTGAGGCGTGTCTCCCGGTACGCGCGGGTCCGATTTGCCGAACCCTTTTGCGGTGATAATGTTCGGGTTGAGTCCCGCTCGAACGAGATAGCCACGCACCGCCTGGGCGCGCCTTTCTGAGAGCTTCAGGTTGTATTGCTGGGTGCCGATGTCATCCGTGTAACCAAAGACGGAAATGTGATAGCCCTTGAGCATCATCAAGACGCCGGCAATGCGGCTCAGGATTTCGCGGTTTCCCGGTCGAAGACTAGCTTTATCGAAATCGAATTGAATGGAATTGTTGCCGAGCGTCATGATAACGCCCATGGCAGTGCGGCGCGTTTCGGCAATCTGTCCCAGGACCTGTTGCAAGCGATTAAGCTCCGCCTGCCGCTCTTGCTGGTATTGGGCTGCCTTCTGCTCAGCCAGCGTCGCTTCGTTTTGAGCTGTCTGAGCCTGGGCGTGGGCCAACCGAGCCTCGTTTTGGGATTGCGTCGCTACCTTTTCCGCCTCGTTCCGCTCCTCAGCGGCCTGCTGAGCGCTTGCCCGGGCTCCGGTAGCTTCGATGAGCGCCGTCCGAGCTCCACTTTCAACCTGCTTTAGAGCTTGTCGGGTTTCTCTGCCCTGCTCGCCGAGTTGGATGACTTGACGTTCGAGACGGTAGAGAAAAAACAGCCCGCAAAGGAGGAGAATTAGCAGGACCACCACAGACCCGAAGAAAAACTTTAAAAGCCGGGGCATTCGAGGATTGCCGGCAGAGGCCGGGCGGGTTGGACTCGGGGTTTCGCTCAGCGAATTCATGAGTATTTCCTTTTTATTATTTCTTATTCTAACAGCAAGTAGCGCAGCGCGGCAGAGGCGCAGCCTTGTCCCGCTGATTACAAAAGAGTTGGCGCCGTGTGTTATGCATCGCTGGCTGATCTCTTCCACCCAAAATGGCGGCGTATCACCGCCTCTACGCGTCCGAATCTGAGGCATTTCAAGCTAAAATGATCCGCCTTGCTTTCTCGAGGTGATGACTTCTAAAATGAAAAACATGGGGTGACCTGCCCCGTAGTGACTCTATGGGTGATTTTTTTCAAGTAGCGCTAGGCAAAGTTATCGGGACGAAGAACGACCGTGAGCTGAAAGGGCTCTGGGAGAGGATCGAAGAGATCAACGCCCTCGAGCCTGAGATGCAGAAGCTCGCGGATTCGGATTTCGCGGTGAAGACCGCCCAGTTTCGTGAGCGGCTGGCGGCAGGTGAAACGGCGGACGACATCTTGTCGGAAGCTTTCGCGGTTTGCCGGGAAGCGGGCCGACGCTCGCTGAATATGCGTCATTTCGATGTGCAGCTGATCGGCGGCATCGTCCTGCACGAGGGCAAAATTGCGGAAATGAAGACCGGCGAAGGCAAGACGCTGGTTGCCACGCTGCCCGTTTACCTGAACGCGCTGGAGGGCCAGGGTGTTCATCTGGTAACGGTGAACGATTACCTGGCGCGGCGCGACGCCGCATGGATGGGGCCAATTTACCGCATGCTCGGCCTGAACGTGGGCGTGATCGTGCATGACCTGGATGAAGAGGAGCGCCGGGCAGCTTATGGCTGTGACGTGACCTACGGCACCAACAACGAGTTCGGCTTCGATTATCTGCGCGACAACATGAAGTTTGAGCTTACCGATTGCGTGCAGCGGAACCACCATTACGCCATTGTCGATGAAGTGGATTCCATCCTGATCGATGAAGCCCGGACGCCACTCATTATTTCGGGAGCTTCGGAAGAATCGACGGAGAAGTATTACAAGATCGACAAAATCATCCCTCATCTCGTCCCGGACGAAGACTACGACGTTGATGAAAAGCTGCGCACCGCTAACATTAAGGAGCCCGGTGTCGAGAAGGTGGAAAAGATGCTGGGTCTCGAGAATTTGTATGACCCGGTCAACATGGATTACATCCATCACGTCTACCAGGCGATTCGGGCGCACGCTCTCTTCAAGCGCGACCGCGATTACGTGGTGAAAGACGGCGAAGTGATGATTGTGGACGAATTCACCGGCCGCCTCATGCCCGGACGCCGCTGGAGTGACGGGCTGCACCAGGCGATTGAGGCGAAAGAAGGCGTGAAGATTGAAAAAGAAAACCAGACGCTCGCCACGATCACCTTCCAGAATCTTTTCCGCATGTATGACAAGCTGGCCGGCATGACGGGGACGGCGGAGACGGAAGCCGCTGAATTCGAGAAGATTTACGAGCTCGAAGTGGTGGTGATTCCCACCAACAAGACGCTGATTCGCACTGAGCATCCGGACGTGGTTTATCGCACGGAGCGCGAGAAGTTCAACGCGGTGATTGAAGAAATTCAGGAATATCATTTGCGTGGCCAGCCTGTACTGGTGGGCACGATCGCGATCGAGAAATCTGAGCGGCTCAGCGCGGCGCTCAAGAAGGCAAGCGCGCTTCCGATGCGCTTACAGGAGCTCCTGAAAGCGGCCGGCCTCGAGGGCCCCAAGCTCCAGAAATGGGCGGCACAACTGGTGGAGCGGCATTCGACGGCCATGGAGTGGCTTCTCCGCGCGGGCGTCGCAGCCAGCGCCGCGCAAAAGACGCTAGGGCAGCGGGCATTCCAGCAGCTTGCGGCAGGATCGGCAGACGGCAACCGGGCGGCGTTTCTTCAGGCTTTGCTCAAAAACCGGAAAAAGAACGAGGAGTCGCACGAGCCGGCATCGCTTGAGGATTCAATGGCGCCGCAGATTGTCGGGCTTCTCCGAGTGGCAGGTGACGGCGGGCGCAACGGCGCCGCGGAGAAATTCCTGCCTCTCCTTGATTACCTGGTCGAAATGCGGTGCGCGCCGCAGCGCTTTCAGGAAGTGATCGAACACAAGGAAGTGCGTCACTTCATCCTGAACGCCAAGCAGCACGAGAAAGAGGCGCTCATTGTGGCCCAGGCTGGCAGCATCGGCGCCGTCACGATCTCTACCAACATGGCTGGCCGCGGCACCGATATCCTGCTGGGCGGTAACCCGGAATTTATCGCCCGCGAGGAGTTCCGGAAAACTCCGGAAAAGTACCGGCAACAGGGCATTGATCCTGAGCCGCCGGAGTTGCCCTCCTCCGGATCCCCTGAAGAAGTCTTCACCGCCTACGCCCAAGCTTATAACCGGTGGAAAGAGAACTGGGCGGACTTCGTGGGTAAATTCAAGACCGTCAGCGATGTCGAGCACGACCGCGTGGTGGAGATGGGGGGACTTCACATTCTGGGCACCGAGCGGCACGAGTCCCGCCGTATTGATAATCAGTTGCGCGGACGCGCGGGGCGACAGGGTGATCCCGGCTCCTCCCGGTTCTATCTTTCACTCGAAGACGACCTGCTGCGCATTTTCGCCGGTGAGCGCATTTCCAAGATCATGCATCGCCTGGGAATGGAAGAAGGCGTTCCCATTGAATCACGGCTCATCACCAAGCGCATCCAGGCCGCACAGAAGAGTGTCGAATCCCAGAATTTCGATTCCCGCAAGCATCTGCTCGAATACGACGACGTGATGAACAAGCAGCGGGAAACCATCTACGGCCGGCGCAAGGAATTACTGGAAGGAAAAGATCAGAAACAAGAAGTGTTCGAAGCGGTAGACCGCGTGGTGGATTGGCTCGTATCGAGCTACTGCCCGAAGGAGCATCCCAACCAGTGGAAAGTGGACGCGCTCAAGACGGAGTTCTTGAACCGGTTCGGCGCGGACCTGCGCCAGCGCGAGGTGCACCTCGATCCGAAAACCATTGCAGGGGACGCCGAGGAGCTGCGAGAGATCGTCCGCCAGCGGTACGAAGAGCGGGAAAAGACATGGGGCGCGGAGCGCATGCGCGTCCACGAGCGCATGATCATGCTTCAGGTGGTTGATGCACAATGGAAAGACCACCTGCTGGCCATGGATCACCTCAAGGAAGGCATCGGCCTGCGCGGCTACGGCCAGCGTGACCCGTTGGTTGAATACAAGCGCGACTCCTACGACATGTTCGAACAGCTCATGGACCGCATTGAAGATGAATCCCTGCGCTACCTCTTCCTCCTGAGAACGCCTGAGGAAGAAGAGGCCATGATCCGTGAATACCAGCAGCGCAAGCGGCGTGAACAGGCGCAGATGCAGATGGTCGGAGCCGGCGCGGTGGAAAGACCCAAGCAGGTGATCCGCCGCACTGAGAAGATTGGCCGCAATGATCCTTGTCCTTGCGGAAGCGGCAAGAAATATAAGAAATGCCACGGCGCCGTAGGATCTGCAGCCGCTGTCCCAGCGGCGGTCGAGAGTGATAAGAGCGATCGCCCGTCGCCCGCGGCGTGACGTGAGATGAAGATCATCGTCATTGGCGGGCACACGCGGAACATTGGCAAGACGTCTGTAGCCGCAAATCTTATCCGCGCTTTCCCGGCCTTCAATTGGACTGCAGTGAAGATTACGCAGTACGGCCACGGCGTCTGCTCTCATGACGGAAAGCCCTGTGGCTGCGCTCCCACGGGCCATCCCTTCGCGCTCTCGGAAGAGAGAAATACAGAAGGACGAACAGACAGTAGCCGGTTTCTGGCGGCGGGCGCGCGACGGTCGCTGTGGTTGCGAGTGCGCCAGGGACAGCTCGCACTTGCGGTTCCCGTCTTAAAAAAGGCGCTTCAACAAAGCAAATCCATCATCGTCGAAAGCAACAGCATTCTGGAATTTCTTACCCCGCTTCTTTACCTCGCGATCCTGGATAGCTCGAAACCAGACTTCAAACCTTCGGCACGAAAGTTTCTGGAGCGCGCGGACGCGTTGTTGCCCGTACGCCCTGCTCTCGCGCCCGACGTATGGCCGGGCATTGACTTCCCCTCGGTTAGCCAAAAACCAGAGTTTCCTGTTCCCCCTCCTGACTACGCGAACCTGGACCTGTTTCGCTTTGTTCAGCAGAAGCTAAGTTCAGGCGGCCTATAACCCCGATCAGGGTGCTCAAGCGGGGTAGCGGTAGCCACGGTCAATTCGATTTTGAATTGACCGTGGGCTTTCGCATGGCAAAGAAGCCCACGCATTATGAAAGGGCGCCCCTTTGAGGGTATGGTTCGTTTGGTGG
>JBOGJS010000377.1:0-2412 GCA_050745365.1 Terriglobia bacterium
CGCCCAAACCGCCCGTTGTGCTCCCGAAGATATTCCGCCTCCAGATACGCATTCGCCTCCGCGTGCGTCCGAATCCGCTTCCGCCGCAGCTTCTTCACCAGCCGGTCCTGGTGCGTCCCATGCACCCGCTCCACACGCCCCTTCGCCTGCGGCGAGCTGGCCGCGATCAGCTCGATCTCCAGCTTCGCGCACATCCGCCCAAACTGCGTGATCGGCTCCTCGCCCCTCATCCGCTCCCCCGCTGTTGCCGCCCGCTTGTACAGATTCTTCCAGTCCACGTACAGCGCCTTCGGCACCCCGTACCGCTCTATCCAGGCCCGCAATGACTGCGTCATCGGCTCCTCTCCCCTCAACCGCTCCCCCGCTGTGGCCACCCGCTTGTATAGATTCTTCCAGTCCACGTACAGCGCCTTCGGCACCCCGTACCGCTCTATCCAGGCCCGCAATGCGTGCGCAAACCGACTAAAGTTTCCCCGACCCAGTGAACCCGAAACTCAAGCTGACAGACGCCGCGGTCCTCGCAGTCCGTGCTTCAGGGCTGCCCACAGGGCGAGCAGCGTCATCCATTGCTCATTACTCCCATTCTTCAACCCATAATATGACCTCTACCCACGTCGTAACCCCCAACGGACGGAAGTGGGCATTTTTGTTTACGGGCTCGATATTCACCGGCGCGGCAGCAGCTCACGCAGCCAAGCCCCACCCTCGACGTCAAGCACCACCCATGTACCCTGATTGCGGTCGTCGACTTCCCAAAGCAGTTCGCGGCAGCGGCCACAGGGTGGCAGGATTTTTCCGTCCTCGTCCACTGCGACGATCATTCGCACGACGGATTGCCGCGCCTTCAGCATTTCTGCAACGGCGGCGTGCTCAGCGCAGAAGCCGAGACTGCAGGCGGTTTCCAGGCATACGCCGGTGAATATATTTGACTCAGCCGTCACGAGCGCCGCTGCTACCGTTCCCGAGGTACAGTCCTCGCTTGGAGTAAACGGGCGCGCGAGCGATGCTGCAAGCTCAATGAGTTTTTTCTGGTCCATGTGATTTGATAGCGAACCGACTGAGCGGCCTAAATATCCTCAGAGCTCGTTCTGGACTGCCTGGATGAGAGCCCGAATGTATCCGAATTCAAAGGCGAAAGCCTGCTCCCGACCGTAAGGTATCTGCATGTCAGGCACGTGATCCGGCATGATCATATGGTCGTAACCCAGTTCCTTGTAGACGCGCATCGCCTTCACCATATTGACGCTTCCATTATCCGGGAAGGTCTCTTTGAAATTCAGAAATCCGCCGCGAATGTTGCGGAAGTGAACGTTAAAGATTTTGCGTCTCGAACCAAAATAGCGGATGACATCATAAATCTGTTCACCCGGATTTGGCAGCATTTCGGACACGGTCCCTTGGCAGAAGTTGAGGCCATGATAAGGGCTCGCCTCGATTTCGACAAAGCGCTTGAGCCCGTCTACGCTCGAGAGCACCGCCTGCACGCCTCGGAAGCCGGATTTGGGCAGACCGGGATCTTGCGGATGGCAGGCGATTCTTACCCTATACTCTTCGGCCACGGGAACTACGCGCTTCAGGAAATAAGTGATCCTCTCCCAATATTCATCGGCAGTCACCTCCCCGGCTTCGGTCAGAGTAAGATGTTCACGCATCGCTTCGGCGTAGTTGAACGTGCTGTAAAGCGCGCCGCCACGGTCCGACGTCCGCCCCGTCCTCGGCACGCCAAGCAGCGTGAAGTTGTATTTCACAGCGGGGATCCCCGCGCGGCTGGCGTTACGGATCATCTGGCAAATCTGGCTGATTTCCTGGTCGCGCTGAGGGCTCTTGCCGAGAAAGATATAAGGCATCGCGGCGCGATCGACGGGAACGCTGCTCATCGGCAGGGGCACCATTTCCAAATTGATGCCGTACGATTCGATTTTCTTCCGAAGATGGGTTAGCCCTTCAACGCTCCAGTTTTCGTCGAAACGGCGCGAGGGAAGCCCGCTACACATATGGACCACACCGAACTCAGCAAGGGCCCGGAGCGTGTCTTCGGAGGGCTGTTTCTCTCCAAACTGAGTACCCAGCTTCATGAGTGCTGCCCGCGGGGTCGCGCCGGCTATCCCCGTCGCCCTCCCCAGCCCTTTTGTCGCACCCTCGGCAGCCGTTGCGGCTGCCATCGACGATAGATAGATGAATTTTCTACGATTCATTTTCATCCGTTTTCATGTGAATTGGCCTCATCAGTTGATGCCTTTCCCTCCAGGCAGTTTCAATGTGAACTCGACGTGTGTCAAGGCATTACTTTCCGTTGTCAAACGCCTCGGCTTGGGCATACAATACGATGCATCGCATGGGTCTACTCCCCTCGCGAAAAAGGCTTTAGTTCACATTCTAAGCAAGGCTAAGGAGCATCCCTATGTCTGTCCC
>JBOGJS010000378.1:0-8181 GCA_050745365.1 Terriglobia bacterium
CTTCCGAGCCTGGGCATCGCTGGATATTCAGGCCTGGGGCAGTTTTTCGGAATCGAAGGTCCGCAATATTATTTATCCTGGACGGGCGATGCGGAAAAAATCCTAGGCCATCATACCATCGGATTTGGTGGGGGATATATCCGAACGGCCTTTTCTACCGGTCATACCTTGGACACGGAGTGTTTTGATGCGTCTCAAACAGCCATATCAACGAATGCGAATAGTGGCGACGGGATGGCGAGCTTCCTGCTTGGCTTACCTTACACTGCCAGCCGCTTTGCAGGGCCGCCAACTGGCTACTTACTCTGGCACGCTTTCAACGGATATTTGCAAGATACCGACCGCGTTACTTCCAAACTGACCCTGAATCTCGGCCTCCGATGGGATTACATCTCTCCTCCCATTATTTACCCCGGCCTTGGCACTTTCGACTTTATTAACGGAACATACGTTTGGGATACGACGAATCCGATCACCAAGGCCCCGGCGAACATCGGGCGTGGAGGTTATGCTCCCGATTATGACGGCTGGCAGCCACGGCTCGGTTTCGCGTACGAGTTCACCCCCAAAACGGTGTTCCGCAGCTCGTTCGGCCTGTTTGACAACATTTACGGTTGGAATCAGCAATCTCCCACGGGCGCAGCGTGGGGAAACTGGCCTTACAGCTTCTCCCAAGCTGAGGGGGCTCTCAATACTGGCTTGCCAAGCGCCTTTATGGTGGACCCGTTTCCTGGACCTCCGGTAGCTTCAACCACTCCACTCGGATGCAGCCAGTGCCAAAATCTCGAGACGAGCTCCACCCGGACGCCCTATGTTGAGGAGTGGTCTGCCTCTCTCCAGCGGCAGTTTACACAATCACTGATGGGCGAGGTGGATTATTTCGGCTCGCACGGCGTCAAGCTGAACAGCCAGGTTCTCGACAACGTCGCCGTGACTCCGGGAATCACACCTTTTCAGACGCGACAGCCATGGCCTGCATTTCCGCCGTTTATCGATAATGGATTTGACGAGTATATGTCGTGGTACGATGGACTCGCGGCTAAACTGCAGAAGCGATACTCGAGGAATCTGACCTTCCTCGTCAGCTACACGTGGTCCAAAGCTGTGACTCAAATGGATGGTGGGTGTGACGGAGACGTCTTTGGCGAGCCGTGTACAAATGCCACCCGATATGACATCTACCAGTTCAAAGGCCCTGCGGGCTTCAGTCTTACAAACATGCTGAACGCGGCCTACGATTACCGTATGCCATGGAAAACGGGCAACAAAATCGCCGACGCTGCGTTAGCCAACTGGGAACTCTCCGGAATTATCAGTGCTACTAGCGGAGTGCCGTACCCCGTTTACCTTTCAACGGACAATGAGAACATCGGCGCTGCCGGCCGGGACAGCGAGTTCCCGAATCTGGTCTGCAATCCCAATGCTGGCTTTACCCGCAGCGTGACGGAATGGTTTAACACCGCTTGCTACCAGCTTCCGACCTTTGGAACGTACGGTAATGCCGGTAAGCATGATTTGTATTCTGACGCTCTAGCCAATTGGGATTTTGCTCTTGCCAAGCGCTGGCCCATCGGAAAAGAGAATCGGGATCTCGAGTTCAGGGCAGAGTTTTTCAATTTGTTCAATGGAACTACATTCGATCCGCCCAACGATGTCTTCGGCGTCCCGGGGTTCGGAGAAGTTTCCAACACCACAAGACAAGGTGGACGTGAAATTCAATTTGCTTTAAAACTCCATTTCTGAGCCGCGCAGTGATTCGAGCCAAACACATGTGTGGAGGAAAATGATGCGAAGTAGCAAGTTTACCCGGCGAGGATTTTTAGGCAAAGCAGCAGGGCTGGGATTGGGTGGACTAGCCTTGCCCGCTTTTCCAGGATTGGCAGAGAGTGGCGCTGCGGAACAGCCTGCAATGGGCGAGATTGACCCGAGAGGGCGGGGCGCTGAGCCCTGCGGGAATTGCGCGGGTGGCTGCGCGCCGCGATCAGAGGCTTGGAAAAGCACTTCAGACCAGCCGCCGCGCAAAGTGATCCTGGGGACAGTGATGCAACCGTTCTGGGGGAAATATCCGGGATTGGAGAAGCGGCTGGCGCAATTGACGGAGCTTGTGAACCGGATGGGAGTGCAGTCTCAGAAGCGGTATGGGCGCGGAATAGACTTGGCCATCCTGCCGGAGGTATCCATAACCGGCCAGGGCGAGTCCGTCGGCGATGTGGCAGAGTGGGCATTTCCGCTGGAAGGACCGGTCGAGGAGGCATTTGCCCGCACAGCGCGCCAGCACCATTCTTACATCGTAGCCCCGTTGTACCTGCTCGAAGACAAGGCGACGAAGCGCTGTTCAAATGCTGCGGTGTTGTTTGGGCGCCGAGGTGAGGTGGTGGGGATTTATCGCAAAGTGCACCCGGTGGTGGAGGAGAAGACAGGTGCGATGGAACATGGCTGCACTCCAGGCAAAGACGTACCGGTGTTTGAGTGTGACTTTGGCAAGCTGGGAATCCAAATCTGCTACGACATGAATTTTAATTCGGGCTGGCGAGAGCTGGCGCGGAAGGGCGCGGAGATTGTAGCGTGGCCGAGTCAGACGCCAAAGCGCGCATGGCCGACCTCGCGCGCAATTGAAGGCCATTACTATATTGTTTCCAGCACTTGGCAGGTAGATGCCTGCGTCTTCGATCCGGTGGGCAAAATCGTCTCTCAGGTCGAGTGGACACCCAGCATGGGGCCCCATGGAGCCTGGAATCAGCCCAGCATCAGTAAGCTGTTTCATAACAATACGCTGGTCGAGGAAATCGATCTGAGCTACGCTATCCTTCCCTATAGCCGGAGTCTCGAAAAGGGAGCGTTGGTTTCCAGGACTTTTGGGGATAAGGCGGGGTTCCGCTACTACGATGATGAGGAGCGCGGAATCTTTTGGTCCAATGATCGTGGAATGACAATTCATCAGATGGCGGAAAAGCTGAATCAAATCGAAGAGCAAGTCGATACGCAAGAGGACCGGGAGTTCTATCTCAGGGCTGGTGTTCCGATGACCTTGGCATAGCGATAGCCGGCTCGGTCTCACTTCCAGGCGGACGGGGTTCATCCCGTAAGGAATTCTTGGTGACGTGCTCAGGCGCTTCGGGCCCGTGCGTATCGAACGTTCCGGCGTGGTGCGATTGCGTGTAAGGAGGAAAACGATGCGAACTAATGTTACCCGGCGAGGATTTTTAGGCAAAGCAGCAGGACTCGGGTTGGGTGGACTGGCCTTGCCCGCTTTTGCGCGCAAAGGGGCGGCAGAGAGCAGTGGCGCGGAACAACCCGATATGGGCGGCCTTCACCCGAGAGGGCGGGGCGCTGACCCCTGCGGGGACTGCGCGGATGGCTGCGCGCCCCGGTCAGAGGCTTGGAAAAGCACTTCGGACCAGCCGCCGCGCAAAGTGATACTGGGGACAGTGATGCAGCCGTTCTGGGGGAAATATCCGGGGTTGGAGAAGCGGCTGGCGCAGTTGATGGAGCTTGTGGACCGAATGGAAGTGCAGTCGCAGAAGCGGTATGGGCGCGGAGTAGATCTGGCCGTCCTTCCGGAGATATGCATAACCGGCGAAGGCGAAGCCGTCGGTAATGTGGCGGAGTGGGCGTTTCCGCTGGAAGGGCCAGTCGAGGAGACATTTGCCCGCAAAGCGCGCCAGCATCGTTCTTACATCATCGCCCCGCTATACCTGCTCGAAGATAAGGCGACGAAGCGCTGTTCGAACGCTGCGGTGCTGTTTGGACGCCGAGGCGAGGTGGCGGGGATCTATCGCAAAGTGCACTTGGTGGTGGACGAGAAGACGGGCGTGATGGAAAATGGCTGCACTCCGGGCAAAGATGCGCCGGTTTTTGAGTGTGACTTTGGCAAGCTGGGAATTCAAATCTGCTACGACATGAATTTTAATTCGGGCTGGCGAGAGCTAGCGCGGAAAGGGGCGGAGATTGTAGCCTGGCCCAGTCAAACGCCCAAGCGGGCGTGGCCGACCGCGCGAGCGATCGAAGGCCACTACTACATCGTTTCCAGTACCTGGAAGGTGGACGCTGGCGTATTTGAGCCTATAGGCAAAATCATGTCCCAGGTGGACTGGAAACTCGGTATGGGCGGCACAAAACAGAAAACTAACGACAGACTGCTGAACAACGGCGGTCTGCTGCAGAACAACACACTGGTGCAGGAGATCGATCTAAGCTATGCCATCCTTCCCTGGAGTTCGACGCTTGCGAATGGAAAACTCTTCGCCAGGACCTTCGGAAACAAGGCGGGCTTTCGCTACTACGAAGATGAGGACCGCGGGCTCTTCTGGTCCAACGATCCTGGCATGACGATTCACCAGATGTCGGAAAAGCTGAACCAGACGGAAGAGCAGGTGGACACGCAAGAGGACCGGGAGTTCTATCTCAGGGCAGGTGTTCCGGTTACCCTGGCGTAGGGCAGCCGGCTCGGTCATAGCTCCACGTGAAGTGGGATCATCCGCTGGGGCATTCTCAACCATCTTCCGGATGAGTTCCGAGGGCGCAGGACGTTGGCAGGGCGATGGGGAAATGGGCGTGTTGTTTAGGCTGGGCTATCCTCCTGGGAGTCAATTGCCCCGTTCGAGGAACTGCGCTGCCGTCCCATCGAGGCCAAGATCCGGCCGGCATGGTGAGTCGGGCTCAGTCCTACGAGCAAACCGGCGTTCAGTTAATGCGCCTGGGCAAGCTTTCTGAGGCAGCCGCACAATTCCTGCAGGCGCTCTGGACTGACCCGCGGCTTGCCGAAGCGTATTACAATCTGGGTCTTGTGCGCTTGCGCTGGGGTGATCGCAACGCGGCGATCCAATCGTTTCGTCAAGCGCTCCGCATTGACCCTTCTGATATCGCTGCGCAACTGAGCCTCGCGATCGAGTTGACTCGCCTCTCCCGGGATCATCCGGCCCGCTTGACAGAAGCCATCGCCGAATGCGAAAAGGCAATCCGGTTGGGCCCCAAGCGAGCTGAAGCTCATTTCGACCTTGGCGTTCTGGAAGCGCAAAAGTTGGATTTTCGGAAAGCCGCTGCGGAAGATGAAGAGGCTCTCCGCCTGCGGCCTGACTTCCCGGACGCAAAACTTAATCTCGCCATCGCTCTCTTCCACCTGGCACAGTTCGGCCGCGCTTACGCCCTGCTCCAGAAAGCCGCAGTCGAAGACCCGCAATCGGCCGTAGCGCACCGGTACCTGGGCCTGTTGCTTAACCAACGAGGGCAGTGGGTGCAAGCTTCTAGCGAGTTCCGGATCGCTGCCCGTTTAAACCCGCAGAATCTCCAAACTCATTACGCGCTCTCCGAAGCCTTGCGCCATCTGGGGCTCTCCAAGCAGGCAGCGCTTGAGACGCAAACAGTTGAGCGATTGCAAACTCAACAAGACGAAAACCAGCAGGCGCACCTCCATGCCGTGCAAGCGGAGAGTCTTATCAAGGCGGGAAACATGAAAGCGGCGATTGAGGAGTATCAAAAATCGCTGCAATTATCGGAAGACCCCGGGGTAGCTTGTAGCCTGGCTTCCGCTTTGCTCTGGCAAGGCGACGATACTCGCGCCCTCAACGTGGTCGAGCGATCGATCGATGCAAATCCCAAGTACCCGTGGAGTTATTACTACCAGGGCGTCACCCTGGCGCGAATGCACGAACTGAATCGGGCACGGCAGGCTTTGGAAAATGCGCTAAAATTGAAGCCGGAATTTCCGGAAGCGGAGCTTTATATCGGTTTGACTTACGCGGGTGAGGACCAATTTGAGAAGGCCGAGCACTACATGCGTGTGGCGGCCGAAGCAAGACCCGATTCGGCTCCAGCCCAATACTATTGGGGCTTAGTTCTCGAGAAACTTGGCAAACGGAAGCAGGGTGAGGCTGAAATCGAGCTGGCTCACCGGCTTGACCCCCAATTTAAGCCGCAATAGCCTAAGGAATCGCTGGTGAATAGAATCAAGCGCAGAGAGTTCAACCAGAGGGTCGCAGCGCTGGCCGGCCTTGGCTTGGCGGGCTCTGCTTCCGCCGAAGGTCATGGCATTCCGGCGCTGGGAGATCCGAACCGCCGCGACTCGATAACGGACGTTCCAGGTATCAGGGTTGGGAGCTTTACTTATACTCGCCGTCCGACCGGATGCACGGTGTTCCTTTTCGACCCTGCGGTTACAGCTGGCGTGGACTACGACGGATCCGCGCCCGGCTCACACCAGGGAGTCTTGCTCCAGCCCGTTAGCCCGATTGATAAGATCCACGGGTTGCTCCTCACCGGAGGAGGGGTTTATGGCCTACGCGCGGTTGAAGGCGTAATGAGGTTCCTCATTGAGCATAAAGTTGGCTTCAATTGGGGAATTCCCGGCATGCCAACGCCCATCGTCGTGGGCGGCGTCATCGCTGATCTCAGCAGTCTCCAGCCTGAGCCACCGAGGATTTGGCCAGACGCCGAAGCAGCCTACAAAGCCTGTCAAGCTGCTTCGAGCGAACCCGTGCAAGAGGGAAATGTGGGCGTCGGGGCGGGCGCGACGGTGGGAAAGATGCTCCAAGGCTTTCATGGCATGAAGGGAGGGTTAGGTTCGGCAAGCCTCCGGCTCGGCGACGCCGTGATTGGCGCGCTTGCGGTGATCAACGGCGTGGGAGATATTTACAACTGGCACACTGGCACCATCGTTGCGGGCGCGCGGAAGCCTGGCGGCAAGGGATTTGCCAACATCATTGAAACCATGAAGCGGCTTTCTCGAAACGGCCGAAAGAACCTGAGCTGGGTACATGATTTTGCGCTGGGTAGCACAAACCTGATTGTCATTGCGACGAATGTAAAATTTGATAAAACCGCTTTGACTAAAATTGCTATGATGGCATCGACAGGCGCCGCCCGCGCCATCAATCCGTACCACACCACCGGGGACGGTGATTCCACTTTTGCTCTATCCACCAACCAACTTGAGTCATGGAAATCTGTTCCCGTCGGCGGCGCAATTCCGAGCATCTCACTCGTCGGGTCGCTCGCGGCTGACCTCGCTTCAGAAGCCATCTTGCGGGCCGCAGACTCGGCTACTTCTGTTCCGGGTTGGCCAGCCGCGCGCGACTATGAAGCGTCGTAATGTTAGAATTCAAATATGAAAACGTCGGATTCTGCAGTTCTCAATTCTCTCGTCAATGGCCGTTATCGGTCCCTCGTCTCTGATCTTTTGCGGCGCGGCACTCATCGCCTGTCCGTTGTCGCTTGCCTCTTGTTTCTCGTCTCGGGCCTCTGCTTTTCCGCAGGCCCTCCTAACCTTGTGCGGTACGACGGCGCCGCTTGGAAAGTGAAAGGGGCTGGCATCGTGTGCTGCCCGTGCACGGTTCCTTGCCCTTGTCGCACCAACGCGGCGCCAAGTTACGGGCACTGCGAAGCCACGCTCTATCTGCGCATCCGGCAGGGCCACTACGGGAACGTTAGTCTGGACGGTATGCAGGTGATTGACAGCGGCGGGATGTGCGCCGTCAGTTACAAACAGCTTTCGGCGCTCTATTTCGACAGTTCCGCCAGCCCCGCGCAGCGGCTCGCCATGATGAAGCTCATTGCCAGCTTTTCGCCGGAGATGGTCACGCGATTCCCTCACGTGCGTGTGGTCCACATTGATTCGAAAATTACGGACGATCGCCTTTTTAACGTGTCGATTCCGGGCATTCTGCAAATGGTCGTAGACCGCGACTGGGGCGGGGCTTCTCCCCCGATGCCTATGGTCGCTGCGCCGGACCATTTCTCAAACCTGATCCAGTACGTCCAGAACATCCGGTATCGCTTAAGCGATCCTACGGCCGGGCTTGACTTCGATTACAGCCACCGGCAGGCGAACTATCGGATTGTCGACCTGGGGATGGAACAATACCGCTCAAAATCCATGTTGATCCAGTTTGCGACGGGGAAGGGCTGGTTCGCGCCGCAACAGCTCCAATTGATCAAGCTCCAACACCTCGCCGTCCCGCAACTCGAAGTGATCCGGAAAGAGGCCATCCGGCTACGAGATACTCGCATTCGATGAAATCACTGCCGAAATTATCTTTAAGCGTTTCGCCGGGAAACCTATTTGTCCTCTTCGAGGGTGACGGCTCGGCAATCTTTTAGGAGCACCGCCGGCAGAGCATTCGGGCTTTCCTCCGGGTCACGTCGGATGTTTCGAATCACGCCATCTTGTGAATCAAAAACGCCCAC
>JBOGJS010000379.1:0-24602 GCA_050745365.1 Terriglobia bacterium
GAGCAGCTAAAGATACAGTTGCAGGGGCTGGATGCCGAGAGAACATCGGATGCCGAGTCCAGGGAGAAAACTTTCTCTTGACATCCCCTTTCATAGAACGGCTGAAGCCGTGCCCTGATACAAAGCCCTCCACAATCCGCTGCGGAGCAGCCCACCCCCTGTGTCCAGCAGAAGATATGGGTAAGACCTCGTCAGGAAGCGGGTGATACCCGGTATGCTCTCTTACGGCAGATTTTCGATCAGGCACAAGCTGCAGGTCATCATCATGGTCGCGGTGATTGCCGCCCTGGTGATCTCGTCAGGGGCGTTTTTTGCGTACGAGCAGGCCGCTTATCGCAATTTGATGACCGATGCCCTTGAAATGCTGGGCGGGATACTCGGCTCCAACAGCACAGCGGCGCTTGCCTTCGGCGACCAGAAGGCCGCCAAAGATTTGCTCAGCTCGCTCACGGCAGCGCCACACATTGTCACCGCGTGCATTTACTCGGCCAACGGCAAACCGTTCACCTGCTACCGGCGCGCGGACGCACCCCAGCAATTCAGCCCCCCTCCGGTCCGGCCCGATGAGATCCGCTTTGAACCGGATGACCTCATTCTTTTTCGGCCAATTATTTTCGGGGGCCAATCCGTCGGAACGGTTTATTTGCAGTTAGACCTCGGCCAGCTTCACCAAAGGCAAAAAAAATTCGCCAGCATTCTGGCATTTATTCTGTTGGGAGCGGTGATTTTCTCTTTTTTGCTTTCCCGCCGGCTGCAGAGGACAATCTCTGATCCGGTTGTCCACTTAGCGGAAAGGGCCAAAGCCGTATCGGCGGAGAAGAATTATTCCATTCGGGCCGTAAAACATAACGATGATGAACTGGGCCGGCTCACGGATCAGTTCAATGAAATGCTGGGGCAAATCGAGCAGCGGGACGAAGAGTTGAAGCGACACCGCAACAATCTGGAAGAGGAAGTGGCGGCACGGACGGCGGAGCTCACCAAAATGAACACGCAGTTGCTTGAGGCCAAGGAGAAGGCGGAAGAGGCAAACCGCGCCAAGAGCGAATTCCTGGCCAACATGAGCCACGAAATCCGGACCCCAATGAACGGCGTGATTGGAATGACGGGGCTGGCGCTCGAAACCGATCTCACTCCCGAACAGCGGCAGTTCCTGAACATGGTGAAGCTCTCTGCCGATTCTCTATTGGCAATTATCAATGATGTGCTCGATTTTTCCAAGATTGAGGCGGGGAAGCTTAACCTTGACCTCACGGACTTTAATCTGCGCGGCAGCCTGGAAGAAACGCTGCAAACCGTAAGCCTGAAGGCTGACGAAAAGGGCCTGGAGCTGGTTTGTAACGTTCATCCAGAGGTCCCCGAATTCGTCCGCGGAGACCCAACCCGCCTGCGCCAGGTGCTGCTGAATCTCATCGGAAATGCGGTGAAATTCACAGAGCGGGGAGAAGTGGTGGTGGCGGTGAATCTGGAACGTGGGGAAGGTGAAGGTCACCTGCTTCACTTTGCCGTCCGCGATACCGGGATTGGCGTGCCGAAGCAAAAGCAACAGATCATTTTTGAGGCGTTCTCACAGGCCGATGCTTCAACCACGAGAAAATATGGCGGAACGGGCCTGGGGCTCACCATCTCGACGCGGTTGGTGAAAATGATGGGAGGCCAGATTTGGGTAGAAAGCGAGGAGGGCCAAGGCAGCACCTTCCATTTCCTCACGCGCCTCGAGGTCTCGATGGCCGGGAGCGCACACTCACCCGTTGCGGAACAGTCGGCACTCGCCGGACTTCGCATCCTCGTCGTCGACGATAATGAAACGAACCGCCGCTTCCTCCATGAGGTGCTCGTTCGCTGGAAAGCAAGACCAGCCCTTGCGGAGGGTGCCAGCGCAGCCTTGAAGGCCATGGCGGAAGCGAAACAGGCGGATGACCCTTTTGGCATTGTTCTCAGCGACGCGCAAATGCCGGGGACAGATGGCTTCGGATTGGCCGAGCAAATTCAGAAGGATCCGCAACTCGTCGGCCCCATTATCATGATGATCAGCTCGGCCGGGCAGCGCGGCGATGCGGCCCGATGTCGCGAGCTGGGTGTTTCCGCCTACTTGACCAAACCCATCCGCCAGGCTGAACTGCGCGAAGCTGTTCTTCGAGCGCTCGGCGAAAAATCGCAAAGAGCCGGAGGCGAGAGGCTCATCACCCGGCACTCTCTGCGCGAAGCGAGGCCCCGCTTACGCATCCTGTTGGTTGAAGATAACGCCGTGAACCAGCAATTAGCAAAGCGTTTTCTCGAAAAACGGGGATACAGCGTGACGATAGCCGAAAACGGCCTGCACGCTCTGGCAGCTCTCGAGAAGAGCACGTTTGACCTGGTGCTGATGGACGTGCAGATGCCGCAGATGGGCGGCCTTGAGGCTACTGCGGCGATCCGAGAGAAAGAGAAGATGACCGGAGGACACATCCCGATTGTTGCCATGACGGCGCGAGCCATGACCGGCGACCGCGAAGAATGTATCGCGGCGGGGATGGATGGTTATCTCTCGAAGCCTGTCCAGATGAATGAGCTTTGGGATGCGATTGATGGCGCGATGGCTTCGGGAAAATCAGCAAAGGCCGTGAACCCGGCTTCTCCCGTTTCCTTCAAAATGATGGATCGCGAAAAAGCGCTCGCCCGGGTTGACGGAGACGTAGAACTTCTGGGAGAGCTCGCCTCGTTGTTCCTCATGCACGTTCCAAGCCAGATTCATGAGATTCACGCCGCCGTGGAACGCCGCGACTTAGAAACGCTGAAGCAATTGGCCCACTCAATGAAAGGCTGCGTCGGCAACTTTTCGGCCGAAGCTGTTCTCGATGCGGCCCGCCGGCTCGAAACCGCCGCCCGGGAAGGTGATCTCGCGTCAATCCAGGAAGCTTCTGAAGAACTGGAACGCGAGATCGGATGCCTCCGTCCGGAGCTGGACGTGCTGGCCGCGAAGCTGCCACTCCATCACGGCTGATCCGCTCGGAGAGGCTGGATTATCCGCCGTGTCCCCTTGCGCTTAACAAGTTCAGGCCCGGCCGGGCTGGTCATTATCAAAACATTTAAAAATTCCTTGACGCTCACACGATGGCTGCGATCTAATAGAATGCCGTGAGAACGGCATCCGTTCCTCTCCAACAATTTCTCAAAAGGATATTCAACGTGCCACGCAAATTGATGCTCCTGTCTCTTACCATATTGTTTTGCCTTGCGCCGTTCGGCTGCTTGCGGGCTCAGGTCAGCACCGCGACGCTAACCGGCGAAGTCACAGACACCAGCAACAAGATTATTCCTGCGGCCCAAGTCACGGTTACGAACGAAGCCACCGGGGTGAGTCACGTTGTTGAGACAAACTCCGTGGGGATTTATAGCGTGCCCGCGCTGCCGATCGGCCGATACCGTATTCAGGTGGTAAAGCCTGGGTTTAGAAAGAGCATTCACTCGGGCATTGAGCTAAACGTGGGCCAACTGGTCCGCGTGGATTTTCTCCTGCAACTCGGGGAAGTAACTCAGACGGTGACGGTGGTGGGCGCAACCCCTCTCATCTCGCCGGTGACCACCTCACTCGGGGATTGGCGCTACTCCCAACAGATCGAAAACCTTCCCCTCAACGCGCGCAATATCAGCCCGCTTTACAGTCTCACGGCCGGCGTCCCTACCTACTCCAGTGGGGTAAACCCGGAAGTGAACGGCTTCGTGGATAACATGGGCGTGGGCGACGTCAGTTTCGTTGTCGACGGCACGGTGGGAAACAGCCCGATCAACAGTAACTCGGGCAACGTGCCATCGCTCGACGGCCGCGTGATTGAAATGGATTTCCCCAACCTTGGCTCGGTTGAGGAGTTCCATATCAACACCGCGGACGGCAGCGCCGAAAATGACGATATTGCCACCGTTTCCATTGTGACCAAGTCGGGCACCAACGAGTTTCACGGAAGTGCATTCGAATTTAACCGTACCGCCGCGCTCTCAGCACGCGACTTCTTTCTGCCCAACGTAACGCCTCTTACGCGGAACCAATACGGTGTGAACCTAGGCGGGCCCATCCGCCGCGATAAGACGTTCTTCTTTGTGTCGTGGGAAGGCTTTCGGGACCACCGATCGTTTCCGGTGGCCGGGAAATTGCCCAACGAGCAGGAGCGGAACGGTGATCTCAGCGAGCTGGAGTCGAAAGGCATTCAACTCCGCAACCCGCTGGGAGGGACGTTTGTGGACGACATCATCCCCGCCTCGCAAATCACTTCCATCGCCAAAACCATGCTGGGCACCTATGTCCCTCTGCCCGCAGGAAACGTAAGCGCTTTCAGTCCCGGCGCCGCTAACTTCGTGGGCGCTAAGCCGGAGGTGGACAGGACTGATAAAGTTGACGTCAAAATAGACCAACACTTCAGCAGCAAGGATTCACTCACCGCCAGCTATATTTATGACCCCAATTTCAACGACTGGACGAATGACTCGCCTCTTCCGAACCAGATTGGTCTCGGGCTTCAAAACACCTTGGGAGAGCACTTGAGCATTGCGGAAACGCACATCCTGAGCCCTACAAAGCTCAACGTGCTGCGGCTGGGGATGTGGTATAAGCACCGCCTGGTGACCATCGGGAATTCGAGCGACAACTTTTTGACTGGTCCGAACGCGATTCCAGGTATTACCCCAGCGCCACCCTTCCAGGGCGTGCCCTGCGTGACGCTGAGCAGTTCCCTGATCAGCGTCAGTCCGAACTTGTTCAGTTGCTCGACCACGAGCCGCAGAGCTACTGAGCTGACAACGCAGATCGGCGACAATCTGACGATGCAACAAGGGCGTCACAGCCTGGAGTTTGGAGCGAACATTGAGCGTCCAACGATCAATAACTTCTCAGTGGGCGACCCTTCGGGCTGCTTCACTTTTACCTCAAGCCCCAGCGTCGCAACCTCCGCAACGGGCGATTCTTTTGCGGATTTTCTACTCGGGCTGCCCCAATCGGACGCGTGGCAGGTGGCGAAGGACGGATATACCGGCCAGTGGTTTTACGCCTTTTTTGCGCAGGACGGCTTTAGCATTACTCCGCGCCTGAGGCTGAATTATGGCCTGCGCTGGGACTATTTTGGCAGACTGAGCGAAAAGTACGGGCGGAATGAGAACATCGATCTCGCGTTGGGAAAAGTGGTGGTGCCTGCGGCTGGGGAAAAGTACTTCCTGCCGCAATTTGTTAACAACCCGCTCATTGTTACGGCCGGCTCGGTGGGCTTGGGCGGAAGCCTGTTGCATCCTGATCTCGATGATTGGGCTCCACGCATCGGTTTGGCTTATCAGCCGTTCGGGAACGCAAAAACTGTGATCCGGGCTGCCTATGGCATCTACTACACCCCGCCATCTGGATTCCTCAATTTCCAGAACAGCACAGATCCTCCCTTCAACCAGGCGTATACGTACTCCCGTGAAACTGCGATTGGGGCAGCCGGCACCCCGCCGTCGTTTGCCAACCCGGTTGCGACCGGTGGAGTCTCAAGCAACCTTCTTGCGGCCGCTGCTAGCATTAATCCCTACTACGAGGATTTATACAGCCAAGTGTGGAACTTCACCATAGAACGCGCCCTGGGAAAGAGTTGGCGCTTGCGGACCTCTTACATCGGAAATCAGGGCACTAACTTGTGGCGGAAAATCTTTGCGAATGGCTGCCTTCCGGGGCCCATCCCTTGCCAGGCCCGGACGGCTACAGAGCAACCGGCCCGCGACCCCCTATTCCTCCCCAGCGCGGGAGGAACCGACCCGGTGGGAACCTCCGTCTACAATTCCCTACAGGTGGACGCGCTGAAACGGTTTGGAAACGGGTTCTTCCTGGACGCGAATTATACGTGGAGCAAGGTGATCTCGACCACGGAAGATCCGGAGGATCCTATCGGGAATGCCAATCTGGACCGCGGCCCCTATGCCAGCAGTATAGCGAGTGTCTTCCATGTGAACGGGATCTGGGACTTGCCCTTCGGAGCGAATAAGCGGTTCGCGCGAACGGGGCCAGCCGCAAAAATCCTTGGGGGTTGGCAGCTTGCAGGGCTCGCCACCGCTCAGTCCGGAATGCCGTTTGACATTACCGCTCCGGCATCGCTTTCGGGTACCGGATCGGATAACGAGCGTGCCAGCCGCATCGGCAGCGGTTTCCTCCCCGGAAGCCGTCCGCTGAGCCAGCAGTTAAACGAGTGGTTCAATACCGCCGATTTTGTAGTGCCCGCACTTGGCGAGATCGGGAACTCGGGAGTGGGCATCCTGAACGGCCCTGGTCTATTCGACACCGACGTCTCATTGATGAGGATGCTTCCGATTCATGAGCGCCTCAGCCTTGAACTCAGGGCGGATTTTTTCAACGTCTTTAATAATCCGAATTTCGGTCAACCCGTCGCTAACGTTACCAGCAGCGCTTTCGGAAGGATCTCCTCCAGTAATCCGAACACCTTCTCGCGCGAGGTTCAATTCGGCGCCCAGCTACGATGGTGATGTGGTGAATCACTCACAGCAGAATGGCCTTATGCATGAGCCTTTTTCGAATCCCGGGGAGTCGCCCGAGACCCAAGATAAGCTGACGGACTACGCCAGTCCTCTTTTGCTCGCGGCTTTGCTCCTTCAGCCGGCGTCGCGGGCAACCCAAACGCTCGCCGGCCCGAAGGTGGTGACGAGCGCGTCCGTGGACTGCTCAAGCCTCCAGTCCATCGTGCGAGACTTGATCAAACCCGGTATGGAGGACCAGGAAAAGGTGCTGGCGCTGTATAACTGGTTCCGACGCACGATCTATCACTATCGAATGATGGGGGCCGATCGCCGGGATTTTTTGCGCGCGATCAACAGCTACGGCTGCCTTCTATGTGGTTCTCAAGCTGCAAATTTCCGCGCGCTTTTGAACGCCGCAGGATTCAAGGCGCGCGTTGTTTCCGCCAATGCCGGCGGCGAGATGGGGCACACGATTGTGGAGGTGTGGTACCAACACCGTTGGCACGTTATCGATACGATGACCTCTTTTTACGTGATGACCAGGGGCGCCGACCGGACTATCGCAAGCATGGCCGATCTCGCCCAGGATCCGACTCTGGTTACGAATGCGGAAACCGAGGGGCGCTCGGGCCCGGCGTTTCTTTATTGCATCCGGCACAAGGAGGATGTTAACGCCGAATACGCCCTGCGAAAGAAAATGATGCACGACGGAATGGTTCAGGACATCGCCTGGACCCTGTTCATATTCTGGCCCAATGCTGAGGGGCAGCCACAAACCGTCCGAACCTTCTGGACCATCGGACCGAAGTATGCCCGGTACAGGAATGCTGACGACGCCTATGGAGAGCATTACGAGCCTGGACTCCTCGACATTACGCTCAAGCCCCATGAAGAGTACGTACGACTTTGGAACAATGTTGGCCGCTGGATGGAAAATGGAAACTACGATACAGTAGGTCCCTTTCACACGTGCGGCCTCGCCGACGAACAGGACCCTATCAATTTCAAACACTACGAGCCCTATCGAAAGAACAAGACCGCATTTGGGATTGACGCGTACCGTTACTATGCGAACGGGTGGCTTGATTGGGAGCCTCGAGGAAGCGAAATCCTTCTGGGATCGAAACTCTCAAACCTGACGCTCGAGAAAAAAAGCGGCATGCTGGCGGTCCTCAATGCCGCAAAAACAGCTTCATGGGTGATGCCGATCAAGTCACCTTATGCAGTGGTCGAATCGCGTCTGGATCTCGAATTTCAAGGCGCACGGCCCCATAGCAAGGTTACCGTCGTCTGCCAACCGGAGGACGACGCTTATAACCACGGCCTCCGGCCGCAAATGAAGACGTTCGCTGCGCGGCCGGGGCCGCTGACGGTTGCATTCGACGTCGGCTCTCGCAAGGACGTCTCCGGCGGCGTTTTCAGCTATCGGTTGATCGTCAAGCTCAGCGGGGGATCGTGCCAGTTCGCCGTGAGACGTATTAGGACCGTCTTCATGCTGAATATGCATAGCCTGCCATTCTTCGAGCCCGGATTAAACACCGTCACTGTGTCCAAGGCGCGCCCGGGTAGTCTGAAAGATTCGAGGCTTGTGGTTACTTATAATTGGGCGGAAGGAGCTCAATGGAAAAACCAGCGTACAGACAGGCGTGTGGTCAGGTCGTTTCCTGCTCAGTACACCGTTAGGGTGAACGGCCCAAAGATGCCCCGAATGGAAAAGCTTGTAATGAAGCTCGTCCCTAGAAGGGAAGCCTGACGAATAGGCATTTAATTTGTACCCGCCCTACCCGCATTCTCTGTTCTGACGGAAAGCACTTCCACCCGTGTCATGCTGGGTAAGTAGCGCGGAGTTGCCGTCTAACTCTGCGGCTTTTGCTTATCCCGAACGAAATACCGCAGAGTTTCTGACCAGCGAAACTCTACGCTACCCCGCTTCGGGCGACTTGAGGTCCAGAACAATCAAGAACTTCTCGCCGCACCGCGAAAAGCCGCGGACCTGAATAGCGCAGGTCCGCACCACTGTGATATGAAAAGAAAAATTTTTGTCAATACGGACCTGGAAGGCGTGAGCGGTATTTTCAGCGAACTTCAGTGCTCGCCGCACGTCGGCCCGCGCTGGGCAGAGTCTCACCAATTGCTGACGGGTGAGGTGAATGCAGCCGTTGATGGCCTCGCGGAAGGCGGCGCGACGGAAATCACTGTTTGGGACGGGCACGATAGCAGCCGCTCGCTTTCCGCGCTCGATCTCAGTCCAAAGGCGCGATTGTTGGGCGGCCTGCCTGTACCCGCGACGCGCGAACTGGACGCGTCTTATAGCGCCTTCGTTTTTGTGGGGCAGCACGCGATGGCCGGGGCCAGAAAGGGAATCCTGAATCATTCCTTCAGCTCTCTGGGCGTCCAAAACATGTGGGTGAACAACCACCGCGTGGGCGAGATTGGGATCGGCGTGATGCTGGCAGGAAGCTTTGGCGTTCCGGCCATCATGCTTTCCGGCGATACGGCGGCTTCGAAAGAGATTCGCGCGCTCGTTCCACAGGCTGAATGCGCCGAGGTGAAAAGGGGCGTCAGCCGTACGGCCGGCTTCATGCTCCCACACCCCAAAGCCTGCGCGCTGATTCAGGAAACCGCGCGGCGCGCCATGAGTCGCATTCCGGAAATACCACCTTATCGCGTGGCTGGACCAGTCGAATTCAAAGTTGAATTCACCACGCGAGGCGTAAAGCAATTTCGGCCGCGAGATGGCGTAGAACAACTGGATGAGCGGACGTGGGTTTTCCGGGCTAATGACATCCGAGACGCGTGGCAAATGTATGCAACGCCCTGATTCGAACCCGTAGTGGTTCAGTTTGAATTTGTAGCGGCGAGTTTCGCTCGCCAGGTGATGGCATGAAGCCGCGTCCAAATAAAACTGACCCACTCGCCAAGTGCCGGCTTTCTTGACGCGCTTCCGGGGCTATGCTAGCGTAAGTCGCTCGTGAGAGCGTCGATTTTTCATGCCGATCGAGTTCAGTTTTCTATTTCTCCACACGGTAAACAGGGAGTCACTGAGGATTGGGTCATGGTCATCGCAGATTTGTCAAAAATCGCCGGACGCACCTATCCTGCTCGGCGGCGAACTCAAAACGTAGCGGGCGGCGCCAGCCCTATTCAGCCAAAGGCATTTTGCATGGGCGTTACGGTTCTTGAGCCCGAAGGAGGCCAGGTGCCGTGGCACAACCAAGACCAGGAGGAGATTTATCTCATTCTGGAAGGCTCGGGTGAGATGTGTCTGGGCGAGGAGAGAGCCCAGGTGAAAGAAGGCGAAGCGGTTTACATTCCGCCGCGCGTGTTTCATCAGCTTACCAATACGGGCTCCGTACCGCTTCGGATGCTTTATTGCTATGGGCCCGCCGGCGATGTTGCGCACTGGCACCAGGAACTCGATGGGACCTTGCCGCGCGCGGGTGTGGATGTGCCGGAGCTTCCTTCGGGAGCGCACCCGCAGCACACGGGAACGAGGAGCCCGCAAAGTGAGCGTTAAGATTCACAATATAGGGATCGTGATGAACGGCGTCACAGGACGCATGGGGCGCAATCAGCACCTCGAACGCTCCATCATCGCGATCATTCGCCAGGGGGGTGTAAGACTCAGCGACGAAGAAACCATCATGCCGCGTCCGTTGCTCGTCGGCCGAAACGCGGCCAAGCTTGAAGCGCTATCTCGCGAATTCGACGGACTTCCTTATACCATCGATCTCGACAGTGCCCTGGCGGACCACGAATACCCCATCTATTTTGATTCGCAGTCCACGGACCGACGAGCGGAAGACGTGCGGAAAGCCATTGCCGCCGGCAAACATACGTATTGTGAGAAACCCCTGGCAGAGAATTTGGAAACGGCGCTTGACCTTTATCGGCTGGCGCAAGGGGCCGGAGTAAAGCATGGCGTCGTGCTCGACAAGCTGTGGCTTCCCGGCATGTTGAAGCTCAAAGAACTGCGTGAATTGGGCTACTTCGGCCGGATTTTCTCGGTGCACGCCGACTTTGGTTATTGGGTATTCGAAGGCAATGTAACCCCGTCCCAGCGCCCTTCATGGAATTATCGCAGTCAAGATGGCGGCGGCCTGATTTTAGACATGCTCTGCCATTGGCGCTATCTTCTGGACCATCTTTTTGCTCCGCCCAAAGCGGTGTTGTGTCTAGGTGCCACTCACATTCCCGAACGTTGGGATGAACACGGCAAGCCGTACCAATGCACGGCGGAAGATGCGGCCTACACGACGTTTGAGCTCGAAGGCGGAATCATCGCTCAGTTCAATTCCTCCTGGTGCACTCGCGTTCGCCGCGACGATTTGCTGACGATCCAGGTGGATGGCACTCTCGGTTCAGCCGTGGCTGGGCTCCGGGAATGTTGCGTACAGCCGGCCGCAGTTACTCCCCGTGCCGTTTGGAATCCAGACCTTCCCACCCGCATCAATTATCTCGATGGATGGCAGAGAGTCCCCGATCATCAAGTTTTCGAAAACGCGTTTAAGCAAGAATGGGAGCTATTCTTGCGATCAGTCGTCAAAGACGAACCTTTTTGTGGGGATTTTCTTGAAGGTGCAAAAGGCGTCCAGCTTGCGCAGAAAGGCTTGGAGTCTTGGCGTCGCCGGGCCTGGATTGCGGTTGAGCCTCTTGACCCGGTTGAAAAGTCGTTGCCGTAAACCTTCATGAAACCCTTGGTTGCGCTGGTTACGGGAGGCTCTCGCGGGATCGGACGAGGTATTTGCGTGGAGCTCGCTCGCGCAGGGCATAGTGTTGCGATCAATTATGTCCGCGATCAAGCGGCGGCAATCGAATGCGAACGTCTGTGCCGGCAAGCCGCGCCCGCATCGACCCTGAGTGGCTTTGAAGTCATTCAGGCGGATATTTCCACCCGGGAGGGTCGCGGGAAGCTGCTCGACAGCGCGCTTGAGAAATTCGGTTGGATTGACATGCTCGTGAACAACGCCGGCATTGCGCCGCGCGAGCGAATGGACCTGCTCGAGACCAGCGAGGAGAGCATGGAGCAGGTGATGGAGACCAATGTTAAAGGCCCGTTTTTCCTAACCCAGGCGCTGGCCAAAATCTGGCTCTCGGGGCTAGCCAGCGGCGGGCGAGACCGGCCGAAGCCGCGGATTGTCACCATTACCTCGATTTCCGCATACACCACCAGCGTTAACCGCGCAGAGTATTGCATGAGCAAGGCGGCGCTCTCGATGGCGACGCAGTCTTTCGCCGCGCGGCTCGCTGAACACGGGATCAATGTTTATGAGGTGCGCCCGGGCGTGATCCGGACGGATATGACAAAACCCGTCGAGGAAAAGTACGATCGTTTGATCGAGGCGGGCCTCACTCCGATCAGGCGCTGGGGGATGCCGGAGGATGTGGGCTTGGCCGTTGCCGCCATAGCAGAAAACCGCCTGCCATTTTCTACCGGCGAAGTGATCAATGTGGACGGCGGATTCCACCTCCGGGTTTTATGATCTCCCTGGACCCCACCTTATCGGTCGCGGCCTTAGAGCCATGCATCGAGCGCCTCTTCGAGCTTTCGGCCGCAAAGATAAAGTCAATCGACAAAGACTGGCGCGCGATGAGCGGGGCGCCCGTCTTTACCGTGAACGGGCGCTACACCGCTCAGGCCTGGACCGAGTGGACGCAAGGCTTTCTCTACGGCTCCGCGCTGCTCCAATTTGATGGGACGGGTGAGCCGTGGTTTCTGGATTACGGCCGGCGTAACACGGTTGAGCGGATGGCTCCCCACCTCACTCACATCGGCGTGCATGACCACGGCTTCAACAACGTCAGCACCTACGGAAATCTGCTGCGTCTGGGGAAGGAAAATAAATTCGAACTCAAGGCGTTTGAGGAAGAATTCTACAAGCTGGCATTGAAGGTGAGCGGAGCTGTCCAGGCAGCCCGCTGGTCAAAAATCCGAGATGGGCGAGGGTACATTTATTCCTTTAATGGCCCGCATTCCCTCTTCATCGATACGCTCCGCTCGCTTCGGGCGCTCGCGAGCGCTCATCGCCTGGGCCATATCCTGATGGAAGAAAATGACCGCCGCGTATCATTGCTCCAGAGATTGGTGCAGCACGCTAGCGTGACAGCGGAATTCAACGTCTACTATGGCGAAGGAAGGGATGTTTACGATGTGCGGGGCCGGGTCGCGCACGAATCCATTTTTAACATGCAAGATGGCTCTTACCGGTGTCCCAGTACTCAGCAAGGGTATTCTCCGTTCAGTACGTGGACTCGGGGTCTGGCATGGGCTGTTTGCGGCTTTGCGGAGGAGCTCGAGTTTATAGAGACCGTTTCGCCAGACGAGTTTGACGCATTCGGAGGATACGACGCAGTTGCCAGCGGGATGCTCCGCGCCGCGATTGCTGCCGCCGATTACTATCTGGAAGAGGTTGCCGAAGACGGCATCCCTTACTGGGATAACGGAGCGCCAAAGCTCGAGGAGCTCGGTGATTGGAGGAAAAAACCGAGCGATCCTTTTAACGGAGCCGAGCCGGTAGATAGTTCGGCGGCAGCCATTGCGGCTCAAGGTCTGTGGAGGCTGGCAAGGTATCTCAACCATCTTCAGAGGGAAACCGATCGCGCCGTACGATATCACCATGCGGCGCTCACCACTGCCAGGACGCTGTTCTCCGAACCGTACCTCTCGACGGAATCCTCCCATCAGGGCCTCATTCTGCACTCCGTCTATCATCGTCCGCGCGGTTGGGATTACGTTCCTGACGGACAGAAAGTTCCGTGCGGCGAATCCTCGATGTGGGGCGATTATCACGCTCGCGAGCTGGCGCTGCTGCTGCTGCGCGAAATCCGGCAGGAGCCTTATTACACCTTTTTCAATTTTTAGGCTCGCCTCGAACGAGATTCGTACATCACGGGTGGCGCAGACATGCGCTTCCCAGCATGTCTGCGATCTTTTTGGGTTACCGTCCCAGAAAGCCCCTTTGGTCGCAGAGATCACAAGACGATTTCTGCGCCACCCGCGGATTGTGTGTGGATGAGCGATACACCTGGGAGTAGGTTCTGCCGCCCTCCGGGGCTTCGGGATTTCGCGGTTCCTCTTTTCCCACGGCTGAAGAAGGTGTGAATAAATTCGAATTTGTTGCGCAAAGGTCCTCGCCTGTCATTCTGAGCGTTCACAACCTTCGGCTGCCAATCTGGAGCATGACAGGTGTAGCGCGGACCTGCGCGGTTCAGGTCCGCGGCTTTTAGCGATCTTCGGGCAAAAACCGCAGACCTCAAAAACGGAGGTCTGCGCTACCCCGGAAATTTGAAACACCAGGCACGGAACGTCTCAGTGCGCTCTGTGGTAGAGTGTTTCTGAACACGGAGTCCGCAGAGAAGGGTTGTGAAAAGATGGGGATCGCACACCTCGACGCGACAGACGGAGTATTCACGAACCATCCAGCTTAAGCCTCTCAGGAGGGAGGAAGCATGGGTAACGAAAACAAGTTGACGGAGCCGGAAAATTCCAGCCCTTCGCGCCGGGAATTTCTGAAAACAGGAGCGCAAGCTCTCGGCGGCCTGGCGGTCGCGTCTGCACTGCCGCATTCGGCCGCGGCCACGCCGGATGTTCCCAGGCCTAATTTTGTGTTTTACCTCGGGGAGGGGGTGAGAGCGGATGAGTTTAGTTCTACAGGCAACAAGATCATTTCCACTCCGCACTTAGATCGCGTGGTGCGCGAGGGGATGAATTTCCCCAACGCATTTGTCATTAACGCTCTCTGTCTGCCGTCGCGCGCAACGATTTTGACGGGCCTTTATTCGCACACCACCGGATGCATTGATAACGGTGACGTCTATCGGCATCCTCCTCGGGGCAGTCTCGCTTCAAACCCGAACGAGTACACCGGGAGCCACGGCCGGGCGTTGCCGCCCGGCCTTCCTACCTTTGCGGATACGTTGCGCGATGCGGGCTACGAAATAGCGCTTATTGGAAAGGCCCATATTATGGGCGCAGCGAAGCGTGACTGGGATTATTATTTCGGAATTGAAGCGGCTGCGGCGAACTACTATGACCCCGTCATCACGGAAAGCGCGAAAGGGATCGTAAAGTCGGAAAAGGCCTACCAGGGTTACGTCGACGACATTTTCACCGACCGGGCGCTCGCATGGCTCAACCAGGAGCACAAGAAGCCGTTTTGCCTTTTTTTATGGTTCATCGCCCCGCACGGCCCCTTCTACCGTCCACGACGTTATCTCGATTTGTACGATGGAGTCGATATTCCCAAGCCTCCAACCTTTGATGACGACCTCAAAGGTTATCCGGGCAAGCCTTTTTTCTTCAAGTACACGACCAACAAGATCGGAACTACAGTTTTTGCAGGCGACGCCGCGCGCTCACTCGAAGAGCTGGTGAAGGATCATTATGTAGGTGTTGTGACCAATGATGATTGCATGGGTCGCATCTTCGATGCGCTGGAACGTACCGGCAAGATGGATGATACTGTCATTGTGGTGAGCGCAGACCATGGTTATTTCCTCGGCGAATGGCGCTTTTATGACAAACGGTTCATGTACGAGCCCTCCATCCGCGTTCCCCTGGCCATTCGCTATCCGAGATTGATCCGCCCGGGAGTGCGCCAGGAAATGGCGCTGAACCTTGATATTGCTCCCACGATCCTGGAGCTTGCAGGATTGAAAGTGCCCGAATGGATGCAGGGGCGAAGTCTCGTTCCGTTCCTGAAAGGAAGCGAGCCCCCGCAATGGCGTAAAGACTGGCTCTACGAATACTACGAGTACCCCGCGCCCGACATGGTTCCAAAGCACCGTGGCGTCCGCACGGATCGTTACAAGCTTATCGATTACTGGGAAGCGCCGGAAATCTTTGAGCTTTATGATCTCCAGGAGGACCCGCTCGAGCGACACAATCTTTACGGTTTCTCCGGGTATGCCAAGCTGGCAGAGCACCTTCGAGATCGTATCCGGCAATTGCGGATCGAGACACGCGATGTATTTGAACAGGAGGAGTATCAATAAATCACGATTGGGAGGGTACAATGTCAAAGCGTCTCGTCGTTATTTTGACAGTCGCGGCGGCGTTGCTGTCGATGCCAGCCGCATACGCACAGATGGTCAGCGGGACAATTGTAGGTACGATTTCCGACACTTCCGGGGCGGTTGTGCCCGCGGCCGAGATAACAGTTACGGAAACCAGTACAGGCGTTAAGCGGGCCGTCACGGCAGATTCAAATGGATACTATTCCGTTCCCAACCTTCCTCCTGGGACGTATAGCGTCTCAGCCTCGAAGGAGGGGTTTAGCACACAGGTCCGCACCGGCGTAAGTCTTTTCGTGAATACGACCGATCGTGTGGACATAACGCTCGAGGTAGGAGCGATTGCGCAAAAGGTCCAGGTTACCGCTGGACTTGTACCTACACTCCAGACCGCGAGCGCCACCACGGGAGCAACAATTACTCAGAGGCAGGCCGAGCAGTTGCCTCTCACGAATAATCATAATTTCCAAAACCTCCTTAACCTCGTTCCCGGCAGTTCCATGGCGGTGAGGACCCACTCGACATTCCAAAACGCCGTGAATAGTGAGTCCACATACGTAAATGGAAATTCGAGCATAAATAACATGTTCCAAATTGAAGGCTTAAATGACAATCTCCGCACCAATCGAAATCAGATTTATATTCCCCCCATTGAAGAGATTCAAGAGGTGCAGGTCTCAACGAGCAATTACGATGCTGAACTCGGCAGCGCCGGGGGAGCTGAGGTGAACGTCATACTGAAATCCGGCACAAATCAGTTTCACGGCGAAGCGTACGAGTACTATTCAGGCAATGCGCTGGACGCGAGATCTTATTTCGAGAGAGGTGCGGGCGGGCAGCCCTTTCATTCTCCCCATCTGGTGAATAACAACTATGGGTTTAACGTGGGTGGTCCAATCCAGAAACAAAAGACCTTCTTTTTTGTTGATTTCTGGAAAGATGCGATGCGCAACGGGGAGTTTTACACCTTCAGCGTCCCAACTGCAGCCATGCGCAGCGGAGATTTCAGTGATCCGGCCCTTACCAGCATTTTCAACCCCTTTACGGGAGATGGCACCGATTGCCTCCCTGACGGCAATGCTAAGCTCTGCGGGACGGGGCGACAGCAATTCACCGGCAATATCATACCTGCTCAGAACCTTGATCCTATCGCCCAGAAACTGTTGAACGTTGTCCCGCTTCCTAACGCCAATCAAACGGCTCCCGGGACTCTGAAATACCAGAACAATCTGCTTCTCAGCAGTGAATTTGTGGAGAATACACCGGCCTTTACCGTTAAGATCGATCGCTATCAGGGTCAGAAGGATCACATTTCAGGCCGTCTGAGTTTCGAAAAACCCACCCAGAATCAGCCGGGCGCCTGGGGAAATTTCGGCGGGCCCATTGCCAGTGGCCAGGAAGGCACCGGGCTCGAAAAGGCCTATTCATCCGGCATCAACTGGGACCACGTTTTTTCCCCAACATTACTCACCGTGACCCGCGTGGGCCTTACCCGGTTCTACAACGTGGCGAATCCGACAGGCTACAAAGAGAATCTCGCCGCCGAACTGGGCATCCCAGGGATCAACCTGAACGACTTCACAAGTGGCCCACCCGAAATTTGTGGTGGGGGATTCTCCGATCCGATGTTTGGAACGTTTGGCAGCTTCCCCTGGGTGCGCGCCAATGATAATTTAGATTACGTCAGTAACTGGACCAAGATCGATGGCAACAACACCTTCAAATGGGGAACGAATATCCGGCGCATTCGGGACGACCTCTATTTGAGCGTGTTTTTTAATCCCCGAGGACTGTTTACTTTCGGGCCGGGTCCAACCTCGCTGAACGGCGGCCCAAAATCGGGTTTCGCGAATGATTTTGCCAGCTTTTTGCTGGATGTGCCGAGTTCGACAGGCCACGATTTTGCATATGGGTTTCCCACCTACCGGCAAACGGATGTTTTCCTCTACGCGCAAGACAAATGGCAAGCGACGCCAAAGCTAACGCTGAATCCCGGAATCCGCTGGGAGTACTACGGCTCGCCCACGGGATCGTTTAAGGGCAACCTATCCAATTACGATCCAAGCACCAACGAGCTGCAACTCGCCGGGATTGGCAGTATCCCAGACAATCTGGGAGTCGTGAGCCGTCTTCATAATTTCGGGCCGCGCTTCGGCGCAGCTTATCGTCTCACGCATAACAGTGTGGTGCGGGCAGGCTTTGGCATCAGCTATATCGCGCCATTCCCATTCGACAGGTATGCAAGCAATTATCCAACGACGGTAGGAGTAGGCTTCTCCAGCCTGTCGAGCTATGGCCCGGCCGTGCTCACGAATGGGACTCCGGATAGCCTGACAGCCGGATTCCCGCCATTGCCACCCCTCAGTTCAATCTTACCTGCAAGCGGCATCATCCCTGTTGATACCCCTTTTCTGAGAAGCGGGAGCTACTTAGCGATCAACAAGCAAATCCGGGAGCCTTACGTCATGTCCTGGAATCTTGCCTACGAGCGTACGTTGCCCGGCCGCTGGACCATGGATGTGGCCTACGTCGGTAATCGTGCCGTCGATGTCCCGATCCAGTACAATCTCAATGCTGCAACTGTCCTCGGCCAGGGTGCCGCGGGCGAGCCTCTTTTCCATCAGTACGGCATCACCACCCCGAATATCAATGAGCTCTTTGCGGCGTTCAGAAACGGCTACGATTCTCTGCAGGTCAAACTGGACCATCGATTCAGTAAGGGCTTTTCGGTCACCACTTCCTATACGTACGGCAAAGCACTGGGGTACATGGACCAGGCCGGAGCTGCCACAAACGGTCTTCGGAACTACGTTGATCTGCGGCAGAACTACGCGCGAACAGATTACGACCAGACTCACATCTTCAATCAAAGTTTCATTTGGAAGCTTCCTTTCGGAAGGGGAGAGCGATTTCTGAATACAGGGGCTGGCAGCAAGGTGCTGGGGGGCTGGCAAATTTCCGGCGTGTGGGAGTTTACCAGCGGATTTCCCCTGCTTTTCACCTGCACCAGCGCTTGTCCTGGCTTCAACACCCCAGGCAATACCGAGTCCCCTGATGTCAGCGGCCCCATTAAAAAGCTGTATGGAATCGGCACTCAGCCCTGGTTTGATACCAGCCCCTTCTCGGCGCCGCCGCCGGCAACCTTTGGAAATGTAGGGCCCTATATCCTGGCCGGGCCGAACATTTTCAACCTTGACGCTTCACTTTCGCGCCAATTTCGTCTGAGTGAAAGGTTCGATTTGGTACTCCGCAGCGAATGGTTTTCCGCGACGAACACTCCGCAGTTCGCAAGCCCGAATACTACATTCGGGACTTCCAGCTTTGGCCTTGTTACCAGCGCGGCGGGCAACCGAACCATTGACTTTGTAGCGAAGCTGAAGTTCTGAAAACAGGAGAAACCACATGCCGAGGTTGAATCGCCGGGAGTGTATGCAGGGAATGCTGGCGACGGTTGCGGCAGCAGCCGCGCCGGCATTGGCTGTGCCGAAATCGAGCGCGGCTCAACGGTCCTCGGAAAGCGGTGAAACAATCAAGCTCGCCCTCATGTTACACCCAGGCGAGAACCATATGGTCAAATTAGCGCTGCAGATGGGAGTCACTCACGCGATCGCGAGTGTGCTTCACCCATTGAGTCTTGTCCCTCGCAGCAAATATGTTGAGACCCTGAAAAGGATCAAGGCGGAGTTCAATGCCGCAGGCATCACCATCGCGGGAGTGGAAAACCACCCGGTTCCGACCGAGAAGATCACGCTTGGCCTTCCCGGGCGAGATGAAGAGATCGAGAACTATATCGCGGCAATCAAGGCGCTGAGCCAGGTTGGAGTTCATATGATCTGCTATGGCTTTGTCGCCGGCCTGGGCTGGGTGCGGACGACGAAGGATCATCGGGGCAGGGGGGACGCGCTGGAAATGGCGTACGACGACCGCGTCGAGGAAAAAGAAGGGCTCACGAAATGGGGCCGCGTCAGCGCGGACCAAATGTGGCACAACCTCGAATACTTCCAGAAGGCGGTGATCCCGGTGGCAGAAAAGGCGAACGTGCGGATGGCGCTGCATCCGAATGACCCGCCCATCCCGGAGATCCGGGGAATCGCGCGCATTTTAGTCAGCGCGACCAATTACCGGCGCGCGATGAACATTGTCCCAAGCCCGGTGAATGGCGTCACCTTCGACCAGGCGATCTTTTATCTCATGGGCGAGAACATCCAGGAGCTTGCACGGGAATGGTGCAAGGAAAACAAAATCTTCTTCATTCATGCCCGTAACCTTGTCGGCAACCGATACCAATTTGTGGAAACGTTCCAAGACAACGGTTCAATTAACTTCGGCGAGATGTTCCAAACATATTATGAGAACGGCTTCCGCGGCCCCATCAGGCCTGACCACGATCCAACCATGGACGGAGACCCGAACACCCATCCTGGATATGAGCCCGAGGGAAAGATATTTGGCATTGGATATATTAAGGGAATCATGGCGAGCCGCAATATTCCTTACAGCTAATCGCTTTCTGGGAATTGAGGGAAACAGATGATCAAGCTTCAGCACATGGACCGGCGGAGCGCCTTGCGCGCGCTCGGGGCGGGAGGCGCTCTATCCGCCGTGGGCACGGCGGCATTTGCTGCACCGTCAGCCGGCGAGGAGGCCAGCTCGAACCAACTCGCGAAAAAGCTGGCCACCATCGAGCGAGACCGAAACGAGAACTGGAAAGGTTCGCCGCTCGGCAGCCTGTATCCTTTCATCAAGAAGAAACAAGGCGAAGCGCTGCAAAGTATGGCGTTCCTCAAAGTGCGGCCGAAGGATTTGGAAGCCTGGAAGGCGGAAGCCCGCGCCAAGATATTCGACCTCCTGCTTTATCGGCCGCAGTCGTTTGAGCCTAAAGCGCGCATTCTGGAGAAAGTGGATAAAGGCGACTACATCCGGGAATATCTACACTTTCATACCACACCCGATATCGAAGTGCCCGCCTATTTCCTGTACCCGAAGCGGGCGAAGTTTCCGGTGCCGGCGGTGGTGGCGCTGCACGATCACAGCGGATTCTTCTACTACGGCAAAGAGAAGATCGTGGAAATTGAAAATGAGAATCCGGTGGTTACAGCGTTTCGGAAGTGGCGTTATGCCGGACTGAGTTTCCCGATCACCTTGGCGCGGCATGGCTATGCCGTGATCGTGACTGACATGTATTACTTCGGGGAGCGCCGGCTGATTCTGGATTCGGACGTGGCGCAGGGCATCAACACCTGGTCGAAAATGGAGTCTGCCGAAGCAATCGACAATATCAATCAGCGTAACGGGGGCGACCAGTGGCTCGTGAACAGGAATCTCCAGGACGCCGGCATCACCTGGGGAGGCATTGTTTGCTGGGACGATATCCGGACCATCGATTACCTCGCGACACGTCCCGAGGTGGACATCAAAAGAGTTGCCTGCACTGGCCTCTCGATTGGCGGATGGCGAACGAACTTCCTTGCGGGTCTCGATCCTCGGATCAAGGCAAGCTGCGTTGTGGGCTGGATGACCTCATTTCACGAGATTGTTCCGTGGTTCGTCAAATATACGATCTGGGCGGGTAATGTTCCAGGGCTTTTCAAGTATCTGGATTATCCCGATGTGGGTTCACTCACGATCCCTAATCCGATGATGTGCGTGAATGGCACCCAGGATCCGCTTTTTCCGCCCGATGGCGTCAAAGCTGCTTATCGAAACCTGGCACAATGTTACGAGGCGATTGGGAAGCCCGAGCGCTTTACAACCTACACGTACGTCGGGCCTCACGAATTTCCCGCGCACGCACAGCAGCTCATGATGCAGTGGTTCGACCGCTGGGTTTAGCGTGCGGTGAGGGGCATTGCTATTCCAAGGAAGGATCAAGATCATTCGGGGCACGCTTCAGTGGAAAGTGTTCTACACTGTATTCTTTTGAAACTTGAATAACTCATGGCTAATTCTATAAAGGTTTATGACGCCCTGGTCGTCGGCTCTGGCGCGAGCGGCGGATGGGTAGCGAAGGAACTGACGGAGGCAGGCGTTGAGGTGCTGATGCTTGAAGCCGGGCCCCCGCGCGTTCCCACGCGGGACTTCACCGAGCACGTCTGGCCCTACCAGCTCAAATTTCGCGGCTTCGGCGATCAGGAGAGGTTACTCAAACGTCAGCCTATACAGCGGCTTTGCTACGCCTGCGACGAGTACAGTCATCAGTTCTTTGTGAAGGATGACGAACACCCTTATACTTTCCCGCCGGGCAAGCCGTTCATGTGGATTCGGGGGCGGCAGGTGGGAGGCAAGACGTTCTGTTGGGCCCGCGAAAGCTACCGTTACAGCGATAACGAGTTCAAAGCTGCCAGCCGGGATGGCTACGGCGAAGACTGGCCGTTTGACTACAACGAGCTTGCGCCTTACTACGACAAGGTGGAAAGCTTCATCGGCGTGAGCGGCTCGCGAGAAGGTCTGCCGCAGATGCCGGACGGCCGCTTTCTACCCCCGATGAATCTTTCCTGCGGCGGCCTGCTCGCCAAGCAGGTGATCGAGAAGACATTTGGCTGGCGGGTGATGCCGGACCGCGAGGCGAACCTGACCGTCCCGCTCAACGGGCGTCCCGCTTGCCACTATTGCAATGAATGCCAGCGCGGCTGCTACACGGCTTCGTATTTCAATTCGCCGGCTGTCACTCTGCCCGCGGCGGCCCGCACGGGAAAGTTTACGCTTCAGAGTGATGCGGTGGTCAGCCACCTCCTGATGGACAGAGAGGCGAAGGCTACGGGCGTGCATTATATCGAGCGCACCACGCATCGCCATCGCGAGGCTCATGCGCGAGTGGTGGTGCTGGCGGCGAGCACGCTTGAATCCACGCGCATCCTGCTCAACTCACGCTCACCCCGGTTTCCGCGCGGCGTCGGGAATTCTTCGGGCGTGCTCGGGCATTATTTGCAGGATCACTTCGCGATCCACGGCGCGGGCGGCATCATTCCTTCGCTCAAGTCATCCCGGCGCGAGCCGGTGGGTAACCCTTGCGGGTATTTGATCCCTAAATACACGAATGTGGGTCAGAACCACAACAAAAATTTTCTGCGAGGTTACCGCTTCAGCGGCGGCGCCGGGCAGGAACTCTACTCGCAAGCTTTTGCTATTTCCGGCTATGGCAGCGGCTTCCGCAGCCGTGTCCGCGAGGAGATCCCCTATCACTTTGGCATCATGGCGCAAGGCGAATGCCTGCCGCGCTACGAGAACTTCGTGGAACTGGACCCGGAAATCGAAGATGCCTGGGGCATTCCCGTGCTGCGCATCAGCGCGAGCCACGGTGAAAACGAGTTTGCCATGGCGCGGGCCATGCGCGAGGATATCCTCGCCGTCCTCGAGGTAATGAAACTGGAAGATGTGCAGCCCCCGCGCGAAGCACTCAGCGTTTTTGGCAAGAACATTCACGAATGCGGTACGGCGCGCATGGGAAACGATCCGAAGAAGAATGTGCTCAATCGCTTCAACCAGGTGTACGATGCAAAGAACGTCTTCGTCACTGATGCCGCCTGCTTCGTTACCGAGGGCTGCTATGAGCCCACCCTGACGATTATGGCGGTTTCGGCGCGCGCCGGGGATTACATCGCGGAAGAATTCCGGCGGGGAAATTTATGAGGCGGGTCGATGAAGAGCGATAACGAGAAGAAAAGCGATGGGGAACCCACTCCGGATCCCAAGACGGAAGAGGCAACTTCGGTTTCGCGTCGTGAGTGGCTTTTGAGTGTTGGCGGCGCCGCGCTGATCGCCGGTCTTCCGGCCTCTCCGGGCAGCGCGGCCATTCCGGCCGTTCCGGTCGGCGCAGCACACCCGGAAGCCGCCTTGCCGCCGGGGCTCTACTCCCCTTCCAGCGAATGCCTCGGCCGCGCTCTTGAAAGCGACGGACTCTTTCATCCAGTTCCGCCGGGCAGCGAAACGGATTACGTGCGGCCCCTCGTTGGCCCCTTCAGGCCTGCGTTCTTTTCCGCCGATGAATTCCAGGCGCTTCGCCGACTCGTGGAACTCCTCTTGGGCCTGGACGAGGGCGAAGCCGACGCGGTGTGCCGTTGGATTGATTTGCGCGTCGCCTCCGCGGCGGGCATTCGCCGGGCAGCAAAAGCGCTCTCGCCAGAACACCGCGCCGTCGCCGTGGCGTATTATGGCGCTGAGTACGTGAACCACCAGGAAACGAATGCTCCGGAACCTGTGTGCCGGGAGGGGCTTGCGTGGCTCAAGCGCGAGTCGCAACAAAGGCACGGCGCGAAGTTTATCGCGCTGAGCGAGCAGCAGCAAACAGAGATCCTGAAGCTCGTGAGCGGTGAGCAGCCGGAGAAAGAGAATGAGAACGCAGGGACACGCTTTTTCAAGCTTCTAAAAGCTGAAGCCGTTGCCGGATATTACACATCGCGAGGCGGATTAAAGGAACTTGATTATCAAGGAAACCAATTTCACGCCCAGTCGCCCGCCTGTAACCTGCCACTGAAGAACATCTCGCCAACTTAGGGGTAGCTCTGCGGGTGGTGCTTTTCGTTTCCACTCAACCCAGAGCCTTCGCGGATCAGCCAGCCTTTCGGAAAGTCAAGTTAATACGGCGACTTCCCATCAAAGGGTGATGCCCCTCCTTGAGTGGCATAATGCCATGATAGCGAAGCCGGGCTGGCCCCCCAAACACCACCACATCGCCATGAGCCAGCGGTATATGGCGCGGTGTATCCGTCCTGCGCAATCCGCCGAACAAGAAGACGGCGGGGAGCCCCAGCGAGACGGACACAATGGGAGCTTTAAAGTCTCGCTCATCGCGGTCCTGATGGAGGGATAACTTCGCCCCCGGCTGATAGCAATTGATCAGGCAGGCGTCGGGGGCAAATCCGTTGAACGCGGCGCACGCTGCCGCGCTGGTTGCAAGCCTTACGAATACTTCGGGCATTCGTGGCCAGGGCGCTCCGCTCGACGGGTCGACGGCGTCATAGCGGTAGCCGCGCCTATCCGTCACCCAGCCAAACGGGCCGCAGTTCGTCATCGCCACCGACATGCTGCTACCGCCCGGTGTTACCATGTTACGAAACGGCGCCTGGGCAACCACGTTCTCGAAGGCCGATAAAAGGGCTCCTTCTTCGGCCAAGGCGAAC
>JBOGJS010000380.1:0-7940 GCA_050745365.1 Terriglobia bacterium
CGCGGCGGTAGATCATGATGCGGCTGGCATGCTGGATATAGCCGGAAAGCAGGATATTGATCTGATGGTAGCGCAAGGCAAAGAGCAGCCGGCGCCAGATGCCGCCCACCGGAATGCCGCCGCTGCCCGTGTAGGTGGTGTAAACGTTCTGCTCCCCTGAAGGATAATCAAACTCCTTGGCACCCGTCTTCACAATGCAGTAGTTGTTCGAGAGTTGCCCGTAATAAATGTCAGGTTGCGTGACCTTGAGTGGAATGGTGGAAACGGGGGGAATGTTCTTGATGAAAAGGACCGGCAGACCGTCCGGCGTCGACTCATTGACCGGCCCCATGCAAAGCCCGTTGCCGTGCGTGTAAATCAGGTGCTCGTTCACCCAGTTCGGGTCCGGGAGACTTGCGGAGGAGAGCTCGCGCGCGGAAAGCGAGACCTGCCGGTAGTTGGAGCTGATCCAATATCGGTCATTATAAACCCGAACGAAGTCGTAATAGGTGCGGATTTCCTGAAGCTGCGCAAAGGTGTTCAGCAGCGGCTGATGATCCCACAGCCGGATGTTACGGATGGTCGCGTCGTTCTGGCGGAGGAGGTTCAGTGATAAATCCTGCACGGCGGGAAAGTTGTGCTCGTCGAAGCGGTCCAGAGCATAAGCCTTGCGGGTGAACTTGATGGCGCGTGCAATATAAGGCTCTTCCTTCTCGAGCTCGCTCGGCGTCACGAAATACTTCTGCACGACGGCGGGATAAATGGCGCCGCCGATAATGGCCACTGCTACCAGCGCGATGATGGAAATGACCGGGGGACGCAGCCGCCGCATTTTCGCCCCCACGAAAAAAGCCAGGGCCGTCACTATACAGAGCACGAGCAGAATCCAGAGCACTGGTAAGGTGGCGTGAACGTCCGTATAGCCAGCGCCGTAAATCAGACCGCGTGACGAATAGAGCAGATTGTACATCCCCAGGCGCGCGCGATAGGCAAAGAGCAGGAAAAAGAGACCGCCAATCACCATCAAGTGAGAACGCGCATCACGGGCCATGGAGATGCCCCGGGGTGTCATCCAAACCCCACCTTCGATGAAGTAAAGAAAGCTCGCGCTCAGCACACAGGCAATCAGGATAGCCAGGGCGTAGTGATAAACGAACCATATGAACGGAAGACGGAACATGTAAAAGCTGAGGTTCATTCCGAAAAGAGGGTCGGAGGCCGCCATGTGGACCGAGTGCGTGGCGAGAAGGTAATCGAGCCAGCGCGTCGTTGCCCAATCACCCACGAAATATCCCACCAGCAGAACGCTAAACCAGATGACACCGCGAAAAAAAGAGTTGAAACGGTCGAGGGTTGGAAATTCGGAAATGGGATTACAAATGTGGTAGCCGGACCGACGGGAAATAGTACGCGCGATGAGGAGATTAATTCCGACCAGCACCATGAAGCCCAGGCCGAAGTAGCCGCTCAGCCCAATCTGGGTGCGGAGAATGGTCAGATAGATGACACGATAGCCTTCGTGTTTGAACCACAGCCAATCCACCAGTAGATTCACACCGTCAGAGAAGAGCGGCGCGACGATCAGAAGGAAAAGAACAAGGGCGGCAACCCAGCGGGCTAAGCGTTCCTGACGCATAGTAACTCCGTATCTTCACACATGCGGCAGGCCCTGTCAAAAATTTGTGCCCGTCGCCTGACACGGCGCCGAGCTTTAGCTCGGTTCTGCCAGCCTGAACGCGGCTCTACCTCAGCGACAGCGCCGATCGTTTGGAACGCCGCGAGATGCCACGCGCAGGGGTGGAGCAAGAGGAGCAACTTCCGGTGAGCGAAGGAGACGAGAGACGGGAACCAACTCGATGTTTTCGTGCTCGAGCGAGGGCAGGAATTCTCTGAGCGCAGCAAGTGTCGTACGGTAGGGATGGCCGATAGCCAGCGCGGCGCCCTGCTGCTCGGCAATGTGGCACAATTTGCGCAACTGTCCAAGCGTGTAAGGGATGGTGTGCACGTCATCCAGGAAAACGGACCGGTAAAATGCCGGAATGTTCAGACGCCGCGCGACCCTAAAAGCCACGGAATTCGGGGTCGTGCGGCTATCGACAAAGTACAGATGCCGCTGGCCAAGCGTCATCATAACCTCTGCCATCAACTTGCTGTCTTCAGTTGCGCGTGATCCCATGTGGTTGTTGACACCCGCCGCCCAGGGCACAGAAGCAAGATCGCTTTCGATGGTGCACGAGACCTCTCGACCGTTCATTCCCTCCTGAATCTCGTGCGGGCTGATATCCGGCCGGGAGATCTCGAGCGGCTGCATCGGCAAGTGAAGCATCACCTCTACGCCCGCGCGGTGTGCGGCCTCTGCCGTCTGGCGGGAGTAGGGCAGACGAGGCATCACTGAAAAAGTGAGCGCTTCATGTGTCTGCAACAAGGCACGCACTGGCCCGGGATTCTGTCCGAGATCATCCACAATGATCGCGACACGAGTAATCCAGCGAACCTCGTGCAGCTGCAGGCGGCAGAGAGGCTCATCGCCTGCAGCAAGCGTAATCTGAGAAGCATTGAAACCTCCCGGCGAAAGTTTCTCGGCCACGCGAGCGAACAGGTGCTCTTGGTGTGCTTCGCGCTCGATAGCGTGGAGCACTGGCCCGTACGCTTGTGGCGATGCCAGGATATCAAACGAATTCGCCGGCGCTTTCCCATCCTGGAGCGTCCTGCTGATCCAGGCGTTATCCCCTCCTGCCTGCTCCACCGCGCGCCGAAAGCATTCTGCCACCTCCGCGGGGTCGAGGTGCGATGGAACGCGAGCTTCACGAGAACGGCGCAGAGCCGGATGCGTTCTGCCTCGGGTCAAGAGAAATATTGAGAGGCCGACGGCAATGGCAACGCCTGCCGCTAGATACCACCGCGGAGAAGAACTGGATTTCTTTTTACGGTACCGGCGGCGTTTCACGATTACGCGGCTTGAGCAGGCACCGGTTCCTGTTGGAGGACTTCGATGGCTTTTTGAAGCTGAAGGTCGCCTTTAGTGCCAAACTGCTGCGGGGTAACGAGAGGAGCGCCGTTCAAGGAAGCGGCCTCACCGGGGTTCGGAATCATGATGTTGGGAGTTACGCCATTGTCCTGGATCGCCTTGCCGTCCGGTGCGTAATACTTGGCTACTGAAAGAAGCAATCCAGAGCCATCTCCCACCGGAATGGCCTTTTGGACCACTCCGACGCCGAAGCTGGGCACACCCACCACGTCGCCGCGCTTGTGGCATAAGATGGCATCCGCTACGATCTCCGCGGGCCCTGCCGTGGCCCGGTTGATCAGAACGGCAACAGGCATCTTAAAGACCGTACCTTCTGGCTCGGCCGTGTAATCATGCCGGGGGCTGCGCTGGCCGTACGTGTAAGTGATCAGGCCCTGGGAAAGATAGAGGCTGGCCGTTTTAATCGCTTCCTCGGCTTTGCCACCCGCACAGTCCCGAAGATCGAGAACGATGCTCGTGGCTCCTTGCGTCTTAAGCTGCTTCACGGCATTCGAAATCTCTTCGGCCTTGCCCTCATCAAACGTGTCTACCCGCACATAGCCGGTATGCGCACCTACCATCTTGGCCCCGACCGGCGGAGGCCTGATGACTTCCCGCGTCAGCGTCAGCTTCTGAGGCTTGCCGCGCGATGCATCTACCACCCAAACGTCAACCGTGGTACCCGGTTCGCCATCCAGCTTGCGCATAATTTGGACTGCGGAAAGCTCTCGCACCGGTTTGCCGTTGATGCGGTCCAGCAAGTCAGCAGGCTTGATTCCTGCCCGGTCAGAAGGGCTTCCGGGCAGAACGGAAACGACCGTAGCGAACCCGAACTTCTTCGAGACAAAGAGCCCCACACCAGCCGGGCCCGGCCCAGGATGCGCCAGATATTCCTTAAATTGCTGCGGAGTGAAATAAGTGCTGTAAGGGTCCAGAGCTTCCAATAATCCCTTGATGGCGCCACTCGTCACGCTCTGGAGGTTTGGCTGCGTCACGTAGTCGCTCTTGATGCGCGAAAGAACCTCACTGTATACCCCGAGGTCCTTGTAAGTCTCTTCACCGGTGGAAGCGCCCTTGCCGAGCAGACCTCCGACGACGATATAGCAAACCAGCACGCAAGAGACGGCGATCAATAGAAAACGTAAACGTCTGCTCATTCCCCTAAGGCTCCTTCTTTTCCCACTTTAGGCTCACTTAGTATAGCACGTGCATTCGGGCTGAATGCAGACGGCGGAAATCAGAAACGGTACAGAGCGACATAAATATTTCCGCATCGCGTGAGGTTTGTTTTTTGCTTGCTATCTTCTGCCTTTTGCACCCTGCTTACCTCTCACTGCTTTCTGCCGGCCGACTCGGATCGGTGACAGGTCGGGGATTAAAGTCGGCGGGAATCCGGTTCGCAATCTTCAGCCGGCGGTCCGTGGTGACAATCCCGAGGGCTTTACAGCCGTAGCCCGTTTGCTCCGGCAGGTGCAAGACGAGCGATTCAGGAATCTGGGCATAACTGGGCGGCAGGGGTGATGCCTTCCCGAGCAGTCGCGCCGGGCTGAAGGCACCTGTGAGGTCAGTAACGTCGGGCGTGAGAGCGTCCTCGGGGCCCAGGTATTTCTGTCCCCATCGTTCTTCACCCAGGCGGCGTCCTCTTTCTTCGTCCGGCAGAAGCGCCAGGGGCGTTAAATGAAAGACGGTATCAATGAACTTCACCACCGAGGCCTGGCTGCCGGCGGTGTGAACGACGGCGTGAGCGCGGGCGTAAGGCGAAACCAAAATCAGCGGGACGCGCGGGCCGTCGGTAATCGGCGAGCCATCCGGCCCCCAGGCGAGAATGCGCGGCGGCACGTGATCGTAAGAGCCCTCGGAATCGTCCCAGTTAATGATGATCACGCTCTCGGGCCAGTAGGGGCTTGCGGCAATTTTATTGATGGCTTTAGCCAGCGTCGCTTCGCTGATTTGCGCATCCGAATAGCCTTCATGGCCGTCGTCGCCCTCAAAGTTCTTCTGAACAGCGGCATCCGGATCGGCCGGCTTCAAACCAAGCATATTTCTGAAGCCACCCTTCACGAAGAAGACGCCGCCTTCTTTCGGAAGCGTTTCTTCGGCAAGCGCGGCGTAGAAATCCCTTAGACCGTGAATTTGTTCTCGCATTTGGGGGTTATTGGCGATGTATCCGAAGTATTGTGGCCCGTTGTGATGCGTCACGTACGAAGCGTGGAGCCCGTAGGCGTCTAATGGACCTGCATCAGGATCGCCGGGCCCTTGGTCATATCCTTCCTGGTACCAGCCGAAGGCCATCGGAAGCCGCTTGCGGCTCGAAATGAAAGTGACGTCATCTCCGACGTCAGCAAGATCACGCCGAGGGTCGCGATCCGATCGTGTGATGGAGCCGAGTTGCTCTCCCCAGAGCGTCAGGGGCAGAGTCGCAAACGTCAGGTTAATCTGCGTGCCGCGTTCTTTGCCGTTGTGAAAGTCGCGAGGATTCACGGGCATCTTGTCGGCCTTCGGATTCGGGTCAAGCTGCGATCCCCAGAAGGGGTCATCGTCACCCAGCACCGGAACTCCCACGCCATTACGGAAAGCCTCGTTGGGGTGCAGCGCCCACTGGGTTTGGCCGGTTTGTGCGGCAATAATCGTAATATTCCCGAGCGTTGAGGGACCGACCATTTCCTGGAAAATGTGGTCGAACAGCACGAACCGATCCGCGTATCGCCACAAAAGAGGGATGGTGTCGCAGTCTTCGTGAGCCATCGTCAGTTCGCCCATCTGCTTCGCCTTAAGCGAAGGATGGCCGAACTTATTGAATCTCCGTTCTTCAGTGAGGACGTAGCGGTCCATCTGAGGGACGTGGTTTTTAATATCCATTTTCGCAAGCAGCGCGGGATGAGAGTGGCTGACGTCATCCGTGTCGGCTGCGAACTGCGCAGGACCAATGCGGAAGGGACGGATAACGCCCATCGTCCCGTTCGTGTTCATGATCGGCTGCTCGAAACCTGGCGTCGACTTCTGGCTGGCGCTGTAGATACCGTTCGCACCGGGGAAGGTGCCGAAATAGGAATCGAACGATCGATTCTCCTGGTACAGAACGAAGACGTACTTGATTCTCTGCCGCAGCAGCCGGATGACTTGCTCTCGGCTAAGCTTCGGCTCGCGCGAAGGCTCAAGCCGGTATTTCCTGATAGCTCGCTGGTTTCGAGTGCGCACCGGCCGCGCCAGCGCACCCGATGAGAATGGCGAGACGAACAGAACGATGAGAAAAAACAGACACGATCGCTGACGCATGGTGCGGGCCCCTCACATTTGGATTAGTCGCGCACACTAAGCCTACTGTGGCGATTAGAAAAGTCAAGCCAAAGATTAAGAGGAAAAAAACGAGGGCTGTTTTGAAACAGCGCGCGGTAGGGCGCTTGTCTCGCAACCCAAAAACAGATGAGGTCAGAGGCCTCAGCCTAAAATGTCGGAAAGGGAGAGCGAAAATCCAGGAAGCAATTCCGGCTCTTCGAACTTGTGGCCGGCTTTTGCGGAGAAGACTTCGGGTTCGAGCTTGCCAGGGACGTACCGATCGGCGACGTGGGTTTTAGGGTACAGGAGCCAGACGGCCTCCGCGCCCGCCCGGAGATATTGCGACACCTTAATCATCAGGTCGTCGGCGCGATCGTTCTTCGAGACAATTTCGATGGCCAGATCGGGAGCTACTGGGAAGGGCGATTGATCGAGGTCCATACCTGTGAGGCGTTCGGCTCGAATGAAAACTACGTCAGGCCGTCGCACGACTTCACCAACCAGGATGAGGTCCGTTTCAGAGGTAACCCCACCGAGTTTGTGCTTTCCAACAAACGCGCGCAAGGGATCGTGCAGATTATCGCGGACGGTGTTGTGAAAATAGCTTGCCGAGGGCGTCACAATCAGTTCTCCTTCGCTGAGTTCGTACCGCACGCCCGGCGGCTCATCCAGCGCGGCGTAGTCCTGAACCGTCAGTAAAGTTCTTGTGGCCATAAACGGGTCCCTCTTGCGCTTAGATTAACATGGGCCACCACGATTGTCAGCCGCGAGAAGCTCACTTATGAGGGTGGTCAAAAGAGAGCCCAAGGCGGTATCAGCTTCTGAGGGGCCGGCCCGAGCTCTTGACTCACCTGCGCAGCGTTGAGAGTTGCTTACAGGGACACGTATGACCGTGAGGGCTGTATGACCGTGAGGGCTTGACATCGTCCGCTTTTTGGCGTATCTCGTCAGTTAGTAACTGTAATGGTATACAGGCGCAGCCCAAAAATGCACAGCCTTTCCATTGACGGATTCGCGTCCCGCCCCGGCGGTCAGGAGCGCCTATGAAAAAATGGTACTTTTTGGTTTGCGTCTTAGCGGCAGCCGGCGCGGCGCATTTGTTGTTGCCGCTACCGGCCGTCGGTAGCGGCGCGCCGGGAGATGGCGCGCTCGTATATTCCGCTGGGTCGATCGCGACCTCGGGCACAACCTATGTTCCCGTCGGCGGTGGGGCCAGTGGATCGTCCATTGAAACAGCGGTACAAACCATGGTCCCAGGTGTGACGCAAATCAGCGACTTTACCGCCGTCGGGGGAACGGCCCCGGGAAGCGGCAACTCGTGGGCTTTTACTTGGCGGGACAATGCGACATCTCAGGCTGTGGCCTGCACAATTTCCGGTACAGCAACCAGCTGCTCCGATACGACGGACAGCTTTACGGCGGCCGCTAACGATCTCATCGACATTCAGGTGACTCCGGGTGTAACGCCGGCATCGACTGGCGTGCAGCTTTACGCCCAACTTGCTGGCGGAATACCGTAGTCGTCGCTTAGGAACCCTGCGGCAGCGCTTTCGCTCTCGCAGGGATACGCGAGCAGCTTCACTTGCGCGCTGACCTCGGCGAACTGCTTCAACTTTACCGACACAGGCGTAGGGACGAATTCCGATTTCCTGGTCAACATCGACACGAGCGGCTCTCC
>JBOGJS010000381.1:0-4854 GCA_050745365.1 Terriglobia bacterium
GTGCAAAGGCGGTGGCGCAGTGAATAAGTGCGCTAGAAGAATCTCCATCGTGTTTTGGCCACGAAAAGGCACTTCGCCCGTGAGCATCTGATGCCAGATAATCCCCAACGAATAAAGATCGGAGCGCCCATCGAGTCCTTCAGCGCCAGTCCCTATTGCCTGTTCAGGGGAGATATATTCCGGAGCGCCCATAAGAGGATGGTCGCCGTCCTTTAGCGCGAGCTTTGAGAGTTCCAAAAAATAGTTCTGCTTGAGCGTGAAGAACCCAAAACCGAGCACCTTGACGATCTCCGCGCCATCCCCAGGGACCAGAAGGATGCGGGATGGCTTGAGATCGCCATGAACAATCCCCGCATGATGCGCCGTCTCGAGCGCCTGGGCAACTTGTCGCGCGATTGAGCAGGCGCGATGAAAAGGAACGGGTGCCTCTTTCCGGATTAACTCTTCGAGCGTAACGCCTTCTAGAAACTCGCGTACGACGTAAGGTTGGTTCCCGTCGGCTCCTTCCACGCGGCCCGGAGGAATGATGTGGGGTCCTTTGAGGTTTTCAATCCTATCCACGTCTTCTAGAAGCCGGCGAAGAAGGTCGCGGTCCGCATCATCAGGCAATTTGATGATTTTGAGGGCGCACACCTTTCCCGTTTCCAATTCCTGGACGCGATAGAGGGGTCCCAGCTCTCCGGCGCCCGCTTCCTCGAGGACGCGGTACTTTTCGCTAATGAGTTGGCCTGGTTGGAGCATTCAATCTCCGGGGTGTTTGCAATGCCCCCGTACGTTTAGGGTAGCACAAATTCAGGAGAGGAAAAGGATCATCGCGGCGCTACCGACTGGCGTGTACTGGCCAGTGAAAGTGAGGTCTCCCGTTCCCCGATGGACGCGGAAACTGGTGATGGAGTCGCCCCGACGATTACACGAATAAAGAAAATTGCCCGTCGGATCGATCGCGAAATTACGCGGATAGTCCCCGCGCGTCCAGGTCTCGCCCGCGCGTGTCAACCCGCCTGCCCTGCCAATCGTAAAGTGGGCGATGCTGTCGTGCAGGCGGTTCGCCGCGTAAACGAACCTTCCATCTGGCGATACCGCTACCTCCGAGCCGAAACTCGTCCCAGCAAAACCGGGGGGCAGCGCCGAAAGCGTCTGCCTTCGAGATAATGTTCCCTTGACGCCATCATAGTCAAACAACACCAGCGTGGAGGCTTCTTCCTGGATCGAATAAAGCCACTTGCCATTGGGATGGAACGCAAAATGGCGCGGTCCGTCTCCGGAAGGCAACGAGGCGGATTGAGGGCTGTTTAGCGTGCCCTTCTGGGCGTCAAACCTCCAGACGAAAATCTTGTCCAGTCCGAGATCGGTGGAAAGAACGAATCGGCCTGAGGGGTCGGGATGGATCATGTGCGCGTGCGGCGCATCATGACCGCTGATCGCGAAGTTCCCCGGTGGGGCACTCGTCGGGTGCTCGCTGCCGACTGTACCCTTGTCCTGCTTGACGTCGGTCGAGGGACCGAGTTCGCCGCTGGGCAGGATGGAGAGCACCGCGACGCTCCCACCAGCGTAATTGGCCACTAGCGCGTATTTACCGGAAGGATGAATGCTTAAATAGGCAGGCCCCGCCCCTCCTGAGCTTACGGTGTTGAGCAAATACAGGTCGCCAGTTGGCCGCCTGATCGAAAAAGCGCTTACCGACCCGGAAGCCTTGCCCTTAAGGCTGGAGATTTCATTGATCGCGTAGAGATGCTGCCGGGAAGCATCAAAGGCGAGCCAGGTGGGGCTTGGAACATCTGAAACAAGCTTGCCCCGCGAAAGCTCGCCGGTTGAAGGATTCATTTCGCAGCGGTAAATGCCCTTCCCATTACCGCCGCTCCCCGTGTAGGTGCCCACGTAGGCCGGGATCAGATTCGTCTGTCGCGCGTGGGCGGGTCGCGGTGCCACCGAGGCGAGAGCTGCGGCGCTTTTCAGCAGACTGCGACGCGACATTCTGCTTGGCGCGTCGCCGAGCGCTTCTTCTGTGTTTTGGTCCATCAAGCCCCTCCTTTGTTCACAGATCTAGTTTCTGCCTGCACCAATCATACGCCACCCTAGGCGGCTTTCTTAAGCATTCTGATGTTGTTCAACCTGCTCGGCGAAAGGATGACATGGATACGATGGGCTAGCTTCATACTTGCAATCATTGGCGTGGTCTTCTGCTCCGGGCAAAGCCTTCGGAAGTTTAACTTTGGAACCGGTTATTTGCTCGGAAACGGCCTGATCTTTTCCGGAGTGTTGGGAAGCGCCTTCTATAATTCCTATGGCAAGAAACTGCTTGAGCGTTACTCGCCAATGGAGATGCTTTTTCTGACTTATGCGGCGATGTTAGTGATTTTAACGCCTCTGGTTCTGGCTCGCGAGCGGTGGGTGGTCATCCGCATCCCAGGCTTTGCCGAACGCACCTGGATCGGTCTCGCCTTGCTTGCCCTATTCCAGCAGTACTTGTCTATGGTGCTGTTCCTGAAAGCTCTCAAAAAACTTGATGCTACCCAGGCAGCTCTATCCAATTATCTCATCACCTTATTCGGTGTTCCCATCGCGGCGATTTGGCTCGGCGAGAAGCTCACCCCCATTGCAATTTTCGGTGGGATCATGGTGTTGGGTAGCACTCTCGCGATCACCATTTGGGAAGAGCGCCGCAAAAGCCAGGTGCTTATGCATGTTGCATAACTGTGACGGTGTTCTCGAAACGAATCGGAAGGCAGGAATTCACACTATGCGAGAAATAGCCCCTGAAAAAACTCGTGTCGGACTGGTTGGGCTCGGCCTCATGGGGACGAGCATTGCAACCTGCCTGTTAAGCGCTGGGCATCCGGTCACGGCCTTGGAGCTGGACGCCTCACGGCGCAGGAGCGCTCGGCGGATAGTCCGGTCTCTGTTAGCTGCTTCAAGGAAAGAGGAAATCCTGAAGAGTGACCCTTCCAGTGTGGCTCGGCAGCTTGCCATCGTCCAGGATTATCAGCCATTCGAAAGCTGCCAGCTCGTGATTGAGTCTGCCACGGAGGATCTCCACATAAAACGAGAGATCATTCACAACCTTGAAGACGTGCTATCTTCCCGCGCGATCATCGGCACAAACACGTCAGGTCTTCCCGTGACCGATGTTCAGAGAGGCGCCCGCCATCCCGAGCGAATCCTTGGCATTCACTGGGCTGAGCCAGCTCACATCACGCGCTTTATGGAAATCATTTGTGGTGGTCAAACTGCCATTAGGTTTGCACGCCGGGTGCTGACGCTGGCTCGAGGTTGGGGCAAGGAGCCCTCGCTACTGCGTAAGGACATTCGTGGATTTATTACCAATCGAGTATTTTACGCGATGCTTCGTGAGGCTTTTTACCTGGTCGAGTCAGGATATGCCACGGTTGAAGATGTCGACCGTTCTCTGCGCAACGATTTGGGCTACTGGATCACGTTCGCAGGTCCATTCCGGTTCCTGGATTTAACCGGGATTCCAGCCTACGGCACCGTAATGAAGGGCCTGTTCCCAGAATTGAATTGCGGCAAGAGCGTACCGGAGCTTATGAAAAAGGTGGTCGCTTCGGGAGGCCGTGGGGTCTCAAACGCCAAGGGCTTCTACCGTTACACCCCGCGACAGGCCTTAAGATGGGAACAACGTTTCTTGAAGTTCAGTTACGAAATCCGGCGGCTTGCGCAGAAATATCCAGACGACTCAGTTGCACGTGCCGTTTCAAAGCAGTCGGCACGATCGGGACGCGCGGCCCCAGGCCGGCCTTTCAGATCGACGGTTACGGTGACAGGTGGCAAAGGTTAGAGTGGTACCGCCTCTCGGCCGGCGGGGCTGCTGCACTTCAAACTGACGGAAAACAATGGATTCCTTCACTGGCACCAACCATATCATAAGGGCGGCAACAAAACCGCCCTTCCTCCTTTTTTCAAAGAGGCTATCGCTCTGCCTATTTTTGGCTTTTCTCTGGCCGGCGTGGGGTGCTGCGCATAATGTTGTGTTACCACACCCACAGCGCGCCAAATACGGGGCCGGATACCTGCCGCTCAAAGGCATGGAAATTCAATTTACTTCCACGCCCAGCCCCGAAGACCAGTTTGCAGCGCGGGAACTCTCGCAAGCTTTGGGCGCCAAGTGCACCTGTGTCATCCCGACTGAAGGGCTGAGCAAATCGAAATCGCCGGTTCTGCTTCTCCGCCGGACCGGTCCGATTGATGCGTTACCCGGAGCCGACGACCGCCCCGGCCCGGACTCGAGGGAGTCTTACTCTATTCGGGTAACACCCCGCGGGGCTGAGATTCGAGCGCGAACGAGCGCCGGGCTTTTTTATGGAGTTCAAACTCTGCGACAGATGGTTGAGATGCATGGGAGGGAGGCCGTGCTGCCGGAAGTAGAAATCGAAGATTGGCCGTCTTTGGCATACCGCGGCTTCATGATGGATATGAGTCACGGTCCGCTTCCCACGGAGGAGGAGGTCAAGCGCCAGATCGATTTCCTTGCACGTTGGAAAGCCAATCAGTACTACTTCTATTCCGAGGCGAGCATTCAACTACACGGCTATCCGCTACTGAACCCTGGGGCGCGCTTCACACAGGAAGAGGTGCGGAGAATCATAGCTTATGCCCGCGAGCGCCATATTGACGTTGTTCCGTGTGTCGAACCAATTCTGGCGAGCAGATTCCATCGCTCGAAAACTTTCTGCACCAGCCCAACTTTCGCAGTTGGGAGCGTAGAGCCGACGTAACCCTCGTTTTTTCAACAAACCGGCCTCCAAGGTCGGCACTACATTTGGAGCCTCTTGGGTTCCGCTTCGACCGTTTCCCGTGCCTTGATTCGTGGCGGCGGTTGGGCAGGGAGCCTGAGCC
>JBOGJS010000382.1:0-5464 GCA_050745365.1 Terriglobia bacterium
CTGGCAAAGCCTGATGGCGAGAAACATGCCTTATTGTGGCATGGCCGCTGTAGATCATCGACGTCGGACCGGGATGGACGCGGATCTTATCCCTAAGATATTTCGCCCTTTCTCCAATGTTCTGCAACATCAGCTCATTGAGATACCAACGTCCCGTGCCGAACAGTCCAATAACATAAGCTGTTCTGTCGTTCCCCGGACTATGGACTTTCCAATACCAATCCATTTCCCCCAAATTGGCGCAGACGGTCCGCAATTTTTCGCGAGGGGGCTTTCGCGCGAATCTGACGAGCCTGTGAACTACCTGCATCTAACGCCGCTGGTCCAATGGGATTCTTTTTCATGCCCGACTTGTCAGGGCATACGCGAGCGACTGCTCTGTGTCTTTTCGAAGACCCCGATAAATTTCACGTAACAGGACGGATCAACCGCTTTCTCGTTCTGGACGACATAGACAGTCAAATCCAGGCTTCCAAGGGCCGGGCGTATCCTTGCGGTGAGCTGGGGAACGCTGTAGACGCGGCCGTGCCGGTTCCCCCATGACCTTGCACAGTACAGCGTGGCTTCAGGTTCAAACTCAATGCCACCCTTGGGAAGCACGGCAGGGTCCGTCTGGATAGAGTACTGCGTGTGGAGATAAAGCGGCAAAATAAAGAGCTTTCCGCCGTCCGCGAGAACGCGATTCGCCTCTCTGATGAAGCAGGTGTCTGCATCACCTTCAAAATGCTCGAAGGAACAGTGGAGAGCCATGGCTGTTGCATAGCCGTCGGGCAGAGGCATGCTGGCCGCGCTCCCACCAATTGCGTCCCCGTGAAGTCCCGGCGGGAACTTCAAGTCCTGGCGATACGACTTACAGCCGTACAGCGCGTGATATATCTTCGGCGCAGGCGATTCATCATTGGCGATATCTATGTAGACGTCCCCGGGGCCTAGGCCGAGGAATTTCGCTGCCAGATAGTGTTCCAGAGCTTTTTCGGTGAAATTAGTGACCGCTCGGTTCTTTCCGCCACGATAGTAGCCGGGAAACTGGGAGTAATTTGCTTGCCTCAAGTAGCGTCGAAAGTCATCGATATCCAAGGTATAATCGTGAACATCGTAGCCCTCTGAGTTGAGCTGTCTGACAACCTCGGTGTGCACCCGGGCGTCATGTTGTGGAACGGCCCCCTTTGCCTTGGGTTGCCGCAGGCGGGCGTAGTTGTAATTCCAAAGGTAGGCATTACCATAGATGCGATTGGCAGCACGCGCCGGATGTAGTATTCCTTTAGCAATCTTCCGAAGCATTGTCGTCGCCGAGCCTTCCTTGACGGGCCCCTATCATGGCACAGTATGCTACGCATCTGGAAGGAAGCAGTGTAAAAACACTGTAATTTTATCATGAGCGGCGTCGCAGCAATGGATGCAGAATGCAGCAGGGACGGGCAGCTCTGGCACTTGTGATCTATGAAAGGTATTCATCGTCAAGCCCGATACAGGAAGTCCGGGCCACTTCGAGCGATGGGCGGACGCTTTACGAAGCGCGAGTTGGCGGGCCGGGATCCGGCCTGCCAGTTGGCAGGCCGTGCAGCGGTGGGGCTGTTCGTTCCTGGAGCTTGCCCGCATATCCCCGTAGATCGCGCGCTGCCGGCCACGGAACGCGAATGACGACTAGAAGAGAACTCATGTCAAACAGAAGAAAACTCATGTCCAAGGAGTTCTCCGGCGTGCGGTCCCTGGACCGCAGTCTTCTTGATCGGATCATCGCAGGGTCCGAGACGTTGCACACCTTAGGCTCATTTACTCCCCGCGCGTTGGAGATCATGGCGCGACACCTGAGCTCCCGGCCCATTCAGCACTCGATGGAAACCGGCTGTGGCGTCAGCACACTGATTTTTTCGCACGTGAGTCCTGATCACACGGTCTTCGCGCTTGACCGCGGCGGTAGCGTAACGAATACCAAGGCATCAGAGCTTTTCAACCCCGCCACTACATCGTTTGTCGAAGGCCCGACGCAGAAGACGTTGCCATCTTATGCATTTCAGAACAAATTGCAGGCCGCGCTTCTGGATGGTCCTCATGCTTTTCCGTTTCCCCAACTGGAGTACTACTACATCTATCCTCATCTGGAAGAGGACGCCCTGCTCATCGTTGACAATATGTGGATGCCCTGCATTCATGATCTCTTCGAATTCTTAAAAGCTGACGAGATGTTCAAGCTCCTTGACGTGGTAAGCTGGACGGCTTTCTTTCGCAGAACGTCCGCTCCGCTGTTTGACCCTCTGGGAGACGGCTTTTGGTTACAAAGATATAATCAGGGAATGGTAAAGCATGAGATGTTGAAAGAGAGATTTAATCGGCCTCTTCCGGAGATCTGCGGGGCCTTGCTGCGTTACGCGAAGCGTAAGCTTCGCGGCGCCTCTTGACGTTCTTCAGACGCTTTGCAATGGAATTCCGAAACTACGCGCTCCGATGGACCGCCGGCCTATGACGATATTTATAGTCGAGCCCTACACACGAAGTCCAGGGCACTTCGAGCGATGGGCGGTGAGAACGTGCGAGGCCCTGGCCCGCCTTCAGAACGATGTCACGCTCGTAACCTATGGCGGGCTCAGTGCGCGTTCCTCGAAAAATCCGCTGGCTTTTTCTGTGCTCAAAGCGGCTCCGGACGACGTAGGCTGTTCCGACTGGCGGGCCCACAGAGGGAAGATCCAGTTGAACTCTTTTCGGACGTTTTTCAGAAGAGAGATGTGGGAGCTGCGAACATTCGCCCTCACTGCGTCAGCAACGCGACGCAGGGAATTGTGTGTTGTCCATTTTCACGACGCGGATCCGATTCTGTTAAGCTTTGTAATTAGTCTCATGCTACGAGGCAAGCGCACCCGGCCTATCATCGTCCTCGCGGTGCACGAGATGATCAGGCTGACTACGCCTCAAGGCCTTAAGCGGAAGGTTTATTACTGGCTTTATCGCCATTGCCTGGGAAGGTTGATCAGGCGCCAAGTGGATGGAGTCCTCGTTTTTGACCCGTCTCTCAAGCAGGGGCTTATAACTCATTTTGGTCTCAATCCGGAACTGGCGGAGCGGATACGCGTTTTGCCGCACGGAATTGGCGATCCCGTTGAAGCCTTGAGCAAAGAGGAAGCTCGCCGGCGATTAGGCCTCGGTCCAACCGAAACCATCTTCCTCGTCTTTGGCATTCTGCGAAAGGATAAAAGGATTGGTATAGCCATTGAGGCCATCAAAGGACTCGCAGGGTGCCGGCTGATCATTGCTGGCGGACCTCACGATTTCACCGAGGCGATGGTTAAGGAACTTATCCAGCGAAATGGGTGCGAACAATGGGTGGCAACTGAGGTTGGATACGTCTCAGAGGACCGAATGCACGACTATTTTTCAGCGTGCGACGCGGCGATTATTCCGTATGACAATTCTTTCAAAGGGCAGAGTGGAATCCTGACTCTGGCCTGCGGTCACGGGAGGGCCGTGATCGCAAGCGACGTCGGAGCCTTGGGTGATGCGGTGAAGAAGAACAGGATTGGCTTCGCCGTTGAGCCAGAAAACACCTCCGCCCTGCGCGAAGGGATTCTCCGTTTCCTCTCCCTGGCGGCTGAGGAGCGCGGCCGAATGGAGCAGCGCGTGCGCTCCTATGCCGAGAGTATGACCTGGGATTCGGCTTGCCGGGAGTGGGTTCACTTCTATCAAACTCTGCTAACCCGCCGCAGCCTGGGACGCGATTAAGATATGAACGGGACTTTGCTCTACGATAACAGACGCGCGGCGCAACGCGCCGCTCCTGGCAGCAACGACGCGCACCGGCCCGTTGAATTGCGTCAAATGCAGCCGAGGGTCGATGCCTTGCAGAAGTTCTTGTGGGGCGCCTTGATTGTATCCTTCCCCTTCACTGCACTTGAGCTCTGGCCCAGCCATCTGAAAACTTTCGGCCAGCCCACCGTCCTGATTGCGGCTGCGCTCGGAGCTCTGGTTTTGGGAGATGCCGTCTTGCGGCCGACCAGTATTTTTGTTCCCAAGGGACGCTCGGCATGGCTGCTGTTGGGCTTAATGACAATCATCAGCCTATCATTCTTCATCCGGCACCCTATGAATCCCTACATGTGGCCTGGACACAATCCCACCACCAAAAGCCTCAAGCAGATTGTCCAGTGGCTCGTAGACGGCTGGATCGTCTATTTGACTCTCCGTTTCGTGCGGACGTGGAAGGACTTCCGCTTTGCACTCACGTGTCTTTTTCTCGGCTTTGTTTGCACGGCCGGCTCTGCCTTGATGAATCTCGGCATGGACCGCTGGCCGGCGGGCCACATGGCTTCTCTGTTCCGCCTCTTGCACTCAGGCGCTTGGCCGGTGCCGAGCTCCCGCCTTACGCTTCTTGCGTACGAGCCATCGATGGCGGGAGACTACCTCCTTACCGTCGTACCATTGCTCGTCTGCGGTGTCTTTTATTGGAAGTTCCCGCGTTGGAGTATCTTCTGGTCCACAGTCGCGCTGGTTCTATTCTGCGGAACGCTTTCCTTTGGCTGTTTTGGAGCGCTTTTCGCCGCAGCGGTGATCGTCGGGGTTGCATACGCGCGCCGCGGATCCAAGGGCCTCCTCGTCGGAATGCTTCTGCTGGCAGCAGTGCTCGCTGCCGCTGCCGTGAGCTCGTCCAAGGGCGAAGAATTCATCGGCGACCGCCTTACCGAACTGGTCGAGAACGGCTTTGACCCAAGCGCCATTCCGAGTTTTTCAACCCGTCAGCGATTAGCCAGCGCCGAGGCCGCATTCAATATATTTTCGGAGTACCCCTTCACCGGAGTAGGGGTCGGCAAATCCGCTTTTTACATGTATCACGCTTTCCCCGTCTGGGCCCTGAACCAGGGAGATATCGCTTCGTCCAGCTTTGGAAGCTATTCTCCGGATACGGCAATCTCCTTTAACCTCTTCGTCCAGATGCTGGCCGAGACCGGGGTTGTGGGAACGGCTATATTCCTTGCTCTTCTCCTCTCCATGATGGCAGATTGCTATGGGGCCATGAATTCGGCTAAAGAGCGCTGGAAGCGAGCCGCCTTCGCGGGAATCCTTTTCGCGCTCGTAGCGCAAATTATCCACTACAACGCCATGTCTTGGCTGGGTATGCGCTACTGGTTTTTCATCTGGGGATTGGCCATGTGCGCGCCCCGGTTGCTGAAGCAGAAAGATCCCAAGGTGCCCGAGCGTCGGACGGCTGTTAGGAAGGTTCCAGCCGGACGACACGCATTTTAAGGTCGCGCCGTGAGCAAGGTTCTTCACGGGCGGTGAACACGTAGTCAGGCCGTGAGGTCAAACGAACTTGCCCCACGTTGTTCCATGTCCTCTGTGCGGCGCCAGCGAGCACCGGCTGGTGCGGATCGATCACGGCGCGAACGTAGTCCGATGCGCTGATTGCGGCCTGATCTTCGTGAATCCGCAGCCGACAGACCAGGAGCTCGGAGTCCTTTATGGCCAGGAATACTAC